>CAZMCV010000075.1:11265-19244 GCA_964564645.1 uncultured Acetobacteraceae bacterium
GCAGGGCTTCGTGATCCAGGGCGAGGCGGCGGGCGACCGGGCGGGCTTCGCCGTGTCCGGGGCGGGGGATGTGAACGGCGACGGCTTCGCCGACCTGATCCTCGGCGCCCCGCTCGGCGATGAGGGCGGCAGCAGCGCCGGCGCGGCCTATCTGCTGTTCGGCAAAGCCGCCGGCTTCGGCAAGCCGGTCGATGGCCGCCAGGTGGTGGACCTGTCGACCCTCTCCGCCGCCGAGGGCTTCGTGATCCAGGGCGAGGCGGCGGGCGACCGGGCGGGCTTCGCCGTGGCGGCGGCGGGGGATGTGAATGGCGACGGCTTCGCCGACCTCTTCCTCGGCGCGCCCTATGGCGATGATGGCGGCAGCAATGCCGGCGAGGCCTATCTGCTGTTCGGCGCCAGGGGCGGCTTCGGCGAGGCGCAGGGCGGGCGCCGGGTGGTGGATCTGGCCAGCCTGCCCGCCGCGAAGGGCTTCGTGCTCCAGGGCGGTGCGTCCGGCGACCTGGCGGGCTGGAGCGTCGCCGCGGTCGGGGATGTGAATGGCGACCGCTACGCCGACCTGATCCTCGGCGCCCCCTTCGCCGACCCGGGCGGCCCGAGCGCGGGCGAGGCCTATGTCCTGTTCGGCCGGGCGGCGGGGTTCGGCGAGGCGGTCGAGGGCCGCCAGGTGCTGGATCTCTCGACCCTTTCCGCCGCTGAGGGCTTCGTCATTCAGGGCGAGGCGACGGGCGACCGGGCGGGCTTCAGCGTCGCCTCGGCGGGGGATGTGAATGGCGACGGCTTCGCCGACCTGATCCTCGGCGCGCCCTATGGCGATGCGGGCGGCCCCGATGCCGGGGAGGCCTATGTGCTGTTCGGCGCGGCGGGCGGCTTCGGCGAGGCGAAGGGCGGGCGGCAGGTGGTGGACCTGTCCACCCTCCCGGCCGCCCAGGGCTTCGTGCTGGTGGGGGAGGGGTCCTTCGACAGTGCGGGCCGCAGCGTGTCCGGGGCGGGCGATGTGAATGGCGACGGCTTCGACGACCTGATCGTCGGGGCGCCCTTCGCCCCGTCCGGGACCGGGGTCGGCGAGGCCATCGTGCTGTTCGGCACCGCCTCCGGCTTCGGCGTGCCGGTCGCGGGGCGGCAGGTGGTGGACCTGTCGACCATCGATGCCGCGCAGGGCTTCCACATCCTGGGCGAGGCGACCTTCGACAATGCGGGCTTCAGCGTGTCCGCGGCGGGGGATGTCAACGGGGACGGCTTCGACGATCTCCTCGTCGGCGCGCCCTATGCCGCCTCCGGCGCCGGCCGGGCCTACTGGCTGTTCGGCTCCGCGGGCGTCTTCGGCACCGATATCGACGGCAGGCGCTTCATCGACCTCGCCACCCTCTCCGCGGCCCGCGGCGTGGTCATCGAGGGCGACGCCCCGGGCGACGTGGCGGGCCGGAGCGTGTCCGTGGCCGGCGACGTCAACGGCGACGGCTTCGCCGACCTCATCCTCGGCGCGCCCTATGGCGATGATGGCGGCGGCGCGGCCGGCGAGGCCTATGTGGTGTTCGGCGACCCCTTCGGCCGCGGCGACACCCCGGTGCTGGTCGATGCCGGCGACGCGGCGGGGGCAACCCTGGTCGGCGGGCTCGGCGACGACACGCTGATCGGCCTCGGCGCGGGGGACGTGTTCCGCGCCGGCGCGGGCGACGATCTCTGCCGCATCGGCGCCGCGGCCTTCGGCTCGGTCGATGGCGGCAGCGGCGCCGACACCCTGGCCCTGGGCGAGCCCGCGACCGTGCTCGATTTGTCCCGCACGCCGCCGCTCCGGCTCGCCTCCATCGAGGCGATCGCCCTCTCCGGCCTCGGCAACACCCTGATCCTCGACCGGCTCGCCGTCCTCGGCCTGACGGAGCGGCGCGTCGATGGCGTGGCGGTGATCGCCGTCGAGGGCGAGGCGGAGGACAGGCTGTTCTTCGCCGATGAGGGCTGGCGGCTGGTCGGCAGCGTCGTCGTGGCCGGCGCGGCCTATGACCGCTGGGTCTCCGACGAGGCCGGCGCCGAGGTCCGGGTGGCGCAATCCCTCACCGTTCCCGACATCATCGAGCTCGGGACGCTCTCCGCCGCGCAGGGCTTCGTCCTCCAGGGTGCCAGCACGGACAACCGGGCGGGCTTCAGCCAGGCCCCGGCCGGCGACGTGAACGGCGACGGCTTCGACGACCTGATCGTCGGGGCGCCGTACAACAACAATGGCGGAACCAGGATCGGCCGGTCCTACGTGGTGTTCGGCAAGGCGGGCGGCTTCGGCGAGGCGGCGGATGGGCGGCAGGTGGTGCGCCTCGGCGCGCTCACCCCGGAGCAGGGCTTCGACATCGCCGGCGCCGAGACGGGCGACCGGGCGGGCTACAGCGTCTCGGCCGCCGGCGACGTGAACGCCGACGGCTTCGCCGACCTGATCCTCGGCGCGCCCTTCAACGACGATGGCGGGAGCGATGCCGGCGAGGCCTATGTGCTGTTCGGCCGCGACGGCGACTTCGGCACGCTGACAAACGGCAAGCGGGTGGTGGCGCTGTCCACCCTCCCGGCCGCGCAGGGCTTCGTCATCCAGGGCGACCTGGCGAGCGACCGGGCCGGCTTCAGCGTGGCCTCGGCCGGCGATGTGAATGGCGACGGCTTCGCCGACCTGATCCTCGGCGCGCCCTTCGGCGATGACCGCGGCGGCGATGCCGGCGAGGCCTATCTGCTGTTCGGCAAGGCGGGCGGCTTCGGCAAGGCGGTGGATGGGCGGCAGGTGGTGGACCTGTCCACCCTCTCGGCGGACGAGGGCGTCCTCCTCCAGGGCGCCACCGGCGGCAACCGGGCGGGGTTCAGCGTGGCCTCGGCCGGCGACGTGAATGGCGACGGCTTCGACGACCTGATCGTCGGGGCCCCCTACAACAGCAATGGCGGGACCAAGATCGGCCGTTCCTACGTGGTCTTCGGCAAGTCGGGCGATTTCGGCGAGGCGGCGGACGGGCGGCAGGTGGTGCCCCTCAGCGCCCTCACCCCCGACGAGGGCTTCGCCATCCAGGGCGCGACGCCCGGCGACCAGTCGGGGTTCAGCGTGTCCTCGGCCGGCGACGTGAATCGCGACGGCTTCGCCGACCTGCTCGTCGGGGCGCCCTTCAACGATGATGGCGGGACCGATGCCGGCGAGGCCTATCTGCTGTTCGGCGGGCCGGGCAGCTTCGGCCAGCTGATCGGTGGCCGCCAGGTGGTGTTCCTGTCCCTCCTCTCCGCCGCCCAGGGCTTCGTCATCCAGGGCGAGGCCGCGGCACGGGCGGGCTTCGCCGTGGCCGCGGCCGGCGACGTGAATGGCGACGGCTTCGCCGACATGATCCTCGGCGCGCCGCTCGGCGACGAGGGCGGCGGCGCCGATGCCGGCGATGCCTATGTGCTGTTCGGCAAGGCGGGCGGCTTCGGCCAGGCGGAGGGCAACCGGCAGGTGGTGGACCTCGACAGCCTCTCGGCCGATGACGGCCTGGTCCTCCGGGGCGCCGGCGCGGGCGACCAGGCGGGCGCCAGCGTCGCGGCGGCGGGGGATGTGAATGGCGACGGCTATGACGACCTGCTCGTCGGGGCGCCGCTGAACGATGATGGCGGGACGGACGCCGGCGCGGCCTATCTGCTGTTCGGCGGCAGCTTCGCGCGCGGCGAAAGCGGCGTCGCGGCGACCGGCGCCCCCGGCCTGCCCGGACCGGCATGGGACGCGGATGGGACGCCGCCGGGCGCCGCCGCCCTCGCCTTCCTCCCGGATGCCGTGCTGGTCTAGCGCCTGTCCCCGGGAGCACGCCCGCGGCGTTCCGAACCACCGCGCCGGCCCGCCCGGACCAGGCTCCGCGCCGGCGGATGGTCGCGGCATGCCAGGGACCGCCGGCGCCGGGACCGGCAGGCGCGGACGCCGAAGCGGCGGCCGGCATCCGCCCGGATTTCGCTGGGCCGGGATATCGGTGATTTGTGTGGCGAGGTGGTGGAGCTGAGGGGAATCGAACCCCTGACCTCCTCATTGCGAACGAGGCGCTCTCCCAACTGAGCTACAGCCCCGCGCCACCGGCGCTTGCGGGTCGGGATCTCCGCAGGGCGCGCTCATTGCCCCCGGCCTTGGGCGAAGTCAAGGCGTGCCGGCGCCGCCGTGGCGGGTCGGGCCCGGGGGCCGCGGGCGCATCCCCGGGGCCGGCGGGAGGGCGTCGGTTCCGACCCGCCGCGATCTGGTCTAGAAGGCCCCCCGCGGCGGTGGCGGCGGGCGGAAGAGGGAACGCGATGTACCTGTTCGATGCGGTTTTCTTCCTGGCGGGGGCGGTGCTCGACCTGCTCTGGTGGGCGGTCATCATCGCCGTGATCGTCCAGCTGCTGATCAGCTTCAACGTGCTGGACACGCGCAACCGATTCGTCTGGACGATCGCGGACTTCCTCTACCGGGTGACGGAGCCGATCTTCTCGCGCGTGCGGCGCTTCCTGCCGCGCTTCGGCGCCTTCGATCTCTCGCCGCTGGTCGTGCTGCTGCTGATCACGGCGGTGCAGATCCTGCTCGGCGCGGCGCGGCGCTACCTGATGCTGAGCGGGCTCTACGTCTGAGCGCCGATGCCCGCCCCTGGCGCGCGGCCGCGGATGGCAGCGGCCTTCTCCTCCGGGTGAAGGTCCAGCCCCGGGCGCGGCGGCAGGCGGTGGGTGGCACCGCCCCCTCGATCGACGGGCCGCGGCTGCGCGTGGCGGTCACCGCGGTGCCGGAGGATGGCCGGGCCAATCGCGCCGTCGCCGCCCTGGTCGCGGCCGCGCTCGGCCTGCCGGTGACGGCGGTGCAGGTGGCGGCGGGGGCGGCGGCGCGGGAGAAGACCCTCGCGGTCGCCGGGTCGCCGGAGGTGCTCGGCGCGCGGCTCGAGGCGCTGCTGGCGCCAGGCGCGACGTGACGGAGGAGAAACCCATGACGGCGCGGATCATCGACGGCAAGGCGGTGGCGGAGCGGCTGCGCGCGGCGCTCGCCGCCCGGGTCGCGGCGCTGCCGTTCCGCCCGGGCCTGCGCGTGGTGCGGGTGGGCGAGGACCCGGCGAGCGGCGTCTATGTGCGCAACAAGGACCGCGCCGCCGCCGCCTGCGGCTTCGACAGCGCGACCCTGCACCTGCCGGCCGACACGACCGAGGCCGCGCTGCTGGCCCAGGTGGCGGCGCTGAACGCCGACCCGGCGGTGGACGGCATCCTGGTCCAGCTGCCCCTGCCGGCGCAGATCCGGGCCGAGGTGGTGATCGCCGCGGTCGATCCGGCCAAGGATGTGGACGGCTTCCATCCGCTCAATGTCGGGCGGCTGGCCGCCGGGCAGCCGGGCCTGGTGCCCTGCACCCCGCGCGGCGTGATGCACCTGCTGGCCGAGGCCGGGGTCTCGCTGCCCGGGGCGCGGGCGGTGGTGCTGGGGCGGAGCCAGATCGTCGGGCGGCCGATGGTGCAGCTGCTGCTGGCATCCGATTGCACGGTGACGGTCGCGCATTCGCGCACCCGCGACCTGGCCGCGGAATGCCGCCGGGCGGAGATCCTGATCGCCGCCGTCGGCCGGCCGGAGCTGGTGCGCGGGGACTGGCTCGCCCAGGACGCGACGGTGATCGATGTCGGGATCAACCGTGGCGCCGACGGGCGGCTCGTCGGCGACGTGGCCCTCGAGGAGGCGCTGTCGCGCGCCGGCGCCATCACCCCGGTCCCGGGCGGCGTCGGGCCGATGACCATCGCCTGCCTGCTCGAGAACACGCTGCAGGCGGCGCTGGCGCGGCGCGGCATCGGGCCGGGCTGATGTTCCACCGGCTGCTGCAGGCCTTCGGCGTGGTCGCGCTGCTGCTCTGCGCCCACCTCGCCTGGGGCGCCACGCCCTGGGGCGGCGAGGGGTGGAGCCGCGCCCGCCTGCTCTATGCCGGGGCGGGCGCGGTCTCGGCGCTGGCCCTGGTCGCGCTCGGCGGGCTCGGCGTCGCGCTGCGGCGGACGGAGGCGAGGCTGGCACGGATCGAGGGCATGCTGGAGGCCAGCGGGGAGAAGAGGGAAACGACGCTCCCCTCCTGACCCCGCCGCCCCTCCCTGGGCATTGATCCCGGACCACCTCGGACCGGTGCCGGAAGACGGTGGGGCGGGCGCGGCGGCTGCGCCGCAGGCCCGCCCGCCCTCCTTCAGCCGATCGGCCCGCCGCCCTTCTTCACGACGGCGATCACCGCCGGCCGCGGCGGCATCCCCTCGGCGAAGTCCGGCCAGCGGGTGGAGGGGCGGTCGAAGGTCGAGCCGCGATCCTCGCCCGGATGCTGGATGGCCAGGAAGATCGTCGTGTTGTCCGGCGTGAAGCAGGGCCCGCAGACCTCGGCCCCGGTCGGCGCCTGGTAGAACAGCCGCGTCAGCGCCCGGCCCGCGCCTTCCGTGTCCGCGGCATAGAGCCCGTCCGCGACGCCGGCGGCCGAGGGCGCGCCGTCGGTCGCGATCCAGATGCGGCCCTTGGCATCGAAGGCGCAATTGTCCGGACAGGACAGCCAGCCGCTGTCGCTGGTCGCGCGGTGATACTGCGTGCCGGCGTCGATCCCCGGCTTGCCGGCGACGAGGAAGATGGCCCAGCGCGCGGTCTCGGCGGAATGGTCGACCTCCCGCGTGCCGGCGCCGGGCGGGATGATCTCGACCACATGGCCGTGGTCGTTCCGCGCGCGCGGGTTGGCGGCGTCGACCTGCTGCGCCGTGCGGCGGCTGTTGTTGGTCAGCAGGACATAGACGCGGCCCGTCACCCGGTTCGGCTCGACATCCTCCGGCCGGTCCATCGGCGTGGCGCCCAGCAGGTCCGCGGCGCGGCGCGCCTCGATCAGCACGTCGCCCTGGCTGCGGAAGCCGTTCGCCTCGGTCAGTGGGCCCTGGCCGTGCACCAGCGGCAGCCAGCGCAGCGTCCCGTCGGCCTCGAACCGGGCGACGTAGAGCGTGCCCTCGTCGAGCAGGTCGCGGTTGGCGGCGCGGTCGTTCGGGTTCCAGGGCCGGGCGGTGACGAATTTGTAGACATAGTCGAAGCGCTCGTCGTCGCCCATGTAGATGGCCACGCGCCCGTCCTTGCCGATGGCGTGGTGGCAGCCCTCATGCTTGAAGCGGCCGAGGGCGGTGCGCTTCACCGGCTCGCTGTTCGGGTCGTAGGGGTCGAACTCGACGATCCAGCCGAAGCGGTTGGGCTCGTTGGGCTCCTGGTCGAGGTTGAACCGCGCCTCCGTCCTGGCCCAGCCATAGCTGCCCTCCCGGACGATGCCGTAGCGCTTGTAGGCGACGGCCTGCGGCCCGGTCTCGGCGGCGGCGCCGCCGAAGTAGAGGTTGAAATTCTCCTCGGCCGTCAGGACCGTGCCCCAGGGCGTGTTGCCGCCGGCGCAATTGTTCAGGGTGCCGCGCACCCGGGTCCCGGTCGGGTCCTCGGTGGTCCTGAGGCGGTCATGGCCGGCCGCGGGGCCACTGAGGCGCAGCGGCGTCTCCGTCGTGATGCGGCGGTTGAGCGGGCTGTCCTTCACATAGGACCAGCGCCCGCCCTCGCGGCGCAGCTCGACCACCGCCAGCCCATGCGCCGCGCGCTCGATCGCCATCTGCTCGGGCGAGGCGGCGCGGCGGGCGGCGCTGCTGGCGGGCAGCCCGGGGAACATCAGCTGGGTCGAGGTGTATTCGTGGTTCACCACCAGCAGCCCGCGATCGGACGCGCCGGAGCCCTGCGGCAGGGGGAAGAAGTCCAGGTAGTCGTTGTTGTAGCCGAACTGCCGCGCCTGCGCCTCGGCGCTCTGCCGTGCGGGGTCGAAGGCCGGCGCGTCGGGCAGGATCGGGTCGCCCCAGCGGATCACGGTCTGGATCTCATGGCCCTCGGCCACCGCGTCGCGCTGCGCCATCTGGTGGCGAAGCTCGGGGAAGGCGAAGCTGGAAGGGCCGCCGCCCGGCGTGTTGCCCGTGTCGTGCGGCCCCGCGGCCTGGCCCAGCGCCGCGCCGCCGGCGGCCAGCGCCAC
>CAZMCV010000076.1:0-19086 GCA_964564645.1 uncultured Acetobacteraceae bacterium
CGGACCTCGCGCTTCAGCAACCCGATGCGCTCGCGCTCCTCCGTCGGCGCGCCTGATGTTCGCCATGAGCCGCACCTTGGAGCACCAAGAGCCCCCAAAAAGACCCCTCGTAATCAACGGCTTCAGGCTAATTCTCGGTAAAACGATGCGCTGGCGGAGAGGGTGTCTGTAGAACCCGCCTCCGAAGCCCTTGGTTTCCGCCCATCTTCCCCCTGCGATTTCATAGACATATGCGCTAACGCATAATCGACCTGTGCGCCCCTGTCTCTGGTTGTCTCTACGCTGATCGCCCCCTATCTTGGGACCGCCAATGGGACCGGTTCGATCCGGCCGAGTTGGGCGGAGGGTTCGCGGGGATGGCGGGGAAGTTGACGGCGCTCGAGGTGAAGGCCCTCACGAATCCCGGCCGCTACACCGATGGCGACGGTCTCCACCTCAATGTCCGGGCCGCCGACAAGCGCGCGTGGGTGCTGCGCTACACCCTCCACGGCCGCACCCGGGACATGGGCCTCGGGGCCTTCCCCGAGGTGAGCCTCGCTGAGGCCCGCAAGCGCGCCGCCGACGCTCGGCGCCTGATGAGCCGCGGCGAAGACCCGGTTGCGGCCCGCCAGCGCGCCACGGCAGAGGCGGTGGCCGCGGCGGCTGAAGACCGCACCTTCCGCGCCGCCGCCAAGGCCGTGATCGAAGGGAAGCGGCCCGGCTGGCGAAACCCGAAGCACGCCGCGCAGTGGGCCGCCACGCTGGAGCGATACGCCTACCCGGTCTTCGGCGACTGGCCCGTGCGCGATGTGGACACGGATGCAGTGCTCCGCGTGCTGCGCGACGTGTGGACGCGCGCGCCTGAGACAGCCTCCCGCCTCCGCGGCCGGATAGAGGCCGTGCTCGACGCCGCGCGCGCCCGAGGCTGGCGCACCGGCGAGAACCCGGCGCGCTGGCGCGGGCACCTCGCCGAGCTCCTGCCGCCACCGCGCAAGGTGGCCGCCGTGGAGCATCACCCCGCCCTCCCCTGGCGCGACCTGCCGCGCTTCCTGGCCGAGCTCCGCGATCGGAAGGGCACCGCGGCGCGGGCGCTGGAGTTTGCCATCCTGACGGCGGCCCGCTCCGGCGAGGTGCGCGGCATGACCTGGCGGGAGGTGGACCTTGCCGAATGCGTGTGGACTATCCCGGGCAAGCGGATGAAGGGCGGGAAGACGCACCGCGTGCCGCTCTCGGAGCATGCGATGGCGCTGCTCGGCGAAATGATGCCGCGGAGCGGCCGGCGCGAGCCGGATGGGCTGGTCTTCCCCGGAGCGAAGCGGGCATCGCCGCTTTCCGACATGGCGCTTTCGATGCTCGTGCGCGGCATGTGCTTCGACGGGCTCGAGGAAGGCGAACCGCCGCGCTGGCGGGACGAAGAGGGCCGCGCGATCGTGCCGCACGGGTTCCGTAGCTCGTTCAAGGACTGGACCCGGACCCAAGGCTTCGCGGACCACCTGAGCGAGCGGGCTCTTGCGCACACGGACCGAGACAAGGTGCGCGCCGCCTACGCCCGCGACGATCTGCTCGCCGATCGGCGCCGTCTCATGGACCAGTGGGCCGAATGGTGCCGCCGCCCGCCAGGCCGCGTGGTGCCGCTCCCCACCGCTGCGAAGGCGCACGGGTGAGAGCCGCCAGAGGTGCCGACGAATCGTGCTGGTGCTGGCGCGCGCCGGCCCGTTCCCATGCCTGCCAGCGGCCCGCGGAGCGCGGGCGCGGGCAGGTTCCGCGCCGGGGCGGCTCCCCCCCGGTATGGCGGCCGGGGAGGGCGCAGCAACGCCCTTCCCGGCCTCGCCCCGACCATCGGAGACCACCGATGCCCGAGACTTCCACGACCCCTACCATGCCGAGCCGTGCAGAACGTTTGCGGCTGGCGACACTTTGCGGCGAAGGCGCCGCCGTGCTGGCGTTGGAAGACGCGCTCCTGACCATGGCGGCTAAGGACCCGGGAGAGGCCGTGCTGGCGGTCGCCGCAGCGGAGGGCGCGCTCCTATCGGCGCTCGATAGCGCGGGCATGAGCCGCGCGCAGCGTCGGGAGGTGAAGCGCGCGGCGACTCTCCTGGCCGCCGCGCGCGCTGGCCTGCCCGACCTGCCGGTTGAGGTGGCCCGATTCCACGGGATATCTGCGGCGCGGACCTGACATGAAGGAGATCGCCCCCGAAGTGTTGGGCGCGATCCTGCGCAGGCATGTCGCCCACCCCGAGCTCATTGACGCGAAGGCGGAGCTCGGGGTTGCTGACCGGGTGAACCTGATTGTGCGCCAAGCCCATGCACAACGGTGGTGGGAACAAGCCGCCAGGCGCGATCGATCCGCCAAGGTGCTGCGGGAGGCGCTGGCGATGGCCGATAAGGCTGCGGCGGGCGCGCACACACCGCCCACGATCGCAACGCCGGCGGCGGCGGCGGCAGTGGCGTTGCGGGCATGGCTGGAGGCAGTCGAGCCGCCTCCCATACCGGCGCGCGGCGAGCTTTCACCAACCGAGACGATGATCAACGGGCTCGCCCGCCTCTTCATCGGGCTCGATGCGACCCGCGAGAAGAGCGGCAGTCAGACGCGCGCGGCTGCATTCGCCGTCGAGATCATGCGCGAACTCGACCTCCGGCCCCCGGCCGCACGGACGATTGAGAACACGATCAGCCGGCTCGTGGGCCGGTCACGAAAATCCGGCCGCCGTGCCGCCGTGAAGGACTGAGCCGACCGACTGCGGCAACTCTTGGTGCGCCAGAAAGCGCCGAGAGACGCAAGGAGCCGATGCCAAAGTCCCCCATCACCTCCGCGCCTGCCCCCGCCCTGCTCACTGCGGATGCGCTGCGCGCCCGCTACGGCATTTCGAGGCCGGTCGCCTACCGACTGCTCCGCGACGGCAAGATCGCCGCACGGAAGCTCGGGAGCCGGACGCTCTTCACGGAAGAGTCCGTGGCGCGCTTCATCGCCACGCTCCCCGAGCTCGGCGGCTCGCCCGCTCACGACCAGGATGCGGCCTGACGATGGATCGCGTCACCTGCCGTGACGCGCGCCGCCGCGGCGGGAAGCCGATGGTCGAGCCGTTCGCGACCCTACGGCCGGACCTCGTCTGCGCAGCCGCGGTCGAGCTACCCGGCCCGGCCCTTAAACTGTGGTTGCTGCTTGAAGCCGCATGGCGCCCTCCGCGAAAGGGCCAGGTATCGGGTCGGGCCTGCGTCCCCCACACCGTCGCGCGTCGCATAGGAGGCCCCGGTCTGACCTCTCCGAACGCAGTGACCGACGCCTTCAGGCTGCTGCGGGCGCGTGGTCTGATTGAGCAGGTTCAATCTCCAGTGCGGCCGTCGAGCCGGCCCTCGAGCCGATCGGTCGATCCGCGCGCCGCGGAATACAAGCTGGTTGACCGCGACGGCGAGCGGTGGTCGCCACTGCCGATGCCGGCAGGGATGCGAGTCACCAGCGGCCGGCTCCGCCTGCATGTTGAACGCATCCGATATGACGTGCGAACCCTCTCATCGACCGAGCTCAGGCTGATGATGCTGACGGTTGCGCAGCAGCACCGGGACCGCTTCGGCGCCGTCGTGTCATTGGACCCGATCCGCATCGATCTCGACGCGACGGCCGCATGGCTTGGATGCACTTCAGTGACGATCCGCCGGACGCGGGATGCGTTGCTGCGGCTCGGCCGCCTGGTCCAGGTTGAGCCCGCCGCCGGAAGGCGGCCGCCATCGTATCGGCTCGCGGCAACCTACCTCGGGCATGAGCGGCGCTTTCCGAAGTCCCCCAAGGCGGAACCGTCGCGACCGCTATCGCCAGTGTCCGACAACGCTATCGCCCATGCTCCGCAAAGAGGTTGTCGGACACTGGCGATAACTCCGATGATGGCGAAGAAGCCAACAAAATCAGCGTTCAACCCGGTCGCCCGACCACCTGCTTGCCGAACACCAGCGATAGGCCATGAAGAACCATGCGCTCCAGCGCGACGCAGCGGAGGCACACGATGAAGGCGCCGCCGGTCGGGCGGTGGACCGCGGCAGATGCGGCCCGCCTCGATGCTCAGGCCCGCAAAGCGGCCGCTGCTTGTCAGAATGCCGTCGCCTTCCCAACGCTCCAAGCTTGGCGCGCCCATGCGCGGCCCGCCGGGTGCAGCGCCAGCGCGGCGGCGGCACTCGACGTGATCTGCGCCGCGTTACGCGAGCTCGACCTGCCGCTTGAAACGCCGTTCGGTCTGAACGTCGAGGTTCTCGCCGTGCAAGCCGGCTTGTCGGCCGCGCGCGCACGCGCGGCGCTCCTTGAGCTCGAGCGGCTCGGGCAGATCGTTCTGGCCGAGCCGGCACGCGGCCGGAGGCCGGCGACCTATACGGTGCGGGTGGCGCCGCGTTCACAGGGCTGCGGAGGGAGCGGTGACCCACCTTTCGCGGCGTGATGCCGAGGCCATAGGAGTCTTTGGGAGATCCTTGATGACGACAGCGAGAAAACTGACGCGACTGCGCGGCCTGCGCATCGCCGAGATTTCTTTGGTGCCGGCGCCGGCCAACCCGGGCGCGGTGGTGGTTTTCGCAAAGACGCAGGAGGTGGACGTGACTGACGAAACTGTCGAGATCGAGAAGGCTCGGGACCTCGCGCGCAACGCCTTGCGGCGCCGCGTCGCGGCAAACCGCGAGCGGATGCGGCGCCAGGGCGCCTGGCAGCGGTGCAACGATTGCCCTGGGGGCGAGGCGGAGCGCGCCTGCCGAGCCCAAGGCTGCCGCATCGAGACCCCCGCACCGACCCCAGCGCCGAACGCCGTGGCGAAGGCGACCGACTCAGCGGAGCAGGCTTCGATGCGGGCCCGCATGGTGGCGCTCGCGGAGCGGCTCGGGCGATGAGCGCGCGGCTCAAGCGAGCGCCCGCACCGCCACATTCTGCGCCGCGGTCCGCAGCGACGGCCTCCGCGCTGCCGGTGCCCGCGGCGGTGCGCGAGCTCGGCAGCGCGCTTGCCAAGGTGCACGATCTGCGCGAACGGCGCGATCGCGCGCAGTCCGCCGCGGAGCGTGCGCGCGCCGATGCCGCTGCGGCCGAGACGCGGCGGCGATCCGTCGCGCTGGCGGAGGCGCTCGGGACCGCAGCCGAGGCCGACCCGGGCGCCGCTGCCGTCGCTTGCGAGGCGGCCGAGCGCGCGCTGGCCCACGCGGAGCGGCTCTCCACCGCCCTCCGGCACGCCGCGGGCGAAGCGGCTCTGGCCCTCGCGCCGCTGGCCGAGGCGGCACGCTCCGCCCTGGCCGAAGCGGGCGAGCGGCGCCTTGGCGAGCTCGACGCGGGGTTCTCCCGTGCGATCCGGCAGGCGATCCAGGCGGTAGCCGAGGCCGCCACGATCGCACATGCCGCCGGCCTCGGCTGGCGCGTCGCGCCGCTCTACGCGCTGCGCCTGCCCGCGAGCATGCTCGACACCGCGCCGGGCACGGTGGTGCAGGTGGGTTCCGAAGCCTGGCAGGTGCCGCCACCTGCGCTGCCCGAGGCCGATGCGCTCGCGCAGCAGCGCGCGGCGATCGAAGAGGCGGCACGGCTGGCCGCCGAGGCGGAGGGTTCGGCATGACCGGCCCGCTGCTCTTCAACGACTTCATGGCGCTCTACGCGCTGCGCGAGCGCCATGGTTGCGCCGCGACCGAAGCGCCTGCGACGTTCGCCATCGTGAAGGCCTCCGATGATTTGCAAATCGCGTGGGGGTGGGCCAGCGTCTCGACCGTGCATGGCAAGCCGGTCGTGGACACGCAGGGCGATGTGATCGGCGATGACACGCTCCGGGACGCTGCGCACGCCTTCATCGCAGGGCCGCGGACAGTGCTCCACCGCCATGGCGGTGAGCCGGTTGGCGAAGTGGTCGAGAGCTTCGTGATGACACGCGACGTGCAGAAGGCGCTTGGGATCGACCTTGGTATCACCGGTTGGCTTGTGAGCGTGCGGATCAGGGACCCAGCCGTCTGGGAAAACGTCAAGGCCGGCCAACTGCGTTCCTTCTCGATCGCCGGCCGGGCAACGCGCGAGCCCATCGAGGATGGCGATGCCGATCCCGAAGAATTCTGACCGCGGCGCCACAGCCGCTGCTGCCAATGCACCGGCGAAGCAGCGGGGCTGGCCGTTCCCGAAGGGGACGAGCGGCAACCCGGGGGGACGGCCTGCGGGAAGCCGCCCCCTCGCGCTCTTGCGGCTCGACGCGATCGCCGAGGGCGTGGCGGAGGGGCTTGTGCAGCAGCTCGTGGCCGATGCGCAAGGCGGGGATCGCGACGCTGCCATGACGCTGCTCTCCCGCGTCTGGCCGCCTCGCCGGGGCCGCCCCGTCTACCTGCCCGAGATCGCCAAGCTCGACGTGGCCGCTTCGTTCGAGGCGGTGCAGGACGCGCTCGCCGCAGGGCGTCTCAGTCCGGAGGAAGCCGAGGCTGTCGGACGCCTACTCGCCGGCCGGCTCCAGGCGGTGGAGACCGCGGACCTGGCCGAACGCATTGCCGCCCTGGAAGCCGCTTCGGGAGGCGCCCCGTGACCCGCGCGCGCGCCCACCGTCGGCGCTACCAGCGCAACGCCGCGTCGACGCAGCGCGTGCCGGTGCCGCGGACGTTCAGCGCCCTGGCCGTTCGGGCGATGGAGGCAGCCGAGACCTTGCGCGAGGCGCTGGTGGACCTGCCGTCGCAGAATGCCCCCGCCGCGCCACGCCCGGACGCGCCGGAGCCCGCTGCGGAGGGTCGGGGCCCGTGACCTCCGTCCGCAGCCTCGGAGGCCGCGTCGCCGTTCTGGAGCGGGCCCAGCAAGCGGCCTCCGCGGCTTGGGCGGGCACTTTGCCGGCCGCTGCCTCCCGCCGGCGCCGCTCGAGGCGGAAGGCATGACCGCCGCCCTCCGCCGCCGCGTTGCCGCGCTGGAAGGCCGCCGCAGCGCCGTGCCGAAAGCATGCGCGGCCGACTACTTCGAAATCATGGCCGAGATCGCGGACGAGCTCGCCGGGCGCCGCCCCCCGTCCCCACCGCTGCCGGCACGCGATCCCATCGCGCGATTGCTGGTGGCATGGCGACCCGACGATTCCCTGGACGGCAAGCCGCCCGCGCTCAAGCGGCGCCGCCGCGCCCCGCGGAAGGGCGCGCTGGCCGCCCGTGCGGCCCGGAAGTCCGCCGCCCGCACCGGAGAGGCCTGATGAACCCCGCGACTGCCCTTGGGCCAGCGATCGCCGGCCGGCACTCCCTCAACCGCCGCATGCGGCGATCCATGGACTGGCGATCGATCGGCTCGGATGCCGCGCTGGGGGTAATCGCGATCGGCGCAGAGGCCTCTTTCGACGAGCTCGCTGTCCGCGGCGGGGAGGACGGCGCGACAGCGGCCTGGCCGCTGGTGCTCAAGGCCCTCTATATCCAGCGCGCCGATCCGGAAGTGCTTCGGGAGGCCCTGGTCTTCGCCTGGTTCCGTTGCCACCGCGCGCTGGTGGACACCATCCGCAGCCGGGCCGAGCTCTCTGCCCTCTTCCGCGCCGCAGAAATGCCGCCGCCGCCATCGCACCTCGGCGACCCGATCCCGGTGTGGCGAGGCGGGTCCATCGCAGCCGACAAGCTCGGCGCCGGTCTGTCATGGACGGCGCGCCGCGACGTGGCGTGCCTCTATGCCCTCGTTCACGCCGAGCGGTTCGGCGGCACGCCGCTGGTGCTCCGCCGTGTCGTGCCGCGGTGCGATGTGGGGGCATTCCTGGACCAAGAGGACGCTGCCGAGCTCGTCATCCCCGGCGCGGGTCCATGCGAGGTTGACGGGGACGCAGAGGCCTGGCGCGAGGCCGCCATCCGCGAGGCGACGCGGCAGCGGGAACACTCGGCCCGGACGATCCGGGCCTTCGCCACTGCCGCCGCTGCCGGCGAACCGCCTCCCGGGCCACGGTGGGTGCTGCGGAGTGCCGAGCGTGTTGCGCGGAGCGGGGAATGGACGCCGCTGCCGCCCGCGGCGTTCGATGGCGGCGGCCCGGCAACCGCGGTCCACCAGCCCCGCGACAGCCTGGTGACGCCGGCGCTGGTGGCGCGCGTGCTGCAGTCCTGCCGCCTGAGGCGGAACGGCGCACATGGGGTCGGGCATTGGCTCCGGGTCGCGCAGAACGGCTTGATCCTGGTGGCGGCGACCCCCGGTGCCGATCCAGCGCTCGTGGAGCTCTTCGCGCTGCTCCACGACAGCCAAAGGTGGGCCGAGGGCGGTGACGACCCAGAGCACGGCCCTCGCGCTGCCGATTACGCTGCATGGCTGGTGGGCCAGGGGGTGTTGAGCCTCGCCCCGGACCGGCTCGCTATCCTGATGGACGCCTGCCGGCGCCATGAGGCGGGAGAAACCTCCACGGACCCGACAATCGGCTGTTGCTGGGATGCGGACCGGCTCGAGCTTGCTCGCCTCGGCATCAGGCTCCGCCGGAACCTCGCGTCCACTGCGGCGGCACGGGACCGTGAGGTGGAGGCGGGGGCCTGGTGGCGCGGGCGGGAGCGGGAGGTGCCGGCGGAGCTCGCCCGCGCTTGGGGGCTCGACCTGGCGGCGCTCTGGATGGAGCCCAAGAGGTAGAGGTCGAACAACGCTGGCAATGTGTTGCGATATCGCACGATCCTGGCATGCTTGCTGCGGACCTGGATGTTGGAGATGTACAGCATATTTAGGATCACGATTGCTACTCGCTCAAATCGGGACGGCCCGGCTCGCTTGGCTAATCGCCAAGCGGCCGTCACCGAACCCAATCGGCTTCATTGCACACGGCCATGATGACAATAACACTCAGAAGGACATTACGATCTATACGAGTAGCAGTCTGTGTCGCCTTGCTGTCGAGTTTGCCGGCGACTGGAAAATCGACAGAATCGATCTTGCAGGGCAACCCAGCCCCTCGGGCACCTAGCGCTGGACGCGAAGCCACCGAGGCGCGTGATCCTGATCGGATTGTAATCCCCGTCAGGATCGTGGGAGATGCTGACGATGCCGCACGCACGCAGGAGCGCGAAGATCGCGCAGAGAAGCGAGAATCCGACGACTTGGTGGCGCAGCAGCGGGCTGCTCAGGCAGCAGAGCGATCGGCTGATGCTTCCGAGCGGCAAGTCGTAGCCGCCGTCTGGCAGACATGGCTCACTGCATTAAGCTCATTGGTCACAGTGATTGGCACGATTATCCTACTTTACACGCTGAGCCTCACCCGCGCGTCCGTGAGGTTGGCGCGTCAGTCGGCAAATGCTGCGATTCAAGCAGTGCGCGTCGCAGCAGATACAGCTGAAAAAGAACTACGAGCATATCTGTATATATTTCCAGTATCAATGATTCTCGTTAAGCCAAATGAACACCTTATCGTTTCCCTATCCATTAAAAATCACGGTGTCACCCCATTGACGAATGGTATTTTTAACTACGGATTAGACATTTGTGCGCTCCGCAGTGATAATGACTATAGAATTCGCGATGAATTGCAAGTATCCACTAGTTCTCCAATCATCTTAGCGGGCAACGCTTCTCCATCGCCGTTCCAACTGATTAGCAAGCAGCGTATCACAGAAGAAGAATTTGGTCAGGTCGAAAGGGGCGAGAGCGTGGTAGTTGTTTCTGGTAAAATGAAATATAATGACGTATTCGAAAAGGAAAGGATGACTGGCTTTAGTTATTCGTTTTCATGGGATCAAATTTCAAAGGTGCGGGATATGCTTATTAAGGATGGTTACGTGGGCGGAGCAGGTCCAGCAAATTATAATAAGACAGGAAACTTTGTGGTCTAGGACGGTGCCTCGTCGACTATAACGCTACCGTCAGCGTCCTCGCTGGAAACCGAAGCGAGGACAAAGATTTGAGGCGCACGTCAACCGAAGGTCTCGTATGGGACCAATCTTGGGACCGGATTGGCTTGATCCCGCTAAGGCCTTGATATCTCTAAGCACATTGGCGGAGAGGGTGGGATTCGAACCCACGGTACAGTTGCCCGTACTTCGGTTTTCGAGACCGACCCGATCGACCGCTCCGGCACCTCTCCTGGCAGCGGGACCGCGGTATAGAGGCCCGGCCGGCGCGGCGCAACGCACCGCGTCGGCCCCCTTCACCCTACTCCGCCGCCGCCCGCGCCGCCTCCGGCGCGGGGGCGAAGCGGAAGCCCTCATACCCCTTGGCGACGATCTCGTCGCAGAGCTCCCGGTACACGCCGACGCCGCCGATATACGGCATGAACACCCGAGGCTTCCCCGGCACGTTCGCCCCCATGTACCAGGACGCGGCGCGCGGATAGAGCGTCCTGCCCGCCACCTCGATGTTGTGCAGGACCCAGCCCTCCTCCGCCTCCGGCGTCGCCTCGATCCGCACCGCGCCGCGGTCGCGCATCGCCGCCAGGCAGGACGCGATCCAGTCCACATGCTGCTCGATGGAGACGATCATGTTCGACAGCACGGACGGGCTGCCCGGGCCGGTGATCATGAACATGTTGGGGAAGCCGGCCACCATCAGGCCGAGATAGCTGCGTGGCCCCGCCTCCCACTTCGTCGCCAGGCTCTCGCCGCCGACGCCGCGCGGATCGATCTTCAGCAGCGCCCCCGTCATCGCGTCGAAGCCGGTGGCGAAGACGATCGCGTCCACCGCGTGCTCCTCGCCATCGGCGGTGCGGACGCCCTCCGGCGTGATCCGCTCGATCGGCGCCTCGCGCAGGTTCACCAGGCGGACATTGTCGCGGTTGAAGGTCTCGTAATATGCGGTGTCGACGCAGATGCGCTTGGTCCCGATCGGATGGTCCTTCGGCGCCAGCGCCTCGGCCGTCTTCGGGTCCTTGACGATCTCGCGGATCCGGTCGCGGACGAACTCGGCCGCCGTGGCGTTCGCCGCCTCGTCGGTGATGAGGTCCTTGAAGGCCCCCATGAAGGCCGTCCCGCCCGCCGCCCAGCGCCGCTCGAACTCGGCGATCCGCTCCGCCTCGCTGACCTCCAGCGCCGACTTGTCGTTCAACCCGTAGAGGATGCCGGTGCGCATCACCCGCGCCTGCGCGCGGCGGTTCGCGTAATCCGACTTCCAGAGGGTCTCGTAGGCGTCGTCCATCGGCATGTTGCGCGACGGGATGCTGAAATTGGGCGTGCGCTGGAACACGGTCACGTGCTTCGCCTGCGCGGCGATCACCGGGATCGCCTGGATCGCCGAGGAGCCGGTGCCGATCACGGCCACCGTCTTCCCGGCGAAATCCACGCCCTCATGCGGCCAGGCGCCGGTGTGGTAGGTCGCGCCCGCGAAGCTGTCGCGCCCCTCGATCTCCGGCAGCCGCGCGGCGGACAGGCACCCCGTCGCCATCACCAGGTGGCGGCAGGCGATGCGGTCGCCGAGATCCGTCTCCACCCGCCAGCGCGCCATATCCTCGTCCCAGGCCGCGCCGGTCACGCGCGCCTCGAAGGTCATGTCGCGCCGCAAATCCAGCCGGTCGGCGATCCAGTCGGCGTAGCGCAGGATCTCGCCCTGCGCCGCGAAGCGCTCCGACCAGCGCCATTCCTGCTGGATCGCCTCGTCGAAGGAGAAGGAGTACTGCATGCTCTCGACATCGCAGCGCGCGCCGGGATAGCGGTTCCACCACCAGGTGCCGCCGACGCCGGTCGTCTGCTCGAGAATGCGCGCCGCAATGCCAAGGCCGCGCAGCCGGTGCAGCATGTACATGCCGGCAAAGCCGGCGCCGACGATGACCACCTCGGTCGAGCCGGTGGCAGTCCAGGTTCCTGCCGTCGCGTCCATCGCTTCCTCCCGCTTCGCCCCGTCCCCGGAGTGTGGGATACGGGGGCGGAGGACGCCAGACCCCGGCGGCGGAACGCACCGCCGCGCTTGCCGGCGGCGATGCCTTCCAAGGGGGCGGCTCTCCGCCCCCTTGTGTCGATCAGGGCTTGCGCATCGGCGCCGGAACGGGGCCACCGGCCGGGGCGTTCGGCTTCCGATCCGGCTGGCCTGCCGCCGCTTCCTCCGCACGCCGTGCCTCCTGCGCGGCGTCGCTGCGCGGCGGCTCCGGTGCGGTGGGCGTAATCGCCGCGCGCGCGGCCTCGGCCAGGGCTTCGGTCCGCTGACGCGCGGGCTCGAGGTCCGGGCCGGCGGGACGGCGGGCCGGGATCACCTCGACCTCGGTCTCCGCCCCGATGCGGGCGGTGCGGTCATGCTCCACCTCGATCACGTCGCGGCGCAGGGTCTCGTGCACGCGCTTCTTGTGCTCGGTCACCTCGCGGCGCAGCACCACCTCCTCCGCGACATGGATGCTCTTCCAGACCTGCGGCACCTGGCGGCTGTCGGTCATCTCGACGACCGTCTCGGTCAGGACCTCGCCCTCCCGCGACGCCGCGCGCGGCCGGGCCGCCGCCGCGCCGACGGGACGACGCTCGACGACCACGCGCTCCTCGCGCAGCGTCACCTCCTGCTCGACCGGCTGGGCGACGACCCGCCGGCGGATCCGCGTGGTCTCGCCGAACTCGGTGCGGGTGGCGATGTTCAACCGCTCCTCCCCGACCGGGATCACCTGGGTCCCGGCCGGCCGCGCCCGCGGCGCCTCGCCGCTGATCCGCAGCTCGTTGGTCGGGCTGTAGATGGAAAAAGACGCCATCGAGGCGCGCTGCATGGTCAGCATCAGGTCCCACCAGGCCCTGCCCGCATGCATCGCCTGGTCGACCCCCTTTCCCGCCTGCCGGGTCGACCCGACCGCATCCTCGGCCACGCCCAGCGCGGCCCCACGCATCGCGCGGGCCTCTCGGCTCGTCGTCATGTCCGCCATGGAATGTCCCCTTGATGCAGCCTGGAACGGCCACGCGGCACGCCTCGCGGCGGCCGGGCCGAGCGCGACACCGTGATGCCGCACTGCAACATGCAGCGCGCCTATGGCCGCCGGGTTTCGTGAAGGATACGCGTCCGGCGCGAGAAAGGGATGCGGCTACGGATTTTCGGTCAGCGACCCCCGCGCAAAATTCAACCCCGGCGTATCAGCTCCACCACGCGCCGCCCCGGGTCCACCCGCACCCAGTCGCCGGTGCGCAGCACTTCGCGCGGGTCGGGCGACCAGCCCTCGGTGATCGGGATCCCGGCCAGCACCGCCCCCTGGACCATCACCGGATTGGTCACGCCGAAGACGAAGGCCCGGGGCGCGATCCCCTTGGCCTTGATGTCGTGGAAGGCCCAGCCCGCCGCGATCCCGCCCTTGGCGGTCGGGAAGAAGCAGACCTTGTCCTTGATGCTCACGCCTTCCAGCCTGTGGCCCGGCTTGGTGATCAGCCCGGACCAGCGGTCGAGGTCGTAGCGGGGCGAGAACCCCTCCTCGCTCACCACCGCCTCCCCCTCCACCACCGGGCCGAAGGCGCGCTCCAGCGCGATGGTCAGCAGCGGCGCGGTCATGCCAGCCGCCCCGTGCAGGCGATCTCCACGCAATCCGCGGTGCGGCGCAGGATGGTGCGGAAGCGGTGCGCGCCGATGATGTTCACGATCTTGGCGCTGTTGCTGATCATGTTCCGCCAGCCATTCCTCTCGCGCATCGGCGACAGGTTCTGCAGGATGTAGAAGCACACCCCCTCCAGCACCGCCACGCCCGCCGCCTCCATGGGCTGGACGTAGCCGAGCCGGCGCGCCGCGCTGATCACGCCGTTCGAGGAGGTGACGAAGACGCTCGTCCCCGGCGCCACCTTCCGCCCGGCGAACAGCGCGCCGAGGCGCTTCATCTCGAACAGCGAGAGCTGCGGGCCGCTGAACACCACCAGGCGCGCATCGCCGTCGCCGAGGTCGTAGCCGCGATAGACCGCCTCGATGGCCGCATCGTCCACCACCATCCGCTCGACCCCGTCCGGCACCGCGCCGCCGAAGGCCGCGTCCAGGCTCGGCGCCTCCGGCGTCACGCCCACCATGTGGTACATCGCCATCGAGCCATAGGAGGCGAGCGCGCAGCCGAGCTGCTTCAGCTCATCGGCCAGCGGTGGGCGGCGGAAGCCGGTGAAGACCGGCACGGCGAAGTAGCTCTGGTGGCTCTCGCCCACGATCCTGCCCACCGCCCCCCAATCGGCGAGGTCCTCGAGCGTCGCGCCCGCCAGGTCGACGACGAAGGTGCCGCGCCGGTGCGCGTCCAGCTGGAAGCCGTATTCCGGCGTGCGGCCGGTGATCGCCGCGGCCAGGGCCGCCGGCCCGCTCTCGAAATTGGTGCGCGCGCCGAACACGCTGTTGGCATAGATGCAGGTGCCGGTGTCGCCCCAGGCCACGCGCTCGCCGAGATGCGGCTGGTAGAGCGTCTGGTAATTGATGCAGGTGTCGGTGGTCAGGATGTCCATGCCCTGGAGCGTGGCGATCACCTGCCGCTCCTTGGCGCATTCCCCGGCATCCTGGCCGAGGCGCTCCGCCCAGGCGAAGTCGACGCAGCGCGCATTGGTCGTGATCGGCACCCGGGCCCGCGCGCCGAGGTCGCGCATCTCCTCGAGGAAGCGCAGGCCGGCATCGCCCAGCACCTCGATGTCGCCCATCATGTGCGCGTTGGTGACCGGCACGAAGCGGCGCGCGCCGAAGAATCGCCCCACCTCCGCCTGGTAGGCGAGCGCGCGGCGCGCGGCCTCGCCTTCCGCGCCGGCCAGGATCCGCTGTTCCTCCGACGTCAGCTCCACCGGAACCCCCTCCCCCAGCCCGTTCGGGGCAGGCTAGGGCAAGCGCCGTCCGGATGGAAACGGCCGGGCGCATGGCCCGCTCTCGAGAACTCCGAACCGGGAAGAGCTTCCGCGGGATCGGATGGACCCGCTGGCGGCTCCGCCCGGTCATCCCCTGCGCCGGTCGCGCGGGGTTACCGCGCCGGGCCCTCCGGCCACGCCGCGGAGCGGGAGCCGGGGCGGGGCAGCCGCAGCACCGTGCCCGGCGGCGGCCCATGGCCGGAGGCCGGCAGGATCCCGCCATTCGCCTCGCGCAGCCGCCACGCGTCGCGGGTCATGCCGAAATGCCGCTGCGCGATGCCCTCCAGGCTCTCGCCCTCCTGCACCTTGTGCAGCAGGCTCCCGCCCGGCCCGTAGGCCTGGTCGGGGTCGGGCGGATCGTCATCGGCCCGCCGCAGCGCGCCCCCGGCCGCGCCCAGATTCGCCGCGCCGGCGGGGAATTCGGCCAGACCCGCCAGCGCGCCGAGCAGCCCCGCGCCGCGCGCCGGCGCCATCCTGTCCTCCACGCCGGCGACGCCGCGCAGATTGCCGGTCACGAGCAGGATCCTCTCCGCGGCCTCGGCATCGGGCACCGGCCCCTCGAGGGTCACCATCGCGCCATCGACGACGATCCGGAGCCGTTCCGCCGGAAGCCCGCGCGCCAGCAGCAGGCCCTGCAGGACATCGGCCCGCAGGCCGGCGCCGCCGGGCGGCGCCTCCCCGACCTCGGGTGCAAAGCGGTAACGCGCCATCCTCGGGTCCTCCCCGGCCGGCAACGCGCGGGGCGGACGCCGGTTGCACCCGGGCGGCGGGGGCCCACACTACGGGGGATGGACGCGCATGACCCGCCCCTGCTGGTGCAGCCGGACCCCACCGATCCCCGGCTGACCCGCCGCATCGCCGGCCTCGACCAGACCGGCGGCGCCATCGAGACCAGCGTGACGGTGGAGCGGCCGCTGACCCTGTTCCTGAACGGGCAGGAGATCGTGACCATGATGACGATCCTCGACCGCCCGGAAGACCTCGCCCTCGGCTACCTGCTGAACCAGGGCATGCTGCGGAGGGACGACACGGTCGCGGCCGTCGAGTTCGACGAGGACCTCGGCGTCGTCGTCGTGCGCACGGAGCGCGCCACCGACTACGAGGCCAAGCTGCGCAAGAAGACGCTGACCAGCGGCTGCGCCCAGGGCACCGCCTTCGGCGACCTGATGGAGGATTTCGCGGCCGCGCGCCTGCCGGAGGCCGCCGAGCTCCGCACCTCCTGGCTCTACCGGCTGCTGCACCGGATCAACACCCTGCCCTCCCTCTACCTGGAGGCCGGGGCGATCCATGGCTGCGCCCTCTGCGTCGCCGACCGGCCGCTGGTCTACATGGAGGATGTCGGCCGCCACAACGCGGTCGACAAGATCGCCGGCTGGATGTTCCGCCACGGCTGCGCGCCCGCGGACAAGATCTTCTACACCACCGGCCGCCTGACCTCGGAGATGGTGATCAAGACCGTCCGCATGGGCATCCCCATCCTGCTCTCGCGCAGCGGCTTCACCGCCTGGGGGGTGGAGCTGGCGCGCCAGGCGAACCTGACCCTGGTCGGGCGCTGCAAGGGGCGGCGCTTCATCGCGCTGGCCGGCGAGCGGCGCATCCGCTTCGACGCCGATCCGCGCCATGTCGAGGAGGAGGGCGCCAGGCACGGGCGCAAGGGCGCGCGGCCGGCGGCGGCCGAGGAGGCATGACCGCGCCGCGCCGCGACACCCTGGCCGTCGTGCTGGCCGGCGGCCTCGCCCGCCGCATGGGGGGCGGGGACAAGCCGCTGCGCCGGCTGGGCGGGCGCCCCCTGCTCGACCATGTGCTCGAGCGGCTGCGCCCGCAGGTCGCGCTCACGATCCTCAACGCCAATGGCGATCCTGCCCGCTTCGCGCCCTGGCGGCTGACCATCGTCCCGGACGGGATGCCCGACCATCCGGGGCCGCTCGCGGGGGTGCTCGCCGCGCTCGACTGGGCGGCGGCGGAGCGGCCGGACCTGCCCTGGGTGCTCTCGGTCGCCGGCGACGGGCCCTTCCTGCCGCGCGACCTCGCCGAGCGCCTGCATGCGGCGCGGGAGGCGGCGGGGACGCCCCTGGCCTGCGCGCGCTCCGGCGGGCGGACGCATCCGCCGATCGGCCTGTGGCCGACCGCGCTGCGCGAGGCGCTGCGCCAGGCGCTGCTGGCCGGCGAGCGGAAGATCGACCGCTGGACCGCCGGCCACGGCATCGTCCATGCCGACTGGCCGGCCGAGCCCTTCGATCCGTTCTTCAACGCCAACGCGCCCGAGGATCTGGCGGAGGCCGAGCGCCACCTCGCCGCCGCCCCCGGGCCTTGATACGGGTCCCCACCGGACGCATACCGGGCCGGCCGCCGCCGACCGGGAGAGCGACGTGATGACGGCCTTCGCCGCCAGTGCCTGCGCCGCGGAGCGCCTCGACCGCGGGACGCCGCCGGGCGGCATGGCCGCGCGGGCCCGCGCCTAGCCTTGCCGCTCGGGACGGGGTCCGGAGCGGAATTGCGGGCGTTCCTCCGGCGCCACGGCACCTTGGCCGGCCTCGGGGCGGTCGCCCTGGTCTCGGGCGGCCTGGTCCTGGCCCTGCAGGGCCCGGATTCCTTCCTGGAGGCGCTGGCCGGCGCGGGCGGCATCCTGCTGGCCATCCTGCCCGCCATGGTCGCGGGGCTGCTGCTGGCGGCGAGCCTGAAGCAGCTGATCCCGCCCGGCGCGCTGGCCGCCTGGATGGGCGCGGAATCGGGCTGGCGCGGCCTCTTCGTCGCCTCGGTCGCCGGCATGGCGACGCCCGGGGGACCGATGGCGGCCTTCCCGCTGGTGCTCGTGCTCGCGCAGGCCGGGGCGGATCGCGGCGCGCTGATCTGCTTCATCGTCTCCTGGGCGCTGAACGGGCTGCAGCGGGTGCTGGTCTGGGAGGTGCCGCTGCTCGGCGTCGATTTCGCGCTGCTGCGCTTCCTCTGCGGCCTGCCGCTCGGCGTGCTGGCCGGGCTCGCGGCGCGGCACATCCCGATCGCCTGGACCCCGCCTTCGACGCACCCGGACGACCTCGTCCGGCGCCGCCGCCCGTGACCGCGAGCCATCTCCTCCTCGCCATCCTGGCGCTGGCCGCCTTCGGCTGGACCTTCCGCCGCGGCCGCCTGCCGGCGGCGACGCGGGCGCTGCGCGACACCGGCGACAGCCTGCTGCGCGTCCTGCCGGTCCTCCTGGTCGCGATCCCGATGGCCGCCTTCCTGTCCCGGCTGATCCCGCCGGAATACGCCGCCGCCTGGCTCGGCGAGGAATCCGGCCTCGCCGGGATCCTGCTGGCGACGGCGGTCGGCGGCTTCATCCCGGGCGGCCCCTTCGTGTCCTTCCCCCTGGTCCTGACCTTCATCAAGGCCGGGGCGGGCGCGCCGCAGATGGTGGCGCTGATCTGCGCCTGGGCGATCCTCGGCTTCCACCGGATCCTGTCCTGGGAGTTGCCGGTGCTGGGCCCGCGCTTCGTCGCGATCCGCCTGATCTCGGGCGCGGCGCTGCCGGTCCTGGCGGGGCTGCTGGCGGCGGCGCTGCTGCCGATCTTCCCGCACGCCCTGCTGCGGCCGCTCTGACGCAAAGGGCCCAGAGAACGATGATGGGAGGGTCGGTGAGAGAAGAAGTGTCTTCTTCCCTCCCGCCGCAGCGCCGCCCACCGCGCCGCCCACCGCGCCGCCCCTGCCATAGTCCCGCCGCAGGCTTCAGGGCATAGAGCGCGCCCATGGACGGCATGCGCGACACGGATGGGGCATGGTCGGCGCTGCTCGCGCTGCGCGAAGGCGGCGCCGGCGAGGCGGCCTGGGCCGCGATGGCCGCGCTCCCCGGCCTGGCCGGGCTCTTCGCCCCGCTCTTCGCCCCGCCGGTCGCGGCGGATGGCTGCGTCGTGGTCGGGCGGCTCGCCCAGACCCTCGACGGGCGCATCGCCACCGTCACCGGCTCCTCGCAATGGATCGGCGGGCGCGGCGACATCCTGCACACCCATCGGCTGCGCGCGCTGTGCGACGCCGTCATCGTCGGCGCCGGCACGGTGCGGCACGACGATCCGCGCCTCACCACCCGCGAGGTGCCGGGCCCGGATCCGGTGCGCGTGATCCTCGACACGGATCGCCGCCTGACCGCGGATCACCGGGTGTTCCGCGGCCCCGGCCCGCCGACCCTGCTGCTCTGCGCCGAGGACGCGCCGGGCCCGCCCCGGCATGGCCTGGCCGAGGTCCTGCGCCTGCCGCGCGCGCCCTCGGGCCCGGGGATCGACCTGCCGGCCGCGCTTCGCGCGCTCGCCGCGCGCGGCCTCCGGCGCGTCTTCGTCGAGGGCGGCGGCGTCACGGTCAGCCGCTTCCTCGCCGCGGGCTGCCTCGACCGGCTGCACCTGACCGTCGCGCCGGTGCTGCTCGGCTCCGGAATCCCGGCCTTCAGCCTGCCGCCCGTGGCGACCATCGCCGAGGGGCTGCGCCTCG
>CAZMCV010000077.1:0-18930 GCA_964564645.1 uncultured Acetobacteraceae bacterium
AAGCAGTCGCCGGCGCGGATGTATTCCTTCGCCCGCTCGACCGCGGCGATGAAGCTCTCGCGGGTGAAGTTGCTGGCGGGCTCGGGCGTCGCCGGCAGGCTGACGGGGGCCGCCGGCCGCGGCAGCGGGCGGTCGAGCGCCGCTTCCGCCTCATCGAGGCGCGCCTGCGCCGCCTCCCACGCCGTCTGCGGATCCACCCCCGCCTCCGGCCAGACGGTCGTGAACAGGCTCAGCGCGTCCCGCACATGGTCGAAGGCGGCGACCAGGGTCGGGCGCATCAGCACCGCGTCCGGGATGCCGAGGACATCCGGGTTGGTCGCAGGCAGCCGCTCCATCAGCCGGACCATGTCGTAGCCGAGATAGCCGAACAGCCCCGCCGCGATCGGCGGCACGCCCTGCGGCAGGGTCATCCGCATGCCGTCGATGACGGCGCGCAGGCTCTCCATCGCCGGCGCCGCCTCGGGCGCGAAGGCGTGCGGGGCGGCGAGCGCATGGCGGTTCAGCTCCGCCCGCCCGCCGCGGCAGCGCCAGACCAGGTCCGGCTCCATCCCGATCGCCGAGTAGCGCCCGCGGGCCGAGCCGCCCTCGACGCTCTCCAGCAGGAAGGCGTTCGGCCGCCCGGGGCCCGCCAGCTTGAGGAAGGCGCCGACCGGGGTCTCCAGGTCCGCCACCCGCTCCCGCCACAGCACCTGGCCCTGGCCGGCGGCGTAGGCGGTGCGGAAGGCGGCGAAATCGGGGGAGGCGGACATAGGCGGGATCTTCCCTGCTGCGGGGATCAGGGCCGGGCGAGCTGCTCGACCAGGCGGGGATTGACCCGCACATCGGCACGCTCGCGCAAGGCGGACAGGAACTGCACCTCGAGGTCGGTCGCCATGGCGCGGGCGGCCTCGCGGCGGAGCTGGGCGATCGCCTCCGCCTCGGGCGCCGGGTCGGGGCGGGTGATCTCGGTCACCTGCGCCACCGCATAGCCCTCGCGCGTGCGGACCATGGTGGCGCCCTTCGGCGGCAGCTCGAACAGCGGGGCCAGCAGCTCGCGCGGGATCGCCGCCGCCTCGCCCGGGCCGGGGTCGCGGCGAAGCCCGCCGACCTCGCGCGCGGGCAGGCCCGCCTCGGACGCCGCCTCGGCCAGGGTCTTGCCGCCGGTCTGCACGGCGGCCAGCAGCGCCGCCGCGCGCTCCTCCTGCGCCCGGCGCTTCTGCTCGGTGGTCCAGGCGGCGCGGAGCGCGGGCTCGATCGCGGCGAAGGGGCGGACCCTGGGCGGGATCACCTCGATGACGTCGACGGCGACGAACCCGGCCTCGGTCTCCTTCAGCCGCGGCGCGGTGCCCTGGGGGGTGTCGAAGACCTGCTTCAGCAGCGGCTCGCGCGACGCCTCGATCACCGGCAGCGCCACGGGCTCGCCATCCGGGCCGAGGCCGTTCGGGTCGGTGCGGATCTCGGCATAGCCGAGGTTGAAGCGCTCCGCGGCCTCCTTCAGCGTGGCGCCGCCGGCCAGCGCGTCCTCGACCCGGTTCGCCCGCTCGAAGGCGAGGTCGGCGGCGCGCTCCCCGGCGATCTCGTCGCGCAGCAGGTCGCGCACCTCGGCCAGGGTCTTCGCCTGCGGCGGCTCGATGCGGACGAGCTTGAGGACATGCCAGCCGAAGCCGGTCCGCACCGGCGCGCTCACCCCGCCGGGCGGCAGGGCGAAGGCGGCGTCGGCCAGCTCGGCGACCGGCAGCTCGGTCCGGGCCAGGGTGCCGAGCTCGACCGCCGTGCCGCCCGCCGCCTCGGCCTGCGCGGCGATCTCGGAGAAGGCGGCGCCGGCGCCCCAGGCCTCGGCGAGGCGCTTCGCCGCGGCCTCGTCCTGCACCAGCACCTGCTCGAGGGCGCGGCGCTCCGGCAGCTCGAAGCGGGCGCGCGCCGTCTCATAGGCCTGGGCGAGGTCGCGGTCGGACACCTCGATCTCGCGCATGATGCGGTCCGCGGTCAGGGTGGCGACGGCGGCGACGCGGTATTCGGGGGTCGAGAAGCGCTCGGCATTGTTCTCGAGGAAGCGCTCGAGCTGCACCGTGGTCGGCGCCTCGGGATCGGGCGCCTCGGCGGTGGCCAGGGTGACGAGGGTCGCCGCCCGCTCCTCGCGCTGCCAGCGGAACAGCGCGCGGGCCAGCGCGTCCGGCACCGCCGCGCCCGCGCGCACCGCCTCCGTCATCTGCCGCCGCGCCAGGTCGGCGCGGATCAGGGCGAGGAATTGCGCCTCGGTCATGCCGTTGTTGCGCAGGAAATTGTCGAAGACGGGGCGGGAGAAGCGGCCATCCAGGCCGCGGAACCCCTCGAGCGTGAACACCGCCTCGCGCACCGCCTCGTCGGGGACGGCAAGGTTCATCCGCTCGGTCTCCTGGCGCAGCACGCGGTCCATCACCAGGCTGTCGAGCGCCTGGCGGGCCAGCGCCAGGCGGATCGGCTCGGTCACCTCGAATTGCGGGCCCAGCACGCGGGTCAGGCGCTGGGTCTCGCGGCGCAGCGCGGCATCGGCCTCGGCCATCTCGATCGGCGCGCCGCCGACGCGCGCGATGGCGTCGTCGCGGCCGAAATTCCGGACGGTGTCCTCGATCCCCCAGACGGCGAAGGAGAGGATCAGCAGCCCGAACAGGGCCTTGGCGACCCAGGTCCGGGCCAGGCGGCGAAGGGCGGTGAGCATCGTGTCCCGGCGGTGGTCCTGGCCCGGCGCGGCCGAGGGAGAAGGGCGGCGCCGGCCGAAGGCGGCGCGGGGCGTGCCATAGCCGAGCCCCGGGGCGTTGCCAAACGCTCGCCGGGGGTGGCCGCAGGGACATCGGGTGAGCGGCGTCGCGGCCGGCAAGGCCGGGGAGACGGCATTCTCCCGTCGCCGCACACGGCGACCCCTCATCTATTCTTGTTCCCTGTCGTGCGGCGGCGGGGTCCGTGCCCAGGCGCTTCAGCCTCGGAGCGCGGGAAAGCCGAAGAGGGGCAAAAAAAGGAGGGCTGGGGTTTCGGGGAAGGGGGTTCCCTCCGTTCCCCGACCTGCCTCGCCCCCGGGGCCTGTCCCCCCGCGAGACGATCAGGGAGGGCTCGAGGGCTTCACCCGACTGTCCTTGGGGGTGGCCGCCGGTCGGTTGCCAAGCCGCCGGCCCTTCGATACCCGGGCAAGGACGGATGGAGCAGGAGGGGCGCAGCATGGCGACGCCGGGGGTGCGGCCGCTGGTCGCGGGCAATTGGAAGATGCACGGCACGCTGGGCGAGGCCGTGGCGCTGGCCGGGGCGATCCGTGCCGGCGCCGCCGCATCGCCGCTCGGGGCCGATCTGCTGGTCTGCCCGCCCTTTCCGCATGTCCAGCCGGTCGTCGCGGCGCTTTCCGGCCAGGGCCCGGCGGTCGGCGCGCAGGATTGCCACGCCGCGGCCAAGGGCGCCCATACCGGCGACGTCGCCGCGCCCATGCTGCGCGAGATCGGCGCCACCCATGTCATCCTCGGCCATTCGGAACGCCGCGCCGCGCATGCCGAGACGGATGCGGCGGTGCGCGCCAAGGCGGAGGCGGCGCTGGCCGCCGGCCTGGTCCCCATCGTCTGCGTCGGCGAGAGCGAGGCGGATCGCCAGTCGGGCCGGGCGGTGACGGTGGTGGCGGCGCAGCTTGCCGGCAGCCTGCCCGAGGGGTTCGGCGCGGCCGGCGGGGTCGTCGCCTATGAGCCGGTCTGGGCCATCGGCACCGGCCGCACCCCGACCGAGGCCGAGATCGCGGCGATGCATGCGACGATCCGCGAGCGCCTGGTCGCGCGCTTCGGCACGGCCGGGGGCGGGCTGCGCATCCTCTATGGCGGGTCGATGAAGCCCGGCAACGCGGCGGCGATCCTGGCCCTGCCGCATGTCGATGGCGGGCTGATCGGCGGCGCCAGCCTGGTGGCGGAGGATTTCCTCGCCATCGCCCGCGCGGCGCGGGTCGGCTGAGGCTTCGCCAAGGGGTGCCCGTCCGCCCCGCTTCGGCGGGGCATCCGCCCGCGGGTTCCAGGTGCTCGGACATCCTTGGGGCTGCGCCGGCCCCCCCGTGCCGGACCTGACGCCGCCCCCTGCCCGGGGGGGGGCGGATCGTGCCGCCCGACCACGGTCGGGCGCCGCGAGCCCGGCCGCGAGCGATCGAGGGACCCCGCACGAAACGGTTAAGGTTTCCTTCACGAGTCCGTGATCAGACTGCCCTCCCGTAGCGGCATGAAGGACCACGGCCTCCCATGCAGTTCGATGATCCCGGCTTCGCAGCGCAAAACGCGGCCATCCTCGGCCCGGACGGCATCAACATCCTGTCCGCCTATGGCCGCTACAGCGGCGCGGGCATCCGCATCGGCATCGTCGATACCGGCATCCGCTGGGACCACCCGGACCTCGTCGGCCAGGTGGACACCGGTGCGGGCTGGAGCGCAGAGACCCACAGCCCGGATTCCTATGCGGGTCCGGACGACAAGAACCACGGCACGCAGGTCGCCCTGATCCTCGGCTCGAAGGCCGACAACGGCATCGGCGGCGTCGGCGCCGCCTGGGGCGCGACCCTCGTCTCCTACGAACTCGCCTGGCTCGACAGCCCGACCCATGCCGAGCAGGACGAGGTCCTGAGCCGGCAATGGCAGGTCGACATCTCCAGCAATTCCTGGGGGGTTCTGCCCTACACCGACAATTTCCTCGGCGCCGGCTGGCGGGAAGGCGAATCGATCGCCGAGGCCGCCACCATCGGCCGCGACGGGCTCGGCACCGTGATCATCCGCTCCGCCGGCAACAACGCCACGGAGGGCGACGACGTCAACGCCCGCAACTACGCGAACAACCGCTACACCATCACCGTCGGCGCGGTCGATGAGACGGGCGCGGTGCAGGATTTCACGACCCGCGGCTCGGCCGTCTGGGTCGCCGCACCGGCCAATGCCACCTCCTTCGCCGTGCCGCTCGTCTCGGGCACCGTCGCGCTCATGCTCGAGGCCAATCCGGATCTCGGCTACCGCGACGTCCAGACCATCCTCGCGCTGAGTTCGCGCCCCGCCTCCGGGGCGACGGGGCCGGTCAAGACCAGCGCGGCGGCGGATTTCCTCGATGGCGGCGGCTTCCAGACCAGCCGCGCCGCCGGCTTCGGCATCGTCGATGCCGCCGCCGCCATCCGCCTCGCCGAATCCTGGGACGGGCCGGCGCGCACGGAGGCGAATATCGAGCATGCCGGGGCGGCGGGGGCCGGCTTCTCCGTCCCGAACATCGGCACGGCGAGCGCCAAGGTGACCATCGCCGAGGACATCCTGGTCGAGCGTGCGGTCCTGACCCTGCACATGGACCACGCGATGATGAGCACGGTGAAGATCTGGCTGACCTCGCCCTCCGGCACCGAGAGCCTGCTGCTCGACCGCATGCTGGGCGGCCTCTACCCGACCCCCGGCGGCAGCATCGACTTCCAGTACACCTCGACGCAATTCTTCTGGGAGGCCTCGCCCGGCACCTGGACCCTGCGCGTCGAGGACACCTCGCCGTTCACCAAGGGCAATGTGCGCGGCTGGAGCCTCGACCTCTACGGCGCGCCGAACGGTCCCGACGACACCTACTACTACTCGGACAGCTTCGCCGCGCGGGCGGGGGCGGATGCGACCAGGCGCGTGCTCGCCGACCCCGATGGCGGGATCGACGGGCTGAACGCCGCCGCGGTCTCGAGCGCCAGCGTCATCGACCTCGGCACCGGCGGCTCGGCCAGCCGGATCGACGGCGTCGCGCTGACCATCGCCCAGGGCACGATCATCGAGAAGGCCTGGGGCGGCGAAGGCGCCGACAGCATCACCGGCAACTCGCAGGGCAACACGCTCTCCGGCGGCTGGGGCGGCGACCGCATCGACGGGGCCGGCGGCGCCGATTCCCTGGCCGGCGGGGAGGGCGCGGACACGCTGCTGGGCGGCAACTACCTGGACACGCTGCGCGGCGATGCCGGCGATGATTCGCTCGCCGGCGGCAGCGGGCGGGATTGGCTGGGCGGCGGCGAGGGCGCCGACACGCTCAATGGCGATCTCGGGCTCGACAGCCTCGAGGGCGGCGCGGGCGCGGACGTCTTCCTGTTCGACAGTTCGGCCGAGATGACGGACACGATCCTCGACTTCGTCCAGGGCGAGGACCGGATCGGGATCCTGGCCGATGGCTTCGGCGCCAGGCTCCCGCCCGGCCCGCTGCCCGAGCCGGTGCTGACGACGGGCCCCAGGGCCGTGGGGGCCGGGCCGCAATTCGTCTTCGATCCCGCCAATGGCGCCCTGATGTGGGATGTCGACGGCGCCGGGGGGGGGGCCGCGATCCGGATCGCCCTCCTCACCTCGCTTCCCGCCCTGCAGGCGGGGGATCTGGTGATCCTCGCCTGAGAGTTTGTGAAGGAATGCCCGTCCGCCCCGAGGCCGGGGTGCATTCTCGAAGGAATGCGACGGGCGTGCTTTCGCAAGCTCGATGTCGTCACATGCCCTGACCGCAGCGGGCGCGATCCCGGTTGTGGCCGCGTCCGGCGGCCGCATATCGGGGGCATGCAGACCAAGCCCCGGACCGATCCGCCGGCCGCGCCCCGCCGGCCGCTGATGATCGGCTCGGAGATCTATCGCGGCTCCTCCTACGGGCCGAAGCATCCGCTCGCCATCCCGCGGGTCTCGACGACGATCGACCTCTGCCGCGCCCTCGGCTGGCTGCCGCCGGAGGCCTATCGCGACAGTCCGCGCGCCACCCCCGAGGCGCTGCACCGCTTCCACCACCCCGACTACGTCGCCGCCCTGCAGCGCGCCGAGGCGACGCAACACGTGGCCGAGGCCGACCGGGCGCGCTTCCGAATCGGCGCGGATGGCAACCCGGTGTTCCGCGAGGTCTTCTCCCGCCCCGCGACCGGGGCGGGCGGCACGATGCTGGCGGCGCGCCTGACGCGGGCGGGCGGCATCGTCCATGTCCCGGGCGGCGGCACCCATCACGGGCGGGCGGACCGCGCGAGCGGCTTCTGCTACCTGAACGACGCCGTGCTCGGGCTGCTGGAATGGCTCGACCAGGGGCTGACGCGGATCCTCTACCTCGACATCGACGCGCATCACGGCGACGGGGTCGAGGACGCCTTCCGCGACGACCCGCGCGTGCTCACCCTCTCGGTCCACGAGGAGGGGCGCTGGCCCTTCACCGGGGCGATCGAGGAGCGCGGCGCCACCGGCCATGCCCGCAACATCCCCGTGCCCGCGGGCTTCCACGACGACGAGATGCGCTGGCTGCTGCACCAGGCGATCCTGCCGCTGGCGCGGCACTGGCGGCCCCAGGCGGTGATGCTGCAATGCGGCGCGGACGGGGTGGCGGAGGACCCGCTCTCCCGCCTGGCGCTGTCGAATGCGGCGCACCGGGGGGTGGTGGCGGCGGTGATGGCCATGGGCGTGCCGCGCCTGGTCGTGCTGGGGGGAGGGGGGTACAATCCCTGGTCCGTGGCGCGCTGCTGGGCCGGTGCCTGGGCGGTGCTGAACGGGCTGCCGATCCCCGAGCGCCTGCCGCCGGCGGCCGAGGCGGTGCTGCGCGGCCTCGCCTGGCCTGGCCGCGCCGCCGGGCGGAACCCGCCGGAGGCCTGGTTCACCACCCTGGCCGACCCGCCGCGCCGGGGCGTGGTGCGGGCGGTGGTGCAGCGGGCGGCGGCGCGGACCCTGGCCGACCTGCCGCCCTGGCCCGATGCCGCTTCGCCCGCCCCCGCGTCGCGCGGTTGGCCCGGGGCGCGGCCGGTGGCACTCTCCCCCGCATGCGACGCCGCCCCCTGATGGCCCTGACCGCCACGGCCCTTGCCGGCCTGCCGACCGCAGGGCGCCGTGCCTCCGCCCAGACCGGGCCGCAGCCCCGACTGCCCGAGGAGACCCTCGTCATCGTGACCCGGGATGGCCAGCGCCATGCCTTCCGGGTGGAGATGGCGCTCGACCCGCAGCAGCAGATGGTCGGGCTGATGTTCCGCGACCGGGTCGGGCCGGAGGAGGGGATGCTGTTCGACTGGGGCGCGCCGCGGGAATCGGCGATGTGGATGCGCAACACCCTGGTTCCGCTCGACATGCTGTTCATCGCGGCGGATGGGCGCATCCACCGGATCGCCGAGCGGACGGTGCCGCATTCCCTGGCCACCGTGGAAAGCCGCGGCCCGGTCCGGGCGACGCTGGAACTCGCGGGCGGAACGGCGGAGCGGCTGGGCATCCGGGTGGGCGACCGCGTGCAGCACCGCCTGTTCGGCACCGCCGCGCCCTGAGCGCCTGTCCCCGATCACGTTGCTGGTTCGCCGAGTTTTCGCAGCAGGAGGCGGATCGAGGCCTGTCTCGGGAAGGCGAGTGCGCTCTGGTCGAGGTTCTCCCAATCCTTGGCGATCCTGCGGCAGCGATTGGTCGACGTATAGGTCGACGGCGATGCTGCGCCCGACGATCCATGTCCGGGCAGCGCCGCGAAGCCTTTCGCCTGGTCCGAGGGCTTGACGATTTCCACATCGACCTCGCGCGGCACACGCTTCCGCCCGGCGCGGAACGCCGGACCTTGGTAGCCGCCATCGGCGTAGGGTTTGCGCAGGAAGGGGAACGGACCGAACGGCGTCGCCATGACCAGCACGCCGCCGTCATCCACCATGCGCTTGTTCCCGTCATGCTTCGCCGGTGGGATCAGCGACGCGATCAGAGACCACTCCGCATCCGTCAGGTCGCTCGGGCAGCGCAGCCTGCTCCGATCGTGGCAAGGGCGGATCTCGGCGGTCCGCATGGAGGCTTCCCGCGAATCGGTGGAAGCCTCGGCGAATCACAGACGCCTCATCCGATCCAGCCAGCTCGGGGACAGACACTCAGCGCGGATAGCCGAACCAGTCGAATTCCTGCCCCCAAACCGCCTGCACCCGTGCCCGCGTCGAGCCATCCTGGTAGTCGCGCCCCGGCTCCGCCCTCCGCCGGTGCTCCGACTTGAAGCGGCCGAGGCGCGCCGGGTCCCAGGGCACGCCGACCTGGGCGCAGAAGCCGGCGAGGTCGTCGGCCAGCCGCTCATGCCGGATCACCCCGTCGAGCGCGAAGCGGCCGCCGATCGCATAGACCGGCCGCTCATCATCGAGGTGCCCGCCCCCGAGGATCCAGCCGCGATAGGCGGCGCGCACCGCCTCGAAGGGCGCGGCGGCCAGGCGCGCGCGCTCGGCCTCGTCCAGCAGCCACCAGAATTGCGAGACCGCGCGCTCATAGGGGTCGCGCACCACGCAGACCTTGCGGTAGGCGTCCCAGCGCGCCGCGCCGATCCCCGCGCGCACCGCCTCGGCCGACATGTGGTTGAACCAAAGGAGCGTCGGCGTCACCGGCACGCCCCGCGCGCCGATGATCCCCGCCGCGCTCTCCTGCGCCGCCCGGTAGTGCGCGCGGCCGGCTTCCGGATCGCCCTCCGGCGCGCAGAAGGGCTCGAGGTAGATCTCGACCGAGGTGCCGCCGGTCTTGCGGGTCTTCATGCAGACGAAGCGGTGGCGGTGGCTGACCAGCATGCGCGGGATGCTAAGCAGACCTCTGGAGGTTTGCGCACAGGAAAATTCCTGAGCGGGCTTTCATTTCAGCGGCTTGGTCCACCCGATGGGTGGGCCAGGCCGCGAAAGCCTGCTTAGACGGCGCGCATGGGCATGGCGAGGTCGGGGGAGCAGGGCGTGGCCGCGGGCGAGGCATCCCTTCGCGCGATCGATCCCGCGGCCGATGGCGCGCCCTGGCCGCTGGCGGCGCTCGAGCCGCTGCTCGCCCCGCTGCGCGGGCGGCAATCGCCGCCGACGCTGGTCGAGTTCGCGCCCGCCGCGCTGTCGCGCGAACGGCTCTGGGCGGACTACCTGCCGCGCGCGCGCATCGTCGCGGTCCGGCCCGCCTGGCCGGCCGATCCGCCGCCCCCCGATCTCGCCGCGCGGCTGCGACGCCGGGGCGGCAGCCGCGAGGATGACGCGCTGCTCGGCCGCATCCTGGCCGAGGACCAGCCCGATGCGGTGCTGGATGCGGGGGAGGGGGCGGTGCTGCCGGCGCTGGCGGCACTGTTCCCGCCGATGCCGGCCGGGGCGCCAGGCCTGAGCGCCGGCCGGGCGGCGGGGGGCGGGCCGGCGCGGGCCTGCCTCGCCCATGCGGCCGCGCTGCAGGCGAACGCGCCGCCGCCGGCGCCGCCCGCGGGCAGCCCCCCCTGGCTCGCGGCATTGGCCGCGCTGCTCGCCCGCTGCGCCACGCTGATCGAGGCGGGGCCGGGCCTGCTCGCGCTGATCCGCAACGATGCGCGCCTGCCCGAGGCCTATCCCGCCCGCCCCCTCGCCGAGCTGGCGGACCGGCTGCGCGCGGCCGAGACCGGCGGGCCCTATCACCGGCTTCCGGCCGAGCTGCACGATTGCCCCGAGGCGCTGCGGCGGCGCTTCGCGGCGGAGGCCGGGCCGCCGGGACGCGAGGTGCCGGCCTTCGCCGGGCAGGTCGGGCTGCTGGAGGGGGCGGTGGTGCGCGGCCGCGGGGTGGTGCTGACCCGCCGCGGCGCCCTGGTCGAGGAGAGCCTGATCAACGCCGCCACCGACCCGATGGCCGCCGGGCTGCTGAAGCTCGAGGCGGGGCGTCGCTACCTCGACCCCGCCGGCCCGCTTCCGCCGGCGCGCCGCCTCGCCGGCGCGCCGCGCATCCTGCTGAAGCAGCATTGGGACGACAATTACGGCCACTGGCTGATCGAATCCCTGCCGCGCCTCGACCTCGTCGCGCGGGCGGGCTGGCTGACGCCCGGGGCGCGCTGCCTGGTGCAGGCGGAGGAGGGGCCGATGCGGCGGGTCTACCTGGACAGCCTCGCCTTCTTCGGCCTCGGCGAGGACCGGGTGGAGTTCGTGTCCGGCGCCCCGGTCACTGTCGAGACGCTGATCTACCCCACCCCGCTCACCCGCCAGCCCTGGCGCAAGGCGCCCTGCGTCGCCGCGCTGCTGGCGCGCTTCCCGGCATTCGCGGCCGGCCGCCTCGGCCCGGCCATGCCGGAGGCGCCGCGGCGGATCTTCGTCACGCGCGATGCCGGGCTCGGGCGAAGGCTGGTGAACCAGGCGGAGATCGCCGCTTCGCTGCGCCGCCGCGGCTTCGCCGTCGTGGCGCCAGAGCGCCTCGGCTTCTGGGAGCAGGTGGCGGTCTTCTCGCGGGCGGAGCTGGTGGTGGGCGTGCTCGGGGCCGGCATGGCGAACCTCGCCTTCGCGCCGCGCGGCGTGGCCTGCATCGCGCTGGCCAGCGAGTGGATGGGCGATGATTTCTTCTACGACCTGATCTGCCACAAGGCCGGGCGCTATGTCTCCCTCCATGGCCGGGCGACGGACCCGGCGCAGGGCATGCGCGCGGATTTCACCCTCGATCTCGACCGGCTCGAGGCGCTCCTGCCCTGATCGGCCTGCTGGCTGCCGGGCCCGGCCTCCGCATGCGGCGCGGATGGTCGCGCGCGCGGCGCTGCGGCGAGTTCGCCCGCATCGTCATCGGCCCGAGGCCGGGGCCCTGCGCAGGGCGATGGGCCCGGTTGCGGGTCGAGCCTTTCGTCAGCTAGGCTCAGGTACTTCGCCCGTCGGTTGCCGGGGCAGCGTCCACACAACAAATGCAAAATGGGGGAAATGACGACATGGCGAACGAGGAATCTGGCGTCGACACCGCGACCGAGACCTCGGTCCATCGGCGCCGCGCTCTCGGGGCCGCGGCCCTCGGGGTCGCCGGCGCCGCGGCGCTGGCGGCGCCCACGGTCGCGCAGGCGCAGAACCGCACCTTCCGGCTGAAGCTCCAGAGCAACTGGACCGGCATCGGCATCGAGTCGGTGGACCGCGCCACGACGCTCTTCGTCGAGCGCGTGAAGAAGATGTCGGGCGGGCGCATCGAGATCACCAACTTCAACGCCGAGGTCCTGCTCGGCATCGGCGAGACGTTCCGCGGCGTCGGCTCCGGCGTGGCCGATTTGGCGGTGACCTCGTCGATCTATCACCGCGGCATCGTGCCGATCGGCGAGTATCTGTGGGCGGTGCCGTTCTTCCCGGTGACCACTCTCGAGTTCTACGAACACATCTACCAGAACATGGGCATCAAGGAGATCTGGCAGGAGGCGTACAAGCCGCACAACGTGGCGCACCTGACCTACATGATCTCCGACGAGTGGGGCGCGATGGTGTCGACGCGGCCCGTGTCGAAGTTCGCCGATTTCCGCGGCATGAAGGTGCGCGCCTTCGGCATCTGGGCCGACTGGCTCGCCCATAACGGCGCCTCGATCGTCACGGTGCCGGGCGGCGAGGTCTACACCGCCATGCAGACCCGCATCCTGGACGCGGCCGCCTTCGGCTCGCCGGACGCCTGGGCGGGCATGAAGATGTACGAGGTCGCCAAGTACTACATCAACCCGTCGGTGGCGCCCTACGACATCGTCGAGGTCATCATGAACCTGCGGACGTTCAACTCCATGCCGCCCGACCTGCAGGAGATCATGACCACCGCGGCGCGGGTGCTGAACGCGGAGCTGGCCGCGCTGACCATCGCGACCGATGTGCGCGGACGCAAGCGGCTCGCCGAGGGCGGCATGCAGACGATCATGATCCCCGACGAGGAGCTGACCCAGGCCGCCGAATGGTGCTGGAACCGCTTCCTGGGCGTGCGGGGCAAGGTCCCCTTCGCCGACCGGGTCATCGACATCTACACCCAGGCCCGTCAGCTGCACAAAGACTACTACGGCCCGAAGCGGCTGCCGGCCTGAGGCCGGCCGGCGGGCGACGCCCTTCCTCGGGAAGCGCTGACCGGCGCGCCGGAGTGTCCGGAACGGGCACCCCGGCAGGCCGGGCGCGCGCCTGATGCGGGCGCCGCGGCCAAGCGCGCCGATGGCGCCCCCTTCCTTCCCGCAGGTCCCGGACAAAGCGAGGTCACACGATGGCGGTGATTGAGGCCTATCTTCGCTTCACCGACTGGCTCAATGCCAGGTTCGCCTGGATCGTCGCCTTCCTGATGGTTCCGATGCTCCTCATCATGATCTGGGAGATCGTGATGCGGTATTTCCTGAACGCGCCCTCGCACTGGGCCTTCGAGATCTCCCTCTTCATCTTCGGCGCCTATGTCGTGCTCGGCGGGGCCTACACCTACCTCTCGGGCGGCCACGTCAATGTCGACATCGTCTGGGGGCGGCTGCCGCTGCGCGGCCGCGCGCTGCTCGACGTCTTCACCAGCGTGTTCGCCTTTCTCTATCTCGGCGTGCTCTTCTGGGTGTCGCTGGAGATCACGATCCAGTCGTGGGAGATCGGCGAGACCACCATGTCGCACTGGAAGCCGATCTACTACCCGCTGCGAACGACGCTGCCGGTGGGATGCTTCCTGTTCCTGATGCAGGTGCTGGCGCAGCTGATCCGCAACATCGCGATCGTCGTCAAGGGCAAGGATCTGTTCCCTGTCCGCACGCGGATCCCCGGGATGAACGCGGTCGATTCAAGCTCGATGGGCTAGTCGCGGCGTGCTGCGCGCCGCGCGAGGCCAACACATCCCTTCCGGAGAGTACCCATGCTTGGGCTAGGGCCTGAATGGCTGACGATCATCCTGTTCGGCAGCCTCGTCCTGCTGCTGGTCGCCGGGCTGCCGCTGGTCTTCGCGATCGGTGGCGTCGCGACCTTCTTCATCATCCTGCTGTGGGGACCGCACGCGCTGCCGATCCTCGCGAACCGCACCTACATGGCCATGGACATGTTCCTGCTCGTGGCCGTGCCCATGTTCATCTTCATGGGTGCGATGCTGCAACGATGTGGCATCGCCGAGGACATGTACGAGCTGATCTACCACTGGATGTCCGGCCTTCGCGGGGGGCTGGCCGCCGGCACGGTGCTGATCTGCACGATGTTCGCGGCGATGGTCGGCATCAGCGGCGCGGCCACCACCTCGATGGGCCTGATCGCGCTCCCCTCCATGCTCAAGCGCGGCTACAGCAAGGAGCTCGCCATCGGCTGCATCTCCGCCGGCGGCTCGCTGGGCATCCTGATCCCGCCGAGCGTGCTGATGATCATCCTGGCGCTGACCTCCCGCGTCTCCATCGGGCAGATGTTCATCGCGGGCATCCTGCCGGGACTGCTGCTGAGCTTCCTGTTCATCGCCTACATCCTCATCCGATCCTACATCCAGAAGGACCTGGCGCCGGCCGTGCCCGCGGATCTGCGGCTGCCGCTCGCGGCCCGGATGAAGCTGCTGGCCGGGCTGCTGCTGCCCATCGGCCTGATCATCGCCGTCATGGGATCGATGTTCTTCGGCATCGCGACGCCGAGCGAGGCGTCGGCCATCGGCGCCCTCGGCGCGATCGTCAGCGCCGGGATCAAGCGCTCGCTGACCTGGCCGAATTTCTCCTCGGCCCTGTTCATCACGCTGCGCCTGACCGCGATGGTGGTCTGGATCGTCTTCGCGGCCTCCGCCTTCACCTCGCTCTATGCGGTGACTGGCGCCGCCTCGCTGGTCAGCACGCTGATCAAGGACGTGGGCGATCCCTGGATGGTGATCCTCACCATGACCCTCATCCTGTTCGTGCTGGGGATGTTCTTCGATCCCGGGGGCATCGTCCTGCTGACCGCGCCGATCTTCTTTCCCATCGTGGTCTCGCTGGGCTTCGATCCGCTGTGGTTCGCGATCCTCTTCGTCATCAACATGGAGCTGGCCTATCTCACCCCGCCCTTCGGCTTCAACCTGTTCTACATGAAGGCCGTGACCCCGCCGGACATCACCATGATGGACATCTACAAATCCCAGACCCCCTTCGTCCTGCTGATGCTCCTGGGGCTCGGCCTGTGCATGGTGTTCCCGGGAATCATCACCTGGCTGCCGAGCCTGATGGTGAACTGACGCCCGCCGCCGCCGGGACGTGTCCGGCGCGGCGCGGCGAGCCGGGGGGCGGCGTGACGATCGCCTCCCCCCGCTGAGGGGGGGAGGGGCCGGTTCCGCGCGCCGCCTCAGCCCTCGACCAGCGCCACGTCCAGCAGCCGATCCAGCACCTCGGGCTCCTGCGCGCCGGCGATCGCGTGCCGGCCCGCGACGACGAAGCAGGGGACGCCGTTGATGCCCAGGCGGTGGGCGCGGAGATTGTCGGTGTGCACCGCCTCGACCTCGCCCACGGTCGCCAGGAAGCGCCGCGCCGCGACCGCGTCGAGCCCCTGGCGCGCCGCCACCGCGGCCAGCGCCGCCGGGTCGCCGACATCGACGCCCTCGGCGAAATAGGCCTCGAACAGCGCGTCCACCATCGCATCCGCCGCGCCGAAGCGCCCGGCCCAGCGGACGAGGCGATGCGCGTCGAGCGAATGCGGCACCCGGCGGATGCGGTCGAAGCGGAACTCGATGCCCTCCGCGCGGCCGAGCTCGGCGATGGTGCCGTGCAGGCGCCGCGCCCGATCCTCGCCGCCGAATTTGCGCACCAGGTATTCATGCCGCGGCACGCCCTGGGGGGCGAGGTCGGGGTTCAGCAGGAAGGGGCGCCAGACCAGCTCCGCCCGCACATCCGGGCGCGCCCGCAGCGCCCGGCGCAGCCGGCGGACGCCCAGGAAGCACCAGGGGCAGACCAGATCGAAGACGATCTCGATCGGCAATCGCGCATGCGGTGGGGTGAGGACGTTCACGGCGCGGACCATAGCGCCTGATCCGCCGGGGCGGAATCGCCGAGGCGGTGAATCAGCCGCGCCGACCGGGCGTCTCGCCTGATCCCTCACGGCGGGGTCGCCGAGGCGCGGAATCGGCCGCTCCCGCCGCGCCCGCCGCTTTCGCCCCCGGTGGCCGTCGCGCCCCCGCCATGATAACGCGCCCCGCATGGGCCGCTTCACCCGGGATCCCTTCGCCGCGCATCTGCACCGGCAGCGGCTGGAACTCGTGGCCCTGGTCGGCGCGCGCGCCGGCGGGGCGGAGGCGCTCGACCTGCGGGCGACCTACCAGCCCTCCATGCTGCACGCCTTCGAGCCGCGCCCCGCCCGCCTCCCGCTCTGCCGCGCGGCGCTCGGCGGCCTCCCCGGCCTGGCGCTGCATCCCTTCGCGCTCTGGGAGCGGCCCGGGACGATCGCGCTGCCGGGCGCGGAGGCCGGGCTGGAGACCCGGGTCCGCGCCGCCATCCTCCGCAACGTGATGGCGGCCGAGGGGCTGCCGGGGATCGACCTGCTCTGCCTCGATGCCGGCGCCGCCGCCCTGCCGGTGCTGCGCGGCGCGGGGCAGCGCCTCGGCGATGTCCGCTTCGTCCTGGCCGCGCTGCCGCGGGAGGCGCGGGAGGGGGTGGAGGCCTGCCTCGGCGCGGCGGGCTTCCTCGGCCGCGCCGAGGCGACGGATGGCGATGGCCAGGTGATCCTGCTGCACGAGAACCCGGGCTTCGGGCAGCCACGGCCGGCGGCGCCCCCCGGCACGGACGCCGCCTTCCTGCGCCGCTTCGACCGGGAATGGGCGCCGCGCCTGCTGCACCGGGCGGACACCTTTCGCGAGGCCTTCGCGCGGCTGCTGGAGGCGGGCAGCGCGGCGGGCCCGCGCATCCTCGAGCTCGGCTGCCTGCGCCGGCGCGACGGCGTGCTGCACGGCCCGCCGACCGGCCCGGACCATCCCTGGGAATGGGGCGGGCGCCACGGGCCCTGGAGCGAGGGCAATTCCACCCTGCTCTTCGACCGCTTCGCCGAGGCCTGCGGCGGGCAGGTGGTCTCGGTCGACCGCGATCCGGCGGCCTGCGCCCTGGCGCGCGCGGCGAGTTCGGCCGCGACCACGACCGTCATCGAGGCGGACAGCCTGGCCGCCATCGGCGGTGACCTCTCCCCGTTCGGCGTGTCCTCGGCCGACCTGGTCTATCTCGACACCTTTGCGACCGCCGGCGCGCCGCCGGACCCGTCCGACGATCATCACCGGCGGGAGATCGAGGCGATCTGGCCGCGCCTGCGCCCCGGGAGCCTGCTGCTGGTGGATGATGGGCGCGACCCGGAGACCGGGCGGCACGGGCCGGGGCATCGGGTGGTCGGCGCGGTGCTGCGGGGCGCCGGGCTGGTGCCGGTCGCGGAGGGCTTCCAGGCGCTCTGGCGCAAGCCCTGAGGGCCTGCCGCCCGCTCGGCCGGCAGGCGCCGCGTCAGCCGACCAGCCGCAGCCCCCGCCGCCTTCCGCGCGGCGCCGCCGCGGGCTGGGGCGGCAGGTCGAGCAGGGGCAGCAGCGGCGCCTGCTGCGCCGGGTGCCCGACGGCATCGGGCGCGCAATCCTCCTCGGTCGGCTCGGGCAGGTCGCGCCGGCCCAGATAGTCGAGCGCGAGCCGGCGGAACGCCCAGTCGAGCACCGAGGTGGCGCGGCGGATCGCCGGGTCGCCCTCGACGGCGCCGGCGGGGCCGAAGCGGGTGTAGGCGAAGGCATCCACATACTCGGTCAGCGGCACTCCGCGGCCGAGGCCGAGCGAGACGGAATGCGCGAAGGCATCCATCAGGCTGCGGAAGGCCGCACCCTCCTTCGACAGGGTGAAGGCGATCTCCAGCAGCCGCCCCTCGCCATCCTCGGCGGTGCGCAGCGCCACGCGATGCCCGCCGACCGTCACATGCAGCGTCGTCCCGGCATGGCGCCTCGGCGCGGCCTGGGGAAGCCGCGGCTGCGCCTGGGGCGGCGCGGGCAGGGCCACGGGCGCGGGCGGCGCGACATGGAGGAAGGGCGCGATGGCCAGGCGCATCGCCGCCCGCTCGGCCTCGCCCACGGGGGCGAGGAGGCTGGCGATGCGGTCCTGGCCGGCGATCGCGGCGGCGCGCAGCGCGGCGCGGGTCGGGATCTCGGCCAGCACGCCCTCGGGCGACAGCACGCTCCGCGTCGCGGCGGCGGCGGGGGCGATGCCGCCGGTCTCGGCCCCGAGCAGCGCTTCCACCGCATCCGCCGGGGCGAGGGCGAGCAGGCTCGCATGGCGCATCCCCTGCGCGGAGGCGGCGGCCGCGTCGAGCGCCGCGCGCGCGGCCTGGGCCAGGCCCGGCACCACCGTCGTTGCCGGGGGGCTCGGCCAGAGCAGGGCCAGCGGCTCGCGCGCCCCGAGGCGCGCGGCCAGGCGCCCCGATTCGGCCTCGGCCGCGCCACGGGCCAGCGCCGCGAGCGCCGCGCCCGTGGCCTGCGCCTCCGGCGAGCCGAAGGGGAGGCCGAGCCCGGCGAGCAACCCCGCGAGATCGGCGAAGCCCAGCCGGAGCCGCAGCGCGCGCCCCTGGCCGAGCGCATCGAGGGCGCGGACCGCCAGCGCCGCCGCCTCGGCGAAGCCCTCCGCATCGAAGCCGCCCTCGGGCTCGAGGAAGGCGGGCAAGTGGAGGACGAAGCGCGGCCCCTCCGGGCGGCTGATCGCGGCGGTGTCGTTGCGCCAGATCTCCGCCCCGGGGGCGCCGCGGCGGGTCAGCAGCAGGGCGCGCAGCCCCTCCGCCAGATGCGCCGCCTCGGTGGCATCGGCGAGGATCCCGGCCTTGCGGCCCCGCGCGGTGGCGCGGCCGATCCAGGCCTCGGCGGCGCGGACCAGGGTGACGGGGCCCTCGCCCGGGGCCAGGTCGGCCAGGGCGGCGGCGGCCTCCTCCTCCCAGCCGACCGGCATGGCGACGGGTCGCGGGGGGGCGTCCGGATCCGACCCGGCGCGCAGGCGGCGCATCGCCACCCCGTCCCAGAGCGTGCCTCGAAGCCGTGTCATGCGAAGGGTTCCAGGTCGGGGGGCCTGATCATGCGGCGGATGCCGGGGGTCGGCGTTCCTGTGAACACTAGGTCGGACGGGGCAGGCCGGGAAGCCGCATCTTGTGGGCCGACCCCCCGGGAACCGCAACATGCTGTGGATGGAATCATCCGGGCCGGCATCGGGGCAATCGGCATCACCTCTACCGTGGCCGGCAAGGCCGGGGAGCAGGTCTTCTCCCATCGCCGTATACGGCGACCCCTCAACCATTCTTGCTCCCGGTCGTGCGGCAGCGAGGTCCGTGCGTCGGCGCTTCAGCCTCGGCGCGCGGGAAAG
>CAZMCV010000078.1:0-18890 GCA_964564645.1 uncultured Acetobacteraceae bacterium
GATCCTGGTGTTCTGCTGCATCGGCGCCTACAGCATCAACAACAACGTCTTCGACGTCTACACGATGATGGTGTTCACCCTGTTCGGCGTGTTCGCGGCCAAGCTCGGGCTGGAGGGCGCGCCGCTGCTGCTCGGCTTCGTGCTGGGGCCGATGATGGAGGAGCACATGCGCCGCGCCATGCTGCTCTCGCGCGGCGACCCGATGGTGTTCGTCGAGCGCCCGATCAGCGCCACGCTGCTGTCGCTCGCGCTGCTCGCCTTGCTCCTCATGGCGCTGCCCTCGATCCGGCGCGGCAAGGACAAGGCGCTGGCGGAGTGAGGGCGCGCCGGCCTCAGAACAGGCTGAGGCGGCCGGGGATGGCCTCGATCACCGGGATGTCGGCATTGGCGAAGGCGAGGCGCAGATGCCGCTCCTGCCCCGGCCCGAAGAAGGGGCCGGGCAGGCCGAGCAGGCCGCGACCGGAGGCCAGGCGCTCCGCGGCCTCGACCGCGTCCGGCGCGTCCTCCGGCAGGCGGAGATAGGCGAAGTAGGTGCCGAGCGCGTCGATCTTCCAGCCCTCGAGCTGCGAGACGGCGCGGCGGCAGGCGGCGGCGCGCGCGGCCATCACCCCGCGGTTCGAGGCGCGCCAATCGTCGAGCGCGCCGATCGCCCAGGCCAGCGCCACCTGGGTCGGGCGCGGCGGGCAGATCTGGTAGGTGTCGAGCGCCTTGATCAGCTGCGCGCGCACCGCCTGGCCGGCGATGATGGCGCCGACCCGGTGCCCCGCCACGCAGTAGGATTTCGAGAAGCTGTAGAGCTGCACGATGCCGTCGCGCCATTCCGGGTCCTGGAACAGCGCGTGCGGCGGCTGGCCGGGGTCGAGGAAGTCGCGATAGGCCTCGTCCAGCACCAGCCAGGCGCCATGCGCGCGGCAGAGCTCGGCGCAGCGCGCGATCAGCGCGGGCGGGTAGACCGCGCCGGTCGGGTTGTTCGGCGTGACGAGGACCAGCGCGCGGATGCCGCCGGCCTGCAGCCTGGCCGCGATGCGGTCGGGGTCCGGCAGGAACCCGTCCTCGGCCCGGCAGGGCAGGGGGATGGCGCGCACGCCCTGCATCTCGAGCGCCATGCGGTGGTTGAAGTACCAGGGCACGGGCAGGATCACGCCGTCGCCCGGGCCCGCCAGCACGCTCATCGTCATGGCGAAGGCGAGGTTGGAGCCGGCGGTGATGGCGATGTCCTCGGCGCCGACCCGCCCCGCATAGAGGCGCGTGATCTCGGCGGCCAAGGTCTCACGCAAGGTCGCGTCGCCGTCCCAGCGCGTGTAGCCGACCAGGGTGCGGTCGCCGGCGGTCTGCGACAGCTTCGCCAGCAGGTCCGGGTGCGGCGGGTAGCCGGGCACGGCCTGGGTGAAGTCGAGCGCGGGGCCCGCGGCGCCGTCGTAGCGCGTCGCCCATTCGCGGGCGGTCGGGATGGGCGGGGCCTCGGTGGCGAGGATTCGGGGGGAGAGCGGGGGCATGGCAGCGCGTGCTTACCCGGCGCCGCCGAGCTTGACCACGCCGCGCGCGGCGAGGTCGCGCATCTCCGCCGCGTCATAGCCGAGCTCCGCCAGCACCTCCGCGCTGTGCTCGCCGAGGCGCGGCGGCGGGCGGCGGACATTGGCCGGCGTCCTGTCGAAGCGGGTCGGCGGTCGCGCATAGCGCCAGGTGCCCTCGCTGGTGCCCTCCATCGCCTGGAACATCCCGACCGCCGCGAGATGCGGGTGCGAGGCCAAATCCTCGACGCGGGAGAAGGCGGTCGCGGGGATGTCGAGCTCCTCGCACAGCGCCAGCCATTCCGCGGTGGTCCGGGTGCGCGCGATCTCGGCGACGGCGGCATAGACCTTGTCGATGTTGGCGTTGCGCGCGACCGGGTCGTCCACGCGCAGTTCCTCGATCAGCTCCGTCCGGCCGCTCGCGGTGAAGAAGGCGCGCCAATGCGCGGCCGTGTAGGGCAGCAGGGTGATCCAGCCATCCTGCGTCGGCACGGGCTTCCTGTGCCGCAGGCGTTCGTAGCCCGGCCGCCCCGCCGGCGGGTCGAAGGCAAGGCCGCCCAGGTGCTCGACGCTGACGAAGGCGGTCAGCGTCTCGAGCATCGGCACTTCCACCATCTGCCCCTCGCCGGTGCGCTCGCGGTGCAGGAGGGCCGCGAGGATCGCCTGCACCAGCGCCATGCCCGTGATCTTGTCGGCAACCAGCGAGGGGACGAACATCGGCCGCCCCTCCTCCTCGCCCACGATGTCGGCCATGCCGCTCGCGGCCTGGATGATCTCGTCGAAGGCCGGGCGCGCGCGGTGCGGCCCGTCCTGGCCGAAGCCGGTGGCGACCGCATAGACCAGGCGCGGGTTCAGCGCGGCGCAGACCTCCCACCCGAAGCCCGCGCGCGCCATGCCGGCGGGGCGGACATTGCTCGCCAGCACGTCGACGGTCGCGATCAGCCGGCGCAGCACCTCCTTCCCGGCCTCGGACTTGATGTCGAGGCAGAGCGAGCGCTTGTTGCGGTTCACGCCGAGGAAGACCGAGGCCATGCCGCGGTTCCGCGCGACTCCGGAGTTCCGCAGCAGGTCGCCCGCGGGCGGCTCGACCTTGATCACCTCCGCCCCCCAGTCACCGAGGGTCTGGGTGGCGAAGGGGCCGAGCACCACGCCCGTCATGTCGAGGATGCGCAGGCCCGTGAGCGGGCCGGTGGGTTGCGTGGTCATGCGGCGCGGGTTCCGGTGGCGTGCGTCATGCCGCGCAGCCTGCCAGGGAATGCGCGCCGCCGGAACCGGGTGGCGTCAGGCGATGGCGACGATCTGCGCCGGATCGAAGCGGATCCAGACCGCCTCGCCGGGCTGGTGGCGCTGCGCCGGGGCGGTGGTGACGCGCAGCTTCGTCCCGCTGCCCTCCGGCACCACCGCATAGTCCCAGTGCTCGCCGAGATAGGCGCATTCGACGACCCGCGCCGGCACCGCCACCTCCGCCGTGCCATGGGCCGCCGGCGCGTCGCGGTGCAGCGTGATGCTCTGCGGCCGGACGGAGAGCAGCACCGGCGCGCCCTCGGCCGGCGCGGAGCCGTTGAGCAGGCCGGTCGGCAGGGTGAAGCCATCGAGGTCGAGCCGCTCGCCCCGCCGCCGCGCCTCGAGGAAGTTCGTCCGCCCGATGAAGCCGGCGACGAAGCGCGTGCGCGGGCGGTTGTAGAGCGAGAAGGGGTCGTCCACCTGCTCGATCTTCCCGGCATTCATCACGGCGATGCGGTCGGAGGTAACCATCGCCTCCGCCTGGTCATGGGTGACGTACACGGTGGTGATGCGGAACTCGTCATGCAGGCGGCGGATCTCGAAGCGCATCTCCTCGCGGAGGTTGGCGTCGAGGTTGGACAGCGGCTCGTCGAGCAGCAGAACGGCGGGCTGCACGACGATGGCCCGGGCGAGTGCGACGCGCTGTTGCTGGCCGCCCGACAGCTCCGCCGGGTAGCGCGCGGCGAGATGCCCCATGCGCACGACTTCCAGGATCTCGCCGGTGCGCCGCCGCACCTCCTCGCCCGGCAGCTTCCGCAGCTTCAGGCCGAAGCCGACATTCTCGGCCACCGTCATGTTCGGCCAGATGGCGTAGGACTGGAAGATCATCGACATCCGCCGCCGCTCGGGCGGCATCACCGCATCCGGCGAGGAGAGCACCTCCCCATCCATCTCGATGCTGCCGTCGGAGGGCGGAATGAAGCCCGCGAGCATCCGGAGCGTCGTGGTCTTGCCGCAGCCCGAGGGGCCGAGGAGGGAGACGAACTCCCCCTCCTGCAGCACCAGGTCGACACCATCCACCGCGGCGAACTGGCCGAAGCGCTTGTGCAGGTTGCGCAGGATCAGCTTCGACACGTCCCGTTCCCTATTCCCGCCGCAGCATGAAGTCGCGGCCGATCAGCCGCATGCCGATGCCGACGAAGACCAGCGTGATCACCAGCAGGATCCCGCCCAGCGCCGCCAGCACCTCGAAATTCCCCTCCTCGCTGAGATCGTACAGCAGGACGGAAATGGTCCGCGTCTCCGGCCCCACCAGGAAGATCGCCGCCGAGAGCTCGCGCGTCGCCAGGATGAAGACCAGCAGCCAGCCGCCGAGCAGCGCCTTCTTCAGCAGAGGCGCCACCACGGCGCGGATCGCGGTCAGCCGCCCGCCGCCCAGGATCCGCACCGCCTCCTCCATCTCGGGGTGGATGGTGCGCATGCCCGCCGCGCCATTGGCGTAGGCGATCGGCAGGAAGCGCGTGGTGAAAGCCAGCACCATCAAGGTCGCCGTGCCGTAGAGCAGCAGGGGCGGGCCCGCATAGGCGGCGTAGAAGCCGATCGCCATCACGATGCCGGGGATGACGAAGGGCGCCATGCAGAGGAAGGCGAGCATGGAGCCGAAGGGCATCAGCCTGCGGTGCACGACATAGGCGATGGCCAGCGCCATGACGCAGGCGACGGTCGCCGAGACGCCGGAATAGAGGAAGGTGTTGAGGATCGCGCCGCGCGCCGCGTCATGCCCGAACAGCAGGTAGGTGTAGTTGTCGAGGGTGAGGTTGTCGAAGGAGAAGCCCCGCCCCCAGGCCTTGGCGAAGCTCGCCTGGAACAGCGCGACCATCGGCGCGACGACCGAGGCGAGGCAGACCAGCACGCTCCACCCCAGCAGCACCCAGCGCCAGGGGCCGAGGCTGATCGGCCGCCGCTCGCCGCCCTTGCCGGTCTGCGAGACATAGCCCTTGCGGGCCAGCATCAGCTTCTGCACGGCGATCAGCGCCGCCGTGATCAGCAGCAGCGGCATCGCGAAGGCCGCCGCCACCTCGGCGCGCACCGGCGCCTCGAAGAACTGCCAGAGCTGCGTGGTGACGACGTTGATGCGCGCGGGGATGCCGATGATGGCCGGCGTCCCGAACAGCGCGATGGTCTCGAGGAAGACCAGGATGATGCCGGCCAGGATGGTGGGCCAGACCAGCGGCAGCGTCACCTTGAAGGTCGTCGTCCAGGTGCCGGCGCCGAGGATGTTGGCGGCATCCTCCATCTCGGAGGAGACGAGGTCGAGCGCGGATTTGGTGAAGATGAAGATGAAGGGATAGGCGTTCAGCGCGATGACCAGCGCCAGGCCCCAGAAGGTGTAGATGTTGAAGATCGTGGCTTCCTCGCCGACCAGGAAGCTCCAGGCCTGGTTGATCCAGCCGGAATTCGGGCCGGCCAGCAGGATCCAGCCGACCGCGCCGAGATAGGGCGGGATGATGAAGGCGGCGAGCACGGTGAACCAGGCGAAGCCGCGGCCCGGCATGTCGGTGCGCGAGCAGGCCCAGGCCATGGGCACCGCCAGCAGCGCCGAGATCGCCGCGCTCGCCGCGCCGAGCGCCAGCGAGTTCAGCAGCGCATCGACATAGCGCTGCCGGCCATAGGCGGCGAGGTAGTTGGAGAGGGTGAAGGCGCCGGTGCGGCGCGCCTGGAAGCTCGTGATCAGCAGCTCGACCAGCGGCCAGACGACGAGGAAGAGCAGCCCGCCGATCAGGACGATCCAGATCAGGGTCGCGGGTTCCAGCGCGCGCAGCCGGCGGCGCATCCAGCCATCGGCCGGCGTGGCGCCAAGGGCGGCCTTCTGATCGGCGGTGGTGATGCTCATGCGCGCGGGGCTCCCGGCCGGTGGCGGCGTGTCAGACCCCGAAGGTGTCGCGCCAGAGCTCCTTCACCTCCGGGATGCCCTCCTCGATCTCCGCATTGGTGGGGCGGATGATCTTGACCGTGGCGAGGTCGCGCGCGCCGGGGAACAGCGGCACGTCGCTGCGCACGATCTCGCTGTAATTCTCGACCTGGATGGCCGAGGAGCGCTTGCCCAGCAGGAACTCGACGAAGAGCCGCGCCGCGTTCGGGTTCTTCGTCCCCTTGATGATCGCCGTCGGCGAGAGCATCAGCAGCGTCCCGTCCTCCGGGTAGATCACCGCCAGCGGGTTGCCGCGCGAGGCGCTGCGCAAGGTCGTCGCCCCGGGGCCGGCGCCGACCCAGCGCTCGCCGGAGTTCAGCATGGTGACGGTGTCGTTGATCGAGCGGCCGATCTGCGGCTTGTTCTTCTCGAGCTTCTTGAAGTAGTCCCAGCCGTAGAGCTTGCGCATCATCACGGTCCAGGTGCCGACATAGCCCGAGAAGCCGGGATGGCCGACGGTGACCCGGTTCGCCCATTTCGGGTCGAGCAGGTCGGTCCACTTCCGCGGCGCCTCCTCCTCCTTCAGCTTGCCGGTGTTGAAGTTAATCAGCACCGTGCCGATCGAGGTGGTGTGGAAGAAGCCGTCCGGGTCGATGCCGCGCAGCGAGGGCGTCATCTGCGCCTCCGCCTCCGGCGTGAATTTCTCGAGCTTGCCCTCCTCCTTCAGCCGGATGTAGTGGCCGACATCGGTCGAGGCGAAGACGTCGCAATTCTGCACCCGCGCGCGCATGTCCTGCGTCAGGCGCTGGTAGGCGACCTGCGCGGTGGTGCGCACCACGTTGCACTTCACGCCGGGGAAGGTCTCGTCGAAGGCGCGGCCGAGCGCCTCGGCCGTCTCGCTGTTGTAGTGCGCGACGTACCAGGTGCACTGCTCGCCCTTGGCCTTGGCCGCGTCGTAGAGCTTGCGCTGGTGGGGCGTGACTTCGCCGGCACCCGGGCCGGCCGGCTGCGCCCGCAGCCCGAACCCCGGCAGCGACAGCGTGGCCGCCGCACCGATGGTGATGAACGCACGCCGCCCGGAACGTGTCATCGTCGCCTCCCGACCGTGTTCTTGCGGGAAGCTTGGCACCCGCCGGAGCGGGGCGTCAACCGAGGGGGGGCGGCGCGTCTCAGTAGCCGGCGGCGCGGTCCACCACCTCCCTCAGCGTCCCGCCATCGAGGAAGCGGCGCAGATTGTCGACGAAGAGGCCTGCCACGACGGCGTCGCGCGCCGGATGGCCGCCGCCGATATGCGGCAGCACCAGGATGCCTTCCGTGGACCAGAAGGGGTGGCTCGCCGGCAGCGGCTCCATCCGGAACACGTCGAGGATCGCGCCCGCGATGCGCCGGACCTGCACCGCCGCGATCAGGTCCTCGTCCTTGATCACCGCGCCTCGGCCGAAATTGATCAGCCAGGCCTCGGGCTTCATCGCCGAGAGCCGCGCGGTGTCGATGAAATTCTCGGTCTCCGGCGTCGCCGGCAGCAGGCAGACGACGAAATCCGACTGCGCCAGCACGGAATCCGTCTGCTCGGGCGGGAAGAGGGCCGTCACCCCTTCCGGCAGCCCGCCGGCGCGGCCGCTGCGACGGGTGCCGATCACGCGCATGTCGAGCGCCGCGGCCTTGCGCGCGAGCTCCGCGCCGATCGCACCGAGGCCGAGGATGCCGAGCGTCTTGCCGGCGAGCGGCGTCGCCATGCGCCGCACCCATCGGGCCTCGCGGTTGTCGCCCTCGATCAGGTGGTAGGGCTTGGTGATGTGGAAGATGGCGCCGAGGATGTTCTCCGGCATGCTCTCCCGGTGCGTCCCGCGCGCGCAGGTCAGCGCCAGCCCGGGCGGCAGGTCGGGCAGCGCCAGCCAGCCCTCGACGCCGGCGGTCAGCGCCTGCGCCCAGCGCAGCTTCGGCATGCGCGGCAGCAGGCCGGGCGGCGCGCCCCAGGCCAGCATGGCCTCGGTCTCCGCCAGGTCCTCGCCCGCCGGCATCTCCTTGCGCGGCAGCACGCGGACCGCGACGCGCGGGGCGAGTCCCGCGGCCGCGATCGCCTCCTCGTAGGGGCCGGCATTGTCCGTCCAGAGCAGCAGGCGCGTCGGCATCGGGCCATCCCTTGGGGTCGGTCGCGTCCCGCCAGCCTAGGCGGCGCTGCCCGGCTCGGCTACCGGGGACGCCGCCAGGCCGAGCGCGGCGCGCAGCCGCGCCACCTCCGCCTCCGCCGCCTGCAGCCTCTCGGCCACCGGCGCCAGCTCCTCCGCCGTGAAGCGCGGGGTGATGTGCTGCGGGCAGTTCCAGTCGAAGCCCTCGACGGCGATCACCACCGCCCGCTCCGCGCGGCCCTCCAGCCCCTCCGGCGCCAGGCTCTCGACCAGCGCCGGATCCTCTTCCCGCGTCACCACCCGGGCATGGCCGAGCAGCTTCAGGCGCCGTCGGTTCGGGTAGTCCATGACGAAGAGGCTGACCCGGTCGTCGCCCGCCAGGTTGCCGACGCTGACATGCTGGCGGTTGCCGCCGAGATCGGCGAAGGCGATGGTCCGCTCGTCCAGCACGCGCAGGAAGCCGCGCGGGCCGCCGCGGTGCTGCACATAGGGCCAGCCGGTCTCCGAGACGCTGGCCATGTAGAAGCTGTCCCGCGCGGCGAGGAAGGCGGCCTCGGCCGCGGTCAGCGCCGCGTCGTCGCGGCCCTCGCGCTCCATCCGCGCATAGCCCGCGCGGCTGCCGATCCGGCTCTGCTCCGCCTGCACGCGCGGGGTGAAGGCGATCCGGGCGAAATGACGTCCCATGGTGGCGGTCTCCGGCGAGGCCCCGGGGCGGGACGCATCCGCGCCCCGGGGCGTGCAGTGGGTCAGGCGGCGGCGCGGCGGGGCGCGGCGGCGGGGAAGTCCACCGGCGTCCGCGCCACGTTGTTCACGCTGTTGGTGAAGACGTTCAGCGCGACATGCGCGACGATCTCGACGATCGCCGCATCCTCCCAGCCGGCCTCGCGCACCGCGGCGAGGGCGGCGTCGTCGACCTGGCCGGCCTTGGCCAGCACCGCGCGGGCGAAGGCGAGGGCGGCGGCGGCCTTCGGCTCGGCCGCCTGGCCCCCGCGCGCGGCGTCGATCGCCGTCGCGTCGAGGCCCGCCTTGCCGCCGAGGAAGGTGTGGGCGGCGAGGCAGTATTCGCAGCCATTCACCTCGGCGACCGCGAGCGCGATCTGCTCGCGCAGCGACGGCGGCAGGCTGTCGCCGGCGACGGCGCCGGAGAGGCCGACATAGCCGCCCAGCGCCGCCGGGCTGTTGCCGAGCACGCGGAGCAGGTTGGGGACGATGCCGAGCTTGCGGCGCACGCCCTCGAGCAGCGGGCGGGCGGCGGCGGGGGCTTCGGCGGGGTCGGGGACATTCAGGCGGGACATGGTCCGGTCTCCTTCGCTGGGCGGCGGGGCGGGAGGCCCGCGCCGCTGACGAGGCCGAAGTTGGACCTTGCGCGGGCTTTTCGGAACATGGCTTGATCGCAATGGATCCTTGCGTCGGTTGGAAGAATGGACCGCCTCGACGAGCTCCGCCTGATCGTCGCCATCCTGGAGGGGGGCAGCCTGGCCGAGGCCGGGCGGCGGGTCGGCCTCTCGCCGCCGGCCGTGACGCGGGCGCTCGCCGTGCTCGAGGACCGGCTGGGCGTGCGGCTGCTCGAGCGCACCACGCGGCGCCTCGCCCCGACCGAGGCCGGGCAGCGGCTGGCCGACCATGCCCGCCGCCTGCTCGCCGACTACGCCGAGGCGATGGCCGAGGCGGCGGGGGAGGGGGCGGCGCCGCGCGGCCGGCTGCGCGTCGCCGCGCCGCTGGTCTTCGGCCGGCGGCACGTGGCGCCGATCGTCACGGACTTCCTCGACGCGCAGCCGGCGGTGACGGCGGAGCTGCAGCTCTCCGACCGGCCGGTCGACCTGCTGGAGGAGGGGATCGACGTGGCGCTGCGCATCGGCGACCTGCCGGAGAGCGGGCTGGTGGCGCGGCGGATCGGGCAGCTCCGCCGCGTCGTCGTGGCCTGCCCGGCCTATCTCGCGGCGCGCGGCACGCCGGACTCGCCCGCCGCGCTGGCGGGGCACGAGACGGTGCTGTTCTCGAGCCTCGGCGCCGCCGCGGAATGGCGCTTCGCCGACCCGGCGACGGGCGAGGCGATCACGGTGCGGATCACCCCGCGCTTCACCGTGACCCAGGCGGAAGCCGCGGTGGCCGCCGCCTGCGCCGGCCGCGGCGTGGTCCGCGCGCTCTCCTACCAGGTGGTGGAGGAGCTGGCCGATGGCCGGTTGGTCCGGCTGCTCCGCGCCTTCGAGCCGCCGCCGGTGCCGGTGCATCTCGTCTTCCCGACGGCCCGGCTGATGGCGCCACGGCTGCGCGCCTTCCTCGACTTCGCCGCCCCGCGCCTCGCCGCGCTCGCGGTGCTGCGCGAATCCTGACCGGCGGGAGGGTTGCGCCCGGGCGGGCCGGCCCGCCAAGCTCCACCAACGAGGGGAAGGAGACCGCCGCCATGCCCGCACCGATCCAGGTCTGGACCTGGCCGACGCCGAACGGCCACAAGGTGCACATCCTGCTCGAGGAGCTCGGCCTGCCCTACGAGGTCATCCCCGTCGCCATCGGCGCGGGCGAGCAGTTCCGCCCCGAATTCCTGGCCATCACGCCCAACCACCGCATCCCGGCCATCGTCGACCCCGAGGGGCCGGACGGGCGGCCCTTCCCGCTGTTCGAGAGCGCGGCGATCCTGGTCTACCTGGCCGAGAAGGCCGGCTCCGACCTGCTGCCGACATCGGGCGAGGCGCGGCACCGCTGCCTGCAATGGACCATGTTCCAGATGGGCGGCGTCGGTCCGATGTTCGGCCAGTACAACCACTTCGCCAACTACGCGGCCGAGAAACTTCCCTACGCCATCGAGCGCTACGCCAACGAGGTCGCGCGCCTGCACCGCGTGCTGGAGAAGCGCCTGGCCGAGAGCGCCTACCTGGCGGGCCCCGACTACACCATCGCCGACATCTGCACCTTCCCCTGGATCCGCAACCCGGAGCGGCGCGGCGTCGATCTCGCTTCCTACCCGGCGGTGCAGCGCTGGCACGATCGCATCGCGGCGCGCCCCGCGGTGCAGCGCGGCGTGGCCGTCCTCGCGGAGCGCCAGCGCCGCGGGCCGATGACCGATGCCGAGCGGGAGGTGATGTTCGGCAGGACCCAATTCGCCCTGCGCTGACCGGCCGCGATTTGCGCCAGATCATCGCCAGTGCGTCCCGTGCCCGGTAGGAAGGACGATCGGCCCGCGGCACCCGCCGGCCGGGGGCGGCGGGCCGATCCGGCCCGGCCGCCGGAGATCGGCCGGGAGCGCATCGGACACCCGTCGACCGTCACGCAGCTGCAGGAACGGATCCGGCCGGGGCAGGCGGCCATCCCGCCGGTCAGGCGGTTCCGGACCGTTGGAGAGGAGAGGACCCATCCCCATGGCGGAGATCGACCACATCGTGCTCGGCGCCCGGACCCTGGAGGAAGGCGCCGCCTTCGTCGAACGCCATCTCGGCGTCCGGCCGGAGCCGGGCGGGGCGCATCCTGGCGTCGGCACGCACAACATGCTGCTCGGCCTCGGCCCCGAATGCTATCTCGAGATCATGGCGCCCGATCCGGAGCAGCCGACCCCGCCGCATCCGCGCCCCTTCGACCTCGACGCGCCGGCGGTCCGCACGATGCTGGACGCCGAGCCCTGCCTGATCGCCTGGGTGGCGCGCACCCCGGTGCTGGATGCGGTCGTGGCGCGGCTCGGGCCGCGGGCGGGGGAGGTGCGGGCGATGCGGCGGGGTGACCTGTCCTGGCGCATGGCCTTCCCGCCGCAGAACCAGGACATGCAGAACCTGGTCCCGCCGCTGATCCACTGGGATGACGGGAAGGGCGCCGTGGCGCGGCTGAAGGACAGCCATTGCCGGCTGATCGCGCTGGAGGCCGAGCATCCGGACGCCGATGCCGTCCGGGCCGCCCTCGGCGAGCGCGGGCTGCAGGAGGCGATGCGCGTCCGCCAGAGCCCGCATGTGCGCCTGGTGGCGCGGCTGCGCAGCGCGGGCGGGACGGATGTCGCGCTCACCTCCGGCTAGGCCGGGGCGCCCGCCTGCGCCAAGGGCAGGGGCGGTGGCGGGCGGGAGGCGAGGATCGCGGGCCGCCCCGCGCCCAGGTCCCCGGGATGGTCGGGCCCGTCGCCGGGGGGACAAGGCAAGGATTTGTTGTAACTAATTTAGTGGAGTAATCGGGATCGACGGTTGCGTTATGCTGACCCTGCGCATCCATGCTTCATCAGCGGCAGCCGCGGTGCTACCAGGGCGAGCGCCGTGCCCTGGCCGGCACCCGCTCACGCAACCGACAAGGTCATCGCCGATGCTCCCTTCACCGGGCAGGCCGATACCGCCAGACGCTCGCGGGCGGGACGTTCCGGGGCGTCCAGGCCTCGCGCCGGGCCTCCAGCCCGAGCGTCCGGTAGGGCAGGGGCGAGGTGATGCAATAGGTATACAGCAGGAAGCCCCGGCCCGGCGCGACCGCCTCCACCGCCGCCACGAAGCGCCGCTGCTGGTCGGTCGGCAGCAGGACCAGCGGGATGCCGCAGATCACCGTCCCGACCTTGCCGTGCCAGCGTGGCGCGATCACCTGCGGCAGCTCGAAGGCATCGCCGGTGACCACGTTGACCCCGGGCAGGGCCTCCCGCAGGTGGCTGGTCATCTCGGGGACGATCTCGACCACCGTCAGCCGCTCCGGCGGCACGCCGGCGCCGAGCAGGGCGCGGGAGACGACTCCGGTCCCGGCGCCGAGCTCGATCACGATCTCGTCCTCCGCGCGCTCGACCAGCCTGGCGATCCGGCGGCAGAGGCTCGGCGAGGAGGGGATGACCGAGCCCATCTGCAGCGGGTTGCGCAGCCAGCGGCGGAAGAAGAGGCTCACATTGGCCACGCTCTGGCTGCCTTCGCGCCGCTCGTTGCCGCCGCTCGCGGTCCATCCCGACATGCCGATCTCCTTCCGAGGCTGCCTGCCGCCGCCCTAGGGCCGCGACCATGTCCCCGTCTAGGGAGGACACGCCCGCTGGCGAAGGCGTCAGCACGGCGGACGCTCCCCCCGGCGGACAATTTTTACGGAACTGTCATATGACAGCACGCGTCCTGGTCGTTGACGATTTGCTGACGAACCGAACCCTGCTCGAATTGAAGCTGCGGGCCGAGTATTACGAAGTCGCGGTCGCCGCCTCGGGGCTGGAGGCGCTCGACCTCGCCCATTGCTGGTCGCCCGATGTCATCCTGCTCGACGTCATGATGCCCGGCCTCGACGGCTACGAGGTCTGCCGACGCCTCAAGCGGGACCCCGCGCTCTCCCACATTCCCGTGATCATGGTGACGGCGCTGTTCGACCCGACGGAGCGCGTCTCGGGGCTCGAGGCGGGGGCGGATGACTTCCTGTCGAAGCCGGTGGATGACGCGACGCTCTTCGCCCGGCTGCGGTCGCTCCTCCGGGTCAAGCATGTCCAGGATGCCTGGCGCCTTCGCGTCGCGGCGAGCCGCGAGCTCGGCATCGAGCCACCCGCCGAGCCCCCGTCGCACCCCGAGGATGCGCGCGTGCTGGTCGTGACGGAGAGCACGACGGAGTGCGAGGCGATCGGGCGCGCCCTGGCCGAGGAGGGGATCGCCTGCGAAGCCGCCCGCGATGCCGAGACCGCCCAGGCGCGCCTGGCCGGCCCGGTCCGCCGGGACGGCCGGAAGGGAGCCTTCCCGATCGACCTGCTGCTGGTGTCGCTGCCGCCGGACGGCCAGGGGGGAGAGGCGCTGCGCCTCGCCTCGCGGCTGCGCGCGCAGATGGAGACGCGGGACATCCCGATGCTGCTGATCGCCGACCGGGCGCAGCGCTCGCTGGTGCTGCGCGGCTTCGACCTCGGCGCCAGCGACCAGCTGCTGCGGCCGATCGACCCCAACGAGCTGCGCGCGCGGGCGCGCAACCAGATCCGCCGCAAGCGCTACCAGGACGGGCTGCGCGAGGATCTGGACCGCACGCTCGAGATGGCGGTGACCGACCCCCTCACCGGGCTGCGCAACCGCCGCTACGTGCTGCGGCACCTCGACGCGCTGCTGCGCGGCACCGACGTGGCGGTGCTGCTGATCGATGTCGACCGCTTCAAGACGATCAATGACGGCTTCGGCCATGTCGCCGGGGACAGCGTGCTGTGCCAGATCGCCGACCGGCTGCGCTCGAACCTGCGCAGCGCCGACCTGATCGCGCGCTATGGCGGGGAGGAATTCCTGGTCGGCATCGCCGCCGATTCCGCGGCGCACGCCGCGCTGGTGGCCGAGCGGCTGCGCCAGTCGATCGGCGCCCCGGCCTTTTCCCTGGGCGATCGGCAGATCTCGGTGACCGCCAGCATCGGGGTGGTCATCGCCCAGCGCGGCACCCCGGCGCGGGGCCTGATCGAAGCGGCCGACATCGCGCTCTACCGCGCCAAGGCGCTGGGGCGGAACCGGGTGGAGATCGTCCCGCCGCTGGCACCGGGCGAGGTGATGGACATCGTCCCGGCGACGCTCGGCGATGCGGCCAGCCTCGGCAACGCCGCGGCCCTCGACGACGCCGCGACCGGCTGACGCGCATCCCCCCCGATGGGCGATCGCGGGCGATCACCCGGATCCCGCGGGACGGTGCCCGCGGCGGAGGCTACTTGATCTTGGCTTCGCGGAAGACGACGTGCTTGCGCGCCACCGGGTCGTACTTCTTCATCTCGAGCTTGCCGGTGGTGTTCCGGACATTCTTGCGCGTGACATAGAAGAAGCCGGTATCGGCGCTGCTGACCAGCTTGATCTGGATGGTGTTGGCCTTGGCCATGGCGAAGCCTTCGCGGATCGATGGGGGCGGCGTTGCGGGAGGGCAGGGACACTAGCGGCGACATCCGCCGCGTCAAGCAGGATCGCCCGGCGGCCAGGACCATCGGGGAAACGGCGCCGCCTCGGTCGCGGCCGGCAGGCCAAGGCCGGGGAGGAGGTCTTCTCCCGTCGCCGTACACGGCGACCCGTCATCCCTTTCCGCTCCTTGTCGAGCGGCGGCGAGGCCCGTGCGATGGCGCTTCAGCCTCGGCGGGTGGGAAAGCGGAAAAGGAGCGAAAAGAAGGTGGGTTGGGGTTTCGGGGACGGGAGTTCCCTCCCTTCCCCGACCGTCCTGCCCCCGCGGCGAGGCGCCGGCCCGGTCAGCGGGCGACCGCGGCCCCGTAGGCGATCGGCGTCTCGAGCAGGGCGCGCGCGACGGCCAGGTCCGTCTCCCGCCCCTCGGCGGGCGGGCAGGCATTGCGCAGCGCCGTGACCTCCTCGGCCGGCACCGGCGCGCGGGCGGCGCGCAGCCGCGCCAGCACCGGCGCCATGGGCGAGGGCTCCCGCGCCGCCAGCCGCGCGAGCGTCGCATCGGTCGCCTCGGCCCCGAGGCTGGTGCACACCTCCGGCAGGACCCCGAGCCCCTGGATCGGCCAGCCCAGCGGCGCCAGGACCTGCCCCCAGGTCACCAGGAGCTCCCCGCCATCGGGCAGCGGCACGACGATCTGGATCAGCCCCTTCCCCTGGGTCGCGCTGCCGACCACCACCGCCCGCCCGCGGCCGGACAGGGAAGCGGCGACGATCTCCGCCGCCGAGGCGGTGCGGCCATCGACCAGCACCACCACGGGCAGGCTGCCGGCCAGGTCCGCGGCATCGGCGAGGTAGAGGCGCGTCGCGTCCGGATGCCGCCCGGCGGTGCGCGCCACCAGCCCGCCCTGGAGGAAGGTGGAGGCGACCGCCACCGCCTGGCCGAGCAGCCCGCCGCGATTGCCGCGCAGATCGAGCACGATCCCGCGCGGCGGCGGCGGCGGCGTGTCCTGGCCCGACAGCTCCGCGCGGAGCTGCGCCGCCAGGCGCAGGTCGGTGTCGTTGGCGAAGCCCTCGAGCCGGAGCCAGATGATGTCGTGCTGCCGCTCGGCCCGCACCGTCTCGGGGGCCGCCAGCAGGCGCGGCAGCACCACCTCGAGCCGCCGCCGCCGGCGCTGCACGGTCAGCGTCACCTCGGTGCCGGCCGGGCCCTCCAGCAGCGCCGCCGCGCCGCGCAGGTCCCCGCCCGTGACCGGGAAGCCGTCCACGGCCAGCAGCCGGTCGCCGGCGAGCAGGCCGGCCTGCTCCGCGACGCTCCCCGGCTGGATCCCCGCGATCGTCACGCGGCTCCTGCCGCCATCCGCGCCGGCGCCGCCGATCGTGGCCAGCCGCAGCCCGAGCGCCGACTGGCCGAGGAGCCGGGCGCGGGCGGCCCGCGCCTCCTCCGGCGTCAGGTAACGGCTGTAGGGGTCGAGGTGGTTGAACAGCTCCTCGAAGCCGCTGCGCAGCATCCGCTCCGCCCCGGCCTCGCGCAGGGCCGGCGAGACGCGGGAGGCGGCGTCGAACAGGGCCGCGATCGCAACCGCGAGCGCGCCCGCCGCGGCCACCCCCGGACCGCCGCCCTGGCCCGGCGGCGGCACCGGCCGGGCGCCGAGCACGCGGCCGGCGCGCGAGACGAGCAGGGTCTCCGCCCGCAGCTCCACCTTGAGCGCCGGGTCGATCACCTCGAGCCCGCGCAGCATCCACAGGCCCAGCTCGCCGGGCGAGGCGGCCTCCAGGTGGCGCAGCAGGATGGCCTCGTAGGCGGAGGCGAGGACCGCCTGGGCCAGGTCGCGGCGGAAGCCGGCCTCGGCCGCCCGCGCCCCGGCGCCGCCGGGCGGGAGGAGGAGGAAGCCGGCGCCGAGCAGGGCCGCCATCCCGGCCGCCCGCGCCCGGGCCTTCAGCGCCGCCGCGATCGTCCCGGCCGGGCCGGCGCGGCGCGCGGCGGGCGCACCGGCGGCGCCAGCATCAGGTGGAACACCAGCCCGCCGGTGCGCGGCGTCGCCTCCGCCAGGCGCACCTCCACGGCCGCGCCCAGGGAGAGGCAGAGCCCCGTGCGCAAGCCGACCAGCGCCTGCCTCGCCTGATCCTCGGTCCATCGGTCGTCCGGCAGCGACGCGAGAGGGACAATGCCGGTCGCGCCGATCTGCTCCAGCGTGACGAACAGGCCGAAGCGTGTCACCCCACGAATGCGGCCCTCGAACACCTCTCCGATCCGCTGTGCCATGAACGCCGCAAGGAAGCGGTCGATGGCATCGCGCTCGGCCGCGGCGGCGCGGCGCTCGGTCGCCGTGACGTGCTCGGCGGTGTCGGGCAGGCGCGCGGCCTCGGCCTCCTCGAGCCCGCCCGCGCCGAGGCCGAGGCCGCGGATCAGCGCGCGATGCACCAGCAGGTCCGCATAGCGCCGGATCGGGCTGGTGAAATGGGCATAGCGCGCGAGGCCGAGGCCGAAATGCCCGATATTGTCGGGCGCGTACTCGGCCTGGGACTGGGCGCGCAGCACCGTCTCATGCACCAGCGGCGCGATCTCCGGCCGGTCGCACACCGCCTCGAGCACGCCCGCGAAGTCGCGCGCCCGCAGGTGGTCGGCACGCGGCAGCGCGAGGCCGAAGGTCTCGAGGAACGCGCGCAGCCCCTCGAGCTTGCGGTCGGAGGGGCGGTCATGCACGCGGTAGGCGCAGGGCTGCCGCCGCCGCTCGAGCTCCTCCGCCGCCGCGACATTGGCCGCGACCATGAACTCCTCGATCAGGCGGTGGCTGTCGAGGCGGTCGCGCGGGCGCACATCGGTCACGCGACCCTCGGCGTCGAGCAGCACGCGGCGCTCGGGCAGCTCGAGGTCGAGCGCGCCGCGCCGCCCGCGCGCCACGAGCAGCGCGCGGAAGGCGCCGCCGAGGGCGGCCATCTGGCCGGGCGGCAGCGCCTCCGGGTCGGTGCCGGCGTCGAGATGGGCCTGCACGCCCTCATAGGTCAGCCGCGCGGCGCTGCGCATCAGGCCGCGGCCGAAGCGATGCGCCGTCTTCCCGCCGTCGGCATCGATCTCGATCTCGGCGAAGAGGCAGGCGCGGTCCTCGCCGGGGCGCAGGCTGCACCAGTGGTTCGACAGCGCCTCGGGCAGCATCGGCACGACGCGGTCGGGGAAATAGACCGAATTGCCGCGCGCCCAGGCCTCGCGGTCCAGCGCCCCGCCCGGGCGGACGTAATGCGCGACATCGGCGATGGCGACGAGCAGGCGCCAGCCGCTGCCCATCGGCGCGGCCCAGACCGCGTCGTCGAAGTCGCGTGCGTCCTCGCCATCGATGGTCACCAGCGGCACCGCGCGCAGGTCCTCGCGCCCGGCGGGGGAGGCGGGGCGGGCGAGGCGCTCGGCCTCGGCCAGCGCCTCGGCCGGGAAGACCTCCGGGATGCCATGGGCATGCAGGCAGATCAGCGAGACCGAGCGCGGCTCGCCGAGCCGCCCGAGCCTCTCGGTGATGCGCGCCGGGCGGGGCCCGAGCGCGAGGCGCGCCGGCAGCGGCTCGGCGAGCACGATCTCGCCGGGCTCGGCGCCCCCCTCCTCGCCGGCGGGGACGCTCCATTCGGCGCGGTGGCGGCGGTCGGTGGGGATGATGCGGCCTTCTTCGAAGACGCCGAGGATGCGCGCCGGCCCGGCGCCGGTGCCGATGCGCTTGACGGTGCGCCCCTCGTAGCGGCCGACCCCGATGCGACGCAGGCGGGCCAGCACGCGCTCCCCGGGTGCCAGGGCCGGCTGGCCCTTCGGCTCGGGGCGCATCCAGATCAGCGGCGGGCGGCCCTGCGCCTCGGGCTTCCAGCCGAGCGGGCGGGCGATCGGGTCGCCATCGGCATCGGTCCCGGTGATCTCGATGACCGCCATCTCCGGCAGCCGGCCAGGCGCGGCGAGACCCCGGCGGTCGGCGGGCATGGCGCCGCCATCGGCCTTCAGCTCGGCGAGCAGCGCGCGCAGCGCCGGCCGCTGGTCGGGCGTCAGGCCGAAATGCCGGGCGATGTCGCTCTTGCCGACGGCGCCCGGGGCGGCCTCGAGGAAGCGGCGGAGCTGGTCCTTGCCGGGCAGCCCCGGCCGCCCCGCCGGATCGGCATCCTCCGGGGGGGCCGTCATGGCGTCCGCCCGGGGGTGATCAGCCGCCTCCGCCGCGGGGGCCGGCGGGCTTCGCCCTGGACGCGGCCGGGCCGGGCCTGGCCGCGCGCGGCTTCGTCGCGCCAACCTTTGGCGCGCCGGGCTTTGCCGCCGCGGATTTGGCGGCGGAGGGCTTCGCGCCGCCGGCCTTCGCGGCAGCGGGCTTGGCCGCCGCGCCCCGCCGCGCGG
>CAZMCV010000079.1:0-18882 GCA_964564645.1 uncultured Acetobacteraceae bacterium
CGGGCCCGCGCCAGGGGCGGAAGCCGTCCCGCCACGACGAGCCGCAGAGGTGACGCGCATGGGTGGCCTGTTCCGAGCCCCGAAGCCCGAGATCGTCACGCCGCCCGCGCCGCCAGCGGCCGCGACCCAGCCGGCGCCGAGCCCGGATTCCGTTGCCGAGACCGCCCGGGTCGAGGCCCGCGCCCGCGCCCAGCGCGGCCGCCCAGGCACCATCGCGACTTCCCCCCGCGGGGTCCTCGCCTCCCTGCCGGCGGCGCCGCGCAAGACGCTGCTCGGCGAGTGAGGGGACAGACCATGCAGCCCGCCGACATCCCCGCCCGCTTCGCCGCCGCCCGCGAGCGGCGCCGCCCGATCGAGCCGATCTGGCAATCCTGCTACGATCTGGCCCTGCCGGCGCCCGCTTCCGCCGCCACCCTGTTCGACGCGACCGCGGCGGATGCGGCCGAGCAGCTCGCCGCCTCGCTGCTGGCGGAGCTGACGCCCCCCTGGTCGCGCTGGTTCGGCCTCGCCCCCGCCGCCCGGCCCGCTACCGAGGAGACGGCCGAGAGCCGCGCCGCGGCGGAGGCGCTGGAGGATGTGGCGGTCATCCTGCAGGGCCATCTCGACCGGTCGAATTTCGGCCTCGAGATGCACCAGGGCTTCGTCGACCTGGTCGTCGCCGGCAGCGGCGTGCTGCTGGTCGAGGAGGCGCCCGTCGGCGAGGCCTCCGCCTTCCGCTTCGTCGCCGTGCCGATCCGCGCCGCGGTGCTCGAGGAAGGGCCGGATGGGCGGCTGACGACCCTGTTCCTCCAGTCGCGGCTCCCGCCCGGCGCCATCCAGGCCCGCTTCCCGAAGGCGCCGCCCCTGCCGCGCGACGCGGAGGCCGCGGCGGAGCTGACCGTGATCGAGGCGATCTGGCCCGAGCCCGGTGGCGCCGCGCGCCACGCCGCGGTGCTGGTGGGCGACCCCGACCACCCCTTCCTCCTGGCCGAGGGGCGCTTCGCCGAGAACCCCTGCATCGCCTTCCGCTGGCTCAAGGCGCCCGGCGAGACCTATGGGCGCGGCCCGGTGATGAAGGCGCTGCCCGACATCCGCACCGCCAACAAGGTGGTCGAGCTGGTCCTGAAGAACGCCTCGATCGCCGCCACGGGCATCTGGCAGGCCGAGGATGACGGGGTGCTGAACCCGGCGACCGTCCAGCTCGTGCCCGGCGCCATCATCCCCAAGGCGCCAGGCAGCGCCGGCCTCACGCCGCTCGCCGCGCCGGGCAATTTCGACGTCTCGCAGCTCGTGCTGAACGATCTGCGCGCGCGCATCCGCGGCGCGCTGCTCGCCGACCGGATCGGCGCGGCGCAGGAGGCGCGCCGCACCGCCACCGAGGTCCTGGAGCGCGCGGCCGAGACCGCGCGGCTGCTCGGGGCGACCTATGGCCGGCTGCAGACCGAGCTTCTGACGCCGCTCGTCACGCGCTGCCTCGGCATCCTGCGCCGGCGCGGCGAGATCCCGCCCGTGCGCCTCGACGGGCGCGCGGTGGCGCTGCGCTACGAGAGTCCGCTCGCCCGCGTGCAGGGACGGGCGGATGCGGCGAACACGCTGCTCTTCCTGCAGGCCGTCGCCGCCATGGGCGGGACGGCCGCGGCGCAGGTCGATGCCGCTGCGGCGACGCGCTGGCTGGCCCGCACGCTTGGCGCGCCGGCGGAGGTGCTGGTTCCGCCCACCCCCGTTGCCATCCCCCCTTCCGCCCAACCGGAGTGACCCACGCATGCCCGAGGACCTGCTGCTGCCGGACGAGATGGACGCGCGCGAAGATGCGGACGCCGCGGCGCCGGGCGACCGGCGCCCGGCCGCGGTGCCCGAGAAATTCTGGGACGCCGCGCGCGGCGAGATCCGCGTGGACGCGCTGCTGAAATCCTATCTCGAGCTCGAGCGGCGCCTGTCGCGCCGCGCCGGCCCGCCGGGCGCGGATGCGCCGGCCGAGGAGATCGCGCGCTGGCGCGCGGCGATGGGCGTCCCGGACAGCCCGGAGGCCTATGAGATCCGCTCGCCGCACGAGCTGTGCTGCGCCGATGCCGGCGTGAACGGCAGGCTGCACGCGGCGAACTTCACCAACGCGCAGGCGCAGCTGGTCTACGACCTGGCGGCCGAGCGGCTGCTGCCACTGATCGCCGAGGCCGCGGCCGAGTTCGAATCCGACCGGCAGCGGCAGAAGCTCGCCGAGCATTTCGGCGGCGAGGAGCGCTACCGCAAATCGGCGGCGCAGCTGCTGGCCTGGGGCCGCGCCAACCTGGCGCCTTCCGTGCTCGATGCGCTGGCCACGACCTATGAGGGCGTGCTGGCGATCGAGCAGATGATGCGGGGCAACGCCGAGCCCGGGCTGCGCCGCGAGGGCGGCCACCCCGCGCCCGAGCCGGAGAGCGAGGAGGCGCTGCGCGCCATGATGCGCGACCCGCGCTACTGGCGCGCCCGCGAGCCGGAGTTCGTCCGCCGCGTCACCGAGGGCTTCCGCCGCCTGGTGAACGGCTGAGCGGGGCGGCGTAGCCCGCGCCGCCGCTGTCGCGGCGGAGCTCGAGCGTCGCGCTTCCCTCGCCCCCGACGCTCGCCCCGCCGCCCGGGGGTGGGTCGCCGGTGCCGCTGCGCCGCCGCGCGCACCCGGCCCACCCCCGCCTGCCTGCCGCGCGTCGACCAACCGGGCCCTCGCGCCCGGCTCGCCGCGCCCGTCCCGGCCCCTGCCGGCCCGCCCCGCCCCGGGCGGCCCGAACCGGCGCGCGGCCGGACAGATCCCACCCGAACGCAAGGATCATGACGAGCATGTCCGCGACCATCGACCAGGCCTTCGTCAAGCAGTACCAGGCCGAGGTGCAGGAGGCGTATCAGCGCCAGGGCTCCAAGCTGCGCCCGACCGTGCGCAGCAAGACCGACATTCGCGGCGCCTCCACCGTCTTCCAGCGCGTCGGCCGCGGCACCGCCGAGGCGAAGTCGCGCAACGGCCTGGTGCCGGTGATGAACCTCGACCACACCGCGGTCGAGTGCTTCCTGCAGGACCACTATGCCGGCGACTGGATCGACCGCTTCGACGAGCTGAAGGTCAACCACGACGAGCGCGCCGTGGTGGCGAATGCCGGCGCCTATGCGCTGGGCCGCAAGACCGACGAGCTGATCATCGCCGCCCTCGATGCCGCGACGACCGAGGCGGTGGGCACGGCGAGCGGCACGACCGACGCCGACGGCCTGACGCGCGAGAAGGTGCTGCTGGCCTTCGAGCTGCTGGGCGCGGCCGACGTGCCGGATGACGGCATGCGCTACGCCGTGGTCGGCTGGCGGCAGTGGAGCGAGCTGCTGACCCTGCAGGAGTTCGCCAACGCGCAGTATGTCGGCGACGAGGACCTGCCCTGGAAGGGCACGCAGGCGAAGCGCTGGCTCGGCGCCACCTGGATCCCGCACAGCGGCCTGACCTTCAACGCCACGGCGGGCGTCCGCTACTGCTACTTCTACCACAAGACCGCCATCGCGCATGCCGCGGCGAGCGAGATCATCACCGACATCACCTGGCACGGCGACCGCGCCGCCTGGTTCGTCAACACCATGATGAGCCAGGGCGCGGTGCTGGTCGACAATGTCGGCGTCACGCGGATGCGCGCGAAGGAATAGCCGCGTCGCGGCACCCCCACCCCTTCCCTCCCCCGCCGCGCGGGGGAGGGAGTCCGGCCCCCACCCCCGCCCGGAGGCAGCCCGCATGTCCCTGACCGCGCTCGCGCTCTGCTCGCGCGCCCTCCTCAAGATCGGCGCGCAGCCCGTTGCCTCGCTCGACGAGGGCACCGCCGAGGCGGAGGTGGCGGCGAACCTGTACCCGGCCATCCGGGATGCCCTGCTCGCGGCCCATCCCTGGAGCTTCGCCACCGGGCAGGAGACGCTGCCGCGCCTGGCGGCGCGGCCGGTCGCCGACTTCACCCATGCCTTCCAGCTGCCACCGCGCTTCCTGCGCGCACTCTCGGCCGGGCAACCCGGCGCGCCCGGCCGCGGCCGCGGCCTGGCCTACCGCATCCTCGAGGGGCGGCTGCACGCGAACGCGTCGCAGCTCGTGCTGTCCTACATCTTCCGCCCCGACGAGAGCGGCTTCCCGCCGCATTTCGCCGCGGCGCTGACCGCCCGTCTCGCCGCCGAATTCTGCCTGCCGCTGACGGAGAATGCGGCGCGGTCCGAGGCCCTGCATCGCCTGGCGGACCAGGAGATGCGCGCCGCGCGCCTGGTCGACAGCCAGCAGGCGACGCCGCGCGCGATCGAGGATTTCCCGCTCATCGATGTGCGCGGCGGGGGTTGACCCATGGCCTCCTCCCGCACCATCAAGACCAGCTTCACCGCGGGCGAGCTGGCGCCCGAGCTGCTCGGTCGGCCGGATTTGCGCGCCTCGGCGAATGGCGCGAGGCGCCTGCGCAACGTCTTCATCCAGCCGACGGGCGGCGTGCAGCGCCGACCGGGGCTGCGCCATGTCGCGACCCTCGCCGGGCCGGCGCGGCTGATCGCCTTCGAGTTCAACACCGAGCAGACCTACCTGCTGGCGCTGACCGACGGGCTGATGCGCGTGTTCATCGGCGATGCCGAGGTCGCCGCGGTGGCCGGTCCCTGGACCCGGGCGATGCTGCCGCAGCTCGGCTTCACGCAGAGCGCCGACACGCTGCTGCTCGTGCATCCGGAGATGCCGCCCCAGCGCGTCACCCGCACCGGCCACACCAGCTGGCAGGTCGCGCCCTGGAGCTTCACCGCCGAGCCCTTCTACCGCTTCGCCGCCCTCGAGGTGACGCTTTCGGCCAGCGGGACCAGCGGCGGCGTGACGCTCACCGCCTCGGCGCCGGTCTTCCAGGCCGCGCATGCCGGGGTCGTGTTCCGCATCGGCACGCGGCGGCTGCGCGTCACCGCGGTCGCCTCCGACACCAGCGCCGTGGCGACGGTCGAGGACGGGCCGCTGCCGGGCACGGGTGCGACGCAGGATTGGGACGAGGCCGCCTTCTCCGCCGTGCGTGGCTGGCCGGTCTCGCTCTGCTTCCACCAGGACCGGCTGGCGATCGGCGGGTCGCGCGACCTGCCGAACCGGCTGTGGCTGTCGCGCTCGGGCGATCTCTTCAATTTCGACATCGGCACCGGCCTCGACGACCAGGCGATCGAGTTCGGGTTGGTCTCCGACCAGGTGAACGCGATCCGCGCACTGTTCTCGGGCCAGCACCTGCAGGTCTTCACCTCGGGCGCCGAATGGATGGTCACGGGGTCCCCGCTGACGCCGGCGAACATCCAGCTCAACCGGCAGACCCGGGTCGGCTCGATCCTGGCGCGGATGGTCCCGCCGGTGGATGTCGATGGCGCCACCATCTTCGCCGCGCGCAGCGGGCGCGGGATCCACGAATTCGTCTACACCGACCTCCAGCAGGCCTACCAGGCGAACGATCTGGCGCTGGTCGCGCGCCACCTCGTGCAGGACCCGGTCGCCATGGCCTACGACCAGACGCGGCGGCTGCTGCATGTCGCGATGGCCGATGGCACCCTGGCGACCCTGACGCTCTACCGCGCCGAGCAGGTCACCGCCTGGACGCGGCAGGAGACCGACGGCGCCTTCCGCGCACTCGCCGAGATCGAGGGCAGCGTCTACGCCGTGGTCGAGCGCGCCGGGACGCAGCGGCTGGAGCGGTTCGACGAGGCGGTCGCGCTCGACGCCGCGCTCACCGGCGCAGCCGCCGCGCCGCAGGACCGCTGGAGCGGCCTCTCGCATCTCGAGGGGCGGGAGGTCGGCATCGTCGCCGATGGGGCGCCGCGCGCGGCCTCGCGCGTCGTGTCCGGCGCGGTGGTGATCGACCCGCCGGCGCGCGGCGTGCAGGTGGGCCTGCCCTTCCGCCACCTGGTCGAGCCGCTGCCGCCCGACCTGACCACGGCGGTCGGCGTGCGCGCCGCGCCGCTGCGGCTCGTCTCGGTGACCTTCCGGCTGCTCGAGACCGCCTCGCTGCGCGTCGATCTCGGCAATGGCCCGCAGCCCGTGCCCTTCCGGCGGCTCGGCACGCCGTTGCTGGATGCGCCGCCGCCGCGCTTCACCGGCGATGTGCGGCTGCGCGCGCTGGGTTGGCGACGCGATGCGCTCGCCGCGCTCTGGCGGATCGAGGACGACACGCCGCTGCCGATGACGCTGCTCGCCGTCGCCACCGAGATGAGGATGACCGATTGATGCGCAACACCGCGACCGGGGGGGCGTGACCCATGGGCGCCCTCTCTTCCATCGCCGCCCTCGCCGGGGCCGGCATCAGCGCCTACGGCACGGTGCGGCAGGCCCAGACCCAGCGGCAGAACCAGCGCGCCCAGGTGGATCTCGCCCGGCAGCAGGAACAGGCCCGGCAGCAGGAGCTGCTGGCGCAGCAGGAGGCGGACCGCGTGCAGCGCCAGCAGACGCTGCAGAAGACCATCGCCTCCACCCGGGCGCGCATGGCCGCATCCGGCGTCGCGCCCGACGAGGGCAGCGCCGGCGCGATCACCACGGGCCTCGAGCGCACCGCGGCGGAATCGCGGGATGCCGATGACGAGGTCTTCCGCGCCCGCCTCGCGCGCGGCCGCGCCAGCCTCCTCAACCCCGACGGCACGCTGACCGCCGCGCTGGCCGCCGCGCGCGGCTTCGGCGCCTCCGCCCGCAGCCTGCTCGACTAGTCCGCCGAAGGGGGCGCCCCGTCCCCCTCGATCCCCCTTCCGGAGCCCGCCCGACGATGGACGAACACATCCGCATCGGCGACGTCGCGCCGCGCGTGCAGTACGTGGCCGATGGCGCGCAGTCCGCCTTCACCTATCCCTTCCCGATCTTCGCGCCCGCCGACATCGCGGTGTGGATCGACGCGGTGCGGCAGGTCGCGGGCTTCGCGGTCGCCGGCGCCGGCGCCTCCGAGGGCGGGGTGGTGACCTTCGAGGCGCCGCCCCGCGCCGGCAGCCGGATCACGCTGCGGCGCGCGCTGGTCGTCGCCCGCACCTCCGACTTCCAGGAGAACGGCGTCCTCCGCGCCCGCACGCTGAACGACGAGCTGGACTACCAGGTCGCCGCGCTGCAGGAGGTGAAGGAGGATCTCGCCGGTACGCTCCGGCTCGATCCCTCGGACGGCGGCACCTTGCGCCCGCTGCCGCAGCGCGAGGGGCGGGCGAACCGGATCCTCGGCTTCGATCCGGTCGGCGACGTCGCGGTGTTCGACCGCGACGAGGCGACCATGACCCTCGATTTCCCCGGCGCCATCCCGCGCACGGTCGAGGACAAGCTCGCCGAGCGCCTCTCGGCGCGCGATTTCGGCGCGGTCGGCGATGGCGTCGTCGATGACGGCCCGGCGCTGCAGGCGGCGATGAACGCGGCGACGGCGACCGGCCGGGTGCTCGAGATCGGCGAGGGCAGCTTCCGCACCGCCATGCCGCTGCGCCTCGGCGGCGGCGCGGCGGGCCTCGCGATGCGGGGCACCATCGTCTACGCCGGCGCGGACGGCCAGGCGGCGCTGACGATCGGCGATGCGACCGTGCGGAGCCAGGCGCGGCACTACCAGGGGCTGAAGGTGCTGCGCGCGACGCAGAGCGGCTGGCTGGATGAGCGCGACATCGGCCTGCGCCTGCTGAACTTCGACGCCTGCCGGGTCGAGATCCTGCTGGTGCAGGGCTTCCATATCGGCGTGCGCACCGAGGGCAGCGGGATCCAGGCCTCGCCGGCGGGCTTCGAGGACAGCGACATCCATCTCGGGCGCCTGGTGAACAACCGCATCGGGCTCGACATCTGGTGTTCGACGCCGGGTCCCTGGGCATGGAACAACTCGGTCCGCTACTATGGCGGCCATTTCGCCAATTCGGGCAGCACCCATCCCGGCATCGCGCGCTACGGCGTGCGGCTGGCGCGCGCGCCGGGCGCCTATGCGCTGCACAACGCGCATGTCTTCCACGGGCCGGCCTTCGAGCTGCAGAACGGCTACCAGGCCGGCGGCGTGGGCGCCGTCGATGCGATCCCGTTCCTGAACCTGACGGCCGGGCGGGCGGTCGTCGCGCGCGGCGTCCGCATGGAAGGCTGCAGCCCCTATGTGGCGGAGCACCGCAATGCCGGCCTGAACAGCGACGTCCCCGCGCGGATCGACGCGCAGGATTGCGTCTACGAGGTGCTCTACGCCAGCAATGGCGGCCAGCCGAACATCGGCGGGCTGCCGCTCGGCGACAGCTACTTGGTCGGCATCAAGTACGGGCCGGGCTGCAACCGCGCGGGCGGCACCGTCATCCCGATGGCGCAGGCCGCCGCGGCCACGCGCTGCACGCGCCTGATCGCGGAGGCGGCGAATCTGCGCGCCGCGGCGCATGTGTGGGAGGCCGCGCGCCCGCTCGTGACGCCGAACCCGGTCCCCCTGCGGATCGGGGTCGAGCGCATGTGCGTCGTCAGCTCCAACCCCGCCGGTGCGCCGACGACCCTCGGCGGGCTCGCCTTCCCCGGCCTCGACGGCATCGCCGCGACGGGCGACGGGCTGACCTTCCCGACCAGCCGTGGCATCGGCTGGGTCGTGCGCACCGACACCTGCAAGGAGTTCGAGGTCGCCTTCGACGGCAATCGCTGCCGTCCCTTCGTGATGATGTTCGACGCGGCCGAGAACGTGATCCTGCCGACGCTCGTCAACGATCCGGACGGCGCCCGCACGGCCGCCACCGGCCTGCCGCCGCTGCCGCCCGGGATCTTCGATCCGGATCCCGACCCGAATCGCCCCGACTACGACCCCGATCCCGAGCTGCCGCCGGTGGAGGAGATCCCGCTCGGCGAGGTGGTGCCCGACCCGGAGGGGCCGCGCGTCCTCTTCTCGAATGCGGGGACGATCTACAACCAGACCGCGCGGTGGTGGATGCCGGGCGCCGAGCCGTCGGACTTCACCGTGTCGCGGCTGCAGCGCATCACGCTGCCGCCCGAATGCCGGATCGCCATCCTCGGGATCGCCTCGCTCGGCACCGAGTACGAGGATGCGGACCGGGACGGCAACGCCGGGGAGACGATGGTGCTGCGCTCCGCGCGCCTCTACTGCCCGCCGGAGCACGCGCCCTCGCTCCTCTACGGCGGCGCACGCGGCTGGGGATCGACCGTGCTGCGCGCCAGCCATGCCGGCTGGGTCATTCCCGACCTCCCGGCGGGCGCCTCGGCGCAGCTGTCGACCGTGTCCGCCGACCAGGTGCTCGTTCCCGGCGCGCGGCTCGGGGATGCCGTGCAGGTCGGCTACGTGCTCGACGGCAACGGGACGCAGAATGGCGGCGTCGTGTTCTCGGGCACGGTCAGCAACAGCGACCGGGTCAGCGTCAGCGTCCACAACCAGAGCGCCGGGACGATCCAGATGGATGGCGGCGCCACCCGCTCGGTGACGCTGACCGTCACCGTGACCAAGGCGCCGCTCTGAGATCTCGGGAAGGAATGCCCGTCAGCGACGATTCCGGAGGGCGTTCTCCGAGGATCGGCGCGGGCGAGCCTTCGCGAGGTCGAGTTCTTCGCAAGCTCTGGGCGGCGGCGCTCCGTCCCGCCTCCCATGCGGCGAACCCCCAGCTTCAAGGAGAGCCACGATGCCAGGTGCCCATCCCTTCCCCGGGACCACCGGAATGGCGGCCACGCGGGCGGTGTGCCGATGAGGCATCCCCGCAGACAGGCGGCGACGGCGGCGCGCCCCTGCGGTGCCTGCCCTCGCTCCTTGGCCGCCGCCGCCTTCGCCGGCGCGGTCCGCGCGGTTGTCGAGGATTACCTCCGCTTCCTGCTCGACGAGGAGGGCGGCACCGAGGCCGCCAAGGCCTTCATGGCGCGCCACGCCGCGGCGCGCGCGGCGCTCGGCCATGTCGAGACCCTGCTGAAGCTCGTCGGCGGCGGGACGGAGGCGCCCGACTCCTTCCAGGACGGCTTCGTGCTGCTCGGCCAGGCGCGCGAGGCGCTCGGCTCCTCGATGCCTGACGACACGGAGGAGGGCGTGCCGGATGGCGAACCCATCCCCGGCTGAGCTCGTGGAGTTCGTCTGGGTCTGGAACCGGCTGCAGGGCCTCGGCACGCCGGCCGTCCACCGGCGCATCGCGCGCTGGCTCGGCGCGCGGCGGGAGGCGGCGGATCGTCGCCTCCTGCTGATGGCCTTCCGCGGCTGCGGCAAATCCACCCTCGTCGGCCTCACCTGCGCCTGGTGGCTGTCGCGGGATCCGGACACGCGGATCCTGGTGCTGTCCGCCGACCAGGCGCTCGCGGTGCGCATGGTGGCGACCGTCCGGCGCATCCTCGAGCGTCATCCGCTCTGCCGGCACCTGCTGCCCGAGACGGCGGAAGCCTGGGCGATGGACCGGCTGACCGTGGCGCGCGACGCGGTGCTGCGCGATCCCTCGATGCTCGCCCAGGGGCTCGGGGGCAACATCACCGGCGCGCGCGCGGACCTCATCGTCTGCGACGATGTCGAGGTGGCGGGCAATTGCGACACGCCGGGCAAGCGCGCGGAGCTGCGCGAGCGGCTGCGCGAGACGGAGTTCGTGCTGACGCCCGGCGGCACCATCCTCTATGTCGGCACGCCGCACTGCGCCGAGAGCCTCTACGCGCAACCCGCCGGGGCGGAAGGCTTCCTCGCCGGCTACCGCCGCCTCGTCGTCCCGCTGCTCGACGAGGCGGGCCGCAGCGCCTGGCCGGAGCGCTTCGACCAGCCGGCGGTGGAGGCGCTGCGCGCGCGCGTCGGCCCGCTGCACTTCGCGCGGCAGATGCAGCTGCAAGCGGTCGAGGAGCGCGCCGCGCGGCTCGATCCCGCGCTGATCGTGCGGTACCGGGAGGATCCCGACTACCACGAGGTCGGCGGCCGGCCGGTGCTCTCGCTGCTCGGCCGGCGCCTCGTCTCCGGCGGCGGGTTCTGGGACCCCGCCTATGGGCGGCAGGCGGCGAGGGGCGTCGCGGGCGACGCTTCCGTGCTCGCCTGCCTCTACGCCGATGCCGAGGGCAACAGCTTCCTGCACCGCATGGCCTATCTGGAGCAGGATCCGGAGGACGCGGCCGATCCGGCGACGCAGCAATGCCGCGCCGTCGCCGCGATCGCCCGCGCGCTGCTGCTGCCGGTGGTCCGGGTCGAGACCAACGGGCTCGGCCGCTTCCTGCCGGCGCTGCTCCGGCGGGAGATGTCGCGCGCCGGCGCGGCCTGCGCGGTGGTCGAGCATGCGAGCCGCCGGCCGAAGGTGGAGCGCATCCTCGCCGCCCTCGATCCCACCCTCGCGGCGCGGCGGCTGCACGCGCATGAGTCCGTCTTCCACACGCCCTTCCCGCAGGAGATGGCCGCCTGGCGGCCGGATGTTGCGGGGGGCGGCGTGCGCGACGACGCGCTCGACGCGCTGGCGGGATGCCTGCTCGCCGAGCCGGTGCGCCTGCCGGGCCTGCCGCCGGCGCCGCGGGGTCCGGGCTGGCGCGGCGCGGGCTGAGGTCTTGGTCGGGGAGCGGCGCTGCGTCTTCGCGCCCCGTGCTCAGCGCACCCGGATGGGCGTCCTCGCCGCCGGGGCGCGGAGGATCTCGCTGGTATGGCGCGCCGTCCCGGACGCCGTGATGGCGTAGCGCCCGTCCTCGCGCCTCGTCGCGAGGCCCATGCCCTCGAGCCGCCGCAGGCAGGGATCGTCCATCAGGCCTTCCGGACGGCCGGGCGGTCCGACCAGGGACAGCCGGTGCAGCGCCGCCCGGCAGCAGGTCTCGAGATAGGGCTCGTCCCACATCCTGTCGTGTCACCCCGCGACGCCCGCCCGAGGGTGGGTCCGGCGCCAGTCAGCTTCAAGGAGGTCGCGAGGAGCATTCCATGCAGATCGAACCGACCTGGTGGGTCACCGCGGTGGAGGCGCCCATCGTTGCGGCGCTGTTCTACATGATCCATGGCCTGCGCAAGGACCTGCACGACCGCATCGAGCGGTCGGACCAGCGGGACACCGCGATGTCGTCCCGCACGCGCGAGGACCTGGCCGAGTTCAAGCTGGAGGTCACGCGCACCTATGTGCCGCTGTCGCTGATCCGCGACCTCGACCGGCGCGTCTCGTCGCAGCTGCTGCGGATCGAGGCGAAGCTCGAGGCCGCGACGGCGGCGCCGGCGGCGACGCATGGCCTGGTCAAGCTCGTCCGGCGCCCCGGCGCCGTCGGGCTGGTCGCCACGCCGCTCGGCGAGGAGGACGCGCCATGAGGCCGATCGGGGCGCCGGTCCCCTCCCTCGGCCGCCCTCCCGCAAGCGGTGCGGCGGCCGGCGCGCAGAGCACGCTCCTCCTCGCCCAGGCGCTCTTCGCCGAAGCGGGAGACCGTCCCGTGCGGGCGATCGAGGCGCTGGCCGCGCTCGCGGTGAACCGGGCGCGGCAGGCCGCCGCCTGTCCCGCGGCGCGGCTGCGCTTCGCCCCCGGCGCGGCGCCGCGGATGACGGCCCAGGGCGACCGCCCGGAGCCCTGGCCGGCGCTGCTCGGGGCGGTGTGCCGCGCCCCCTTCTTCTTCCGCCGCTGGCGCGGTCAGGGCATGCCGTCCGGGCCGGAGGCGGCGAGGCCGCCGGAGGGGGAGGGGGCGGCGGCGCGTGGGCTCGAGGTCTGCCGACGCATCGCGGCGCGGGCGGCCGGCGGCGCGCTGCCCGATCCGACGGGGGGCGCGACCCATTGGCACGATGATGGCGAGCTTCCCGGCTGGACCGCCGGGCGAATGCCGACGGCGCTGATCGGCGGGCTGGTCTTCTACCGCGCCTGATCGCGCCGCGGCCTGGCCGGCGACGCCGGGCCGCGGGCGGGACCGGTCAGCGGCGGCGGAAGCGGTCGACGGCGGCCACGAGCGCGGTCCGCACCCCGGGCTCGAGGGCCGAATGCCCCGCATCCGGCACCATGGTCAGCCGCGCCCGCGGCCAGGCGGCGGCGAGGTCGAAGGCGGTCTCCGCCGGGCAGACCATGTCGTAGCGGCCCTGCACGATCTCGGCCGGGATGTGGCTGATGCGGTCCATCCGGCCGAGCAGCCCCTCGGGCGGGAGGAACAGGCCGTGCTGGAAGTACCAGGCCTCGATGCGGGCGAGGCCGAGCGCCGTGCGGTCCTGGGCGAAGCTGGCGACCGTGTCGGGGCTCGGCAGCAGGGTGGAGCAGGAGCCCTCGTACTGGCTCCAGGCGCGCGCCGCCGGCAGGTGGATGGTCGGGTCGGGGTCGCAGAGCCGCTCGAGATAGCCCTTCAGCAGGTCGCCGCGCTCGGCGGGCGGCAGGTGCTCGGCGAACAGGCCCCAGGCATCGGGGAAGACCCGCTTGAGGCCGGTGAGGAACCAGGCGACCTCGGCCTCGCGGCCGAGGAAGACGCCGCGCAGCACGCAGCCCGTCACCCTCTCCGGATGTTCCTGCGCGTAGGCCAGGGCGAGCGTGCTGCCCCAGCTGCCGCCGAACAGCAGCCAGCGCTCGATGCCGAGGAACCGGCGCAGCACCTCGATATCCGCGACCAGGTGCCCGGTGGTGTTCTCGCGCAGCTCGCCGAGCGGGCGGGACCGCCCGGCGCCGCGCTGGTCGAAGATGACGACCCGCCAGTGCGCGGGGTCGAAGAAGCGCCGGTGGACGGCGCCCGCCCCGGCGCCCGGGCCGCCATGGAGGAACAGCACGGGCTGGCCGCGGGGGTTGCCCACCTGCTCCCAGTACATGACGTGGCCGCCGGAGAGCGGCAGCAGGCCGGTCTCATAGGGTGCGATATCGGGGAAGAGGTCGCCGCGGGGCATCGCGTCATTGTCCCCATCCTGGGGCCCGGGGGCAACAACCCGGCGCCGAATGGGCTGGCGGGCGGCGATCGCCCTGCCCCCCCGGGGGGCAGCGGCACGACAACCTGCCGTGGCCATCGGCAAACCCCCTTCGCCTTTGCCGCCGGCATGCCTACCTTCGCGGTGATGCGCGAGCCCTCCCCAGCCAGCAATGCCCGGCCCGGCGCCGGCTCCGAGCCGCATCCGGTCTGCGCGGTCTGCGGCGCGCCGAGCCGGCAGCCGCCCTTCCGGCCGAGCCCGCCGGAGCAGGCGCCGGATCTCGACCTGCGTCCCGGGGAGCCGGTGCGCGGCACCATGGCGCGCTGGCTGCAGCAATGCCCGTCCTGTGGCTACGCGGCGCCGAACATCGCCAAGGCCCACCCGGCCGCGGCCCAGGCGGTCGCCGCCGCGCCCTTCCGCGCGCTGCTCGCCGAATCGGGTCATCCCCCGCTCGCCCGCCGCTTCCTCGCCTGGGCCCATGTGCTGGAGGAGACGGGGGCGCTGCATGCCGGGGCGGAGGCGACCCTGCAGGCGGCCTGGGTCGCCGATGACCTCGGCCGCAACGACCTGGCCCGGCTGTGGCGGCTGGAGGCGGTCGCGCTCTGGCGCGGCGGCCCGCCGATCGATGCGGAGCAGACCGTGCGCGTGGTCGATGCGCTGCGCCGCGCCGAGGCCTGGGACGATGCCGCGGCGACGGCCGAGGCGTTGCGGCGCTCCGACCCGCCGGAGGCGGTGGCGCAGGTCATCGGGCTGGAGATCCGGCTGATCGCGGCGCGGGATGCCGGCCGGCACACCGTGGCGAGCGCCCTGCCGCCGCCGGCCCGCCGGCCGCACGTGACCCATCAGCGCCGTCCCGGCGCCGCCCCCGACCCCGGCGAGGGGATGGTCGCGCGGCTGCGCCGCTGGTTCCGCCGCGGCGGCTGACCCCGCGGCGCCGGGTCCCGGCCAGGGGGCTTGCCGAAGTTCCGACGCGGGGTAGTGTTATGATATAACATCCCGGGTTCGCCATGTCTGGTCGTCGTTCCTTCCTCGGCCTGCCGCTGCTGGCGGCCGCCGGCCTCGCGCCCCTGCGCGGGCCCCTCGCGCAATCCGCCGGCGGCGGCACGCCCTCCCCCCTCGTCATCGCCTCCTTCACCATCCTCGGGGACATGGTGCGGGAGGTGGGCGGGGGCCGCCTCGCGCTCCGGGTGATCGCCGGCCCGGATGCCGATGCCCATGCCTTCCAGCCCCGCCCCTCGGATGCCGAGGCGATGCGCGGGGCGGCGCTGCTGGTCCGCAACGGCCTCGGCTTCGATCCCTGGTTCGACCGCCTGGCCCGCGCCGCCGCCCCGCGCACCCCGATCGTCACCACCACCGAGGGCCTGCAGGCGCGCAGCATGGAGGGGCATGCGCACAGCCACGGCCCGACCGAGCGGCGCACCCAGCACGCCGTACCGCCGCGCCGCATCGCCGACCCGCATGCCTGGCAGAATCTCCGCTTCGGCCAGCACTATGTGCGCGCGATCGCCGCGGGGCTGGCCGAGGCCGATCCCGCGGGCGCCGAGACCTACCGGCGCCATGCCGAGGCCTATGCGGCGCGCCTCGCCGCGCTCGATGCCTGGGTGCGCCAGCAGATCGGCACGGTGCCGGCGGAGCGGCGGAAGATCGTCACCAGCCACGACGCCTTCGGCTATTTCGGCGCCGCCTATGGCATCGAATTCCTGGCGCCCCAGGGCCTCTCGACCGCCTCCGAGCCCTCCGCGGCCGATGTCGCGCGGCTCATCCGCCAGATCCGGGCCGAGGGCATCACCGCCGTCTTCGTCGAGAACCTGACCAACCCGGCGACGCTCGAGCGCCTGGCGCAGGAGGCCGGCGTGCGGATCCGCGGCCGGCTCTTCGCCGACGCGCTCTCGGGCCCCGACGGTCCCGCGCCGACCTACGAGGCGATGTTCCGGCACAATGTCGGGCTGATGGTGCCCGCGATGCGGGGGAATGCGTGATGCGGCGTCGATCGATCCTCGGCCTGGCCCTGGCCGCGCTGCTCGTCCTCGTCGGAGCCGCCCCCGCGCGCGCGCAGGAGAATGTCGCGGCCGGCCCGTTCCCGCAGATCGTCGGCGAGGTCTGGATGGGCCTCTACAACGTCGCCAACCCGGATTCGTCGCTGCGGGAGAATCGCGGCAGTTCCACCTTCCTGTTCGGCGAGATCGCCACGGGCCTCTACATCAGCCCCAACGTCTCGCTCCAGAGCGTGATCCATGTCGAGCCTGTCGGCGAGCAGCTGCCGAACGGCACGAATATCGGCTTCCGCTACCAGGGCGCCTATATCGAGGCGCTGTTCGCCAATTGGCGGGCGGTGGAATCGCTGAACCTCTTCGCCGGGAAGTTCACCGCGCCGTTCGGCTACGGGCACCACTTCTTCCCCGGCGTGCTGCCGATGATCCGTGCGCACGAGATCTACATGATCCGCGAATCGGTCGGCGCCGGCGCGACCTGGACCTACCTGTCGCACCCGACGCTGGGCGAGCACGACCTCTCGGTCGCGGCCTTCTTCTTCGACACCAGCTTCGTCTCCAACACCGCCTTCACCCGCAAGCCCTGCTGCATCGAGGGCTTCGAGCGCTACCGCCGCAACACGCTGCAGCAGGGCGGGTCGGGCAACACCGGCAACCTCAACAACTTCGCCATCGCCCTCGATGGCGACCGCATGGCGTTCCTGCCGAACTTCACCTACCACCTCGCCATGGTCTCGCGCGCGCACGGCAAGGACGGGACCCTGCGCGAATGGGGCTGGGCGGCCGGCGCGCGCTACCTGGCGAAGTGGACGCCCGAGATCAGCACGCTGTTCTTCGGCGAGACGGTGGAATTCCGCAATGCCGGCGGCGGCGTGGTCACGCCCGGGCAGGAGTTCCTGGACGACGAGACCGGCGTCACCTTCACCACGCCCGACGAGCAGCTGCTGCAGCGGCAGCGCTTCTCGACCCTCGGCGCGCAGACCACCTACGGGCCCTGGCGCGCCACCGCGGTCTGGCAGGTGAACCTGCGCAAGCGGACCCCGGAACCGGTGCCGACGCAGCAATGGGTCGAGCTGACCGTCGGTCGCGAGCTGCTCTGGGGCTTCGGCATCGATGTCGGCTACCAATACGCGTCGAACGCCAATGACGAGGGCGTGAAGAGCCGGTCGAACGGCATCGTCAGCCGGCTGGGGTTCCGCCAACCCTTCTGACCTGCCGGGCCGGCTCGGCGCCCGCCGGTCCCCTCGCAAGGTCGCCTGGCACCGGACCTTCCTGCCGGCTCGGCGCGTCGATGGAGCCCGTCCCCCGTATCGGGTGAGGGCGGTGCGTCCGCCTCGGGGGCGCTCGGCCCGTCTCGCGGGCGCCTGCATGCCGATGCAACCCGATGCATCGCGGCGCAACTGCTCGCAACGCGTCGGGCCGGGTAGCGTCCCTGCCACCGCGCCGCCAGGCCGGCCGCGCCGGATGCCAGGAGGCCGTCATGGGCACGACCATCAAGAAGCTGAGCCAGTACAGCGATTTCTGGAATGCGACCGGCGCGCAGGAGCCGATCTTCGTCGATGCGCTGGCGGGCAATGACGAGATCATCGGCAGCGCCTTCGACGACTCGATGATCGGCGGGGCAGGCAGCGACACGCTGCGTGGCGGGAATGGCCACGACACGCTCGACGCAGGCTCCTCCGGCGGCGATCAGCTGTATGGCGGGGCCGGCAACGACAAGCTGATGAGCATGAGCCCGACGAGCTTCGCCTACATGATCGGCGGCACCGGCGACGACGACTACCTGATCCATGCCTATCGCGACGGGGCGACCGGGCAGGCCTGGGAGAGTGCGGGCGAGGGCTACGACACGGTCCGCGTCTCCATGGAGGACGGCGCGACCTACAACCTGACCATCGGCGATGTCGGCCATATCGAGCATCTCCGGCTCGTCGGCTACACGCAGGCGACCGACGGCGGCGCGGCCAAGGGCATCACCCTGAACGGCAACAAGTTCGACAACCTCATCACGGCCGACGGCGTCTGGGGACCGGGCGGCGTCATCTCGGTCAATGGCGGCGACGGCGCGGATACCGTGGTCGGGAGCCATGCCCGCGACCGCATCGCCGGGGATGAAGGCGACGACAAGCTGTCCGGCGGCGAGGCAAATGACACACTCTCCGGCGGCGCAGGCAATGACACACTGGAGGGCGGTGCGGGTACCGACAGCCTCGTCGGCGGAATCGGCAACGATACCTACGTCATGGACGACGTCCTCGACACCATCTCGGAAGCGTCGAATGGCGGCACCGACACGATGAAGACGAGCTTCTGGAGCTGCTTCCTGCAGACGCACCTGGAGAACCTGACCTACACCGGCGGCAGCAACTTCCTCGGCACCGGCAACGCCGCGAGCAATATCGTGCGGGGGGCGGCCGGGGCGGACACGCTGACCGGCGCCGCCGGAAACGATTCGCTCTACGGACATGACGGCCATGACAGCCTCGGCGGCGACTCCGGCAAGGATGAGGCGGTCGGCGGCGCCGGCAACGACACGGTGCTGGGCGGCTCGGAGGATGACCGGGTCTACGGCAGCGAGGGCAATGACCGTGTCTTCGGCGAGGCTGGAAATGACTTCGTCGTGGGCGGCACCGACCAGGATTCCGTGTCGGGCGGAGATGGCGCCGACACGGTCTGGGGCGAGACCGGCAGGGACACGCTGCACGGCGGGGCAGGCGCCGACCAGCTCAATGGCGGCGCCGACGCCGACGTGTTCGCCTATACCGCGGTCTCGGACTCGATGGTTGCGGCCTACGACCGGATCGCCGGCTTCGAGACCGGCAGCGACCGCATCGATCTCTCGGCCATCGACGCGAATCCCTACCTGCTTGGCAACCAGGCCTTCCGGCTCGCCTACGCCCAGCCCTTCGACTCCGCGCCTGGCGATCTGTGGACGCAGGTGGTGGCGGGGGGCACGCTGATCCATGCCGACATCCATGGCGATGGCGTGGCCGACTTCATGATCCTGGTGGAGGGCGTCAGCGGCTTCGGGCGGGGCGACCTGGTTCTCTGAGGGCCTCAGGCAGGGCGCGTGCCGCATGTCGCCGGGCGACATCGGCACGGCCAGGGCGGCGGGTGGCCACGCGATGCAGGGGAATCGCTTGAAGGTCAGCGAGCTGTCCGTGTGATGAGTGCGCGGAGGT
>CAZMCV010000080.1:0-18632 GCA_964564645.1 uncultured Acetobacteraceae bacterium
GCCGCCCCCGCCGCCGCCCCCGCGCCGCGTCCCGCCCCGGCCCCGGTCGCTTCCCCGGCCGGCGTCGCGCCGCACACCGCCGTGCCGAACAGCACCGTCCGCAAGGTCATCGCCCGGCGCCTGACGGAATCGAAGCAGACCATCCCGCATTTCTACGTGGTGATGGATTTCGAGATCGATCAGCTGCTGAAGCTGCGCGCCGATCTCAATGCGCGTTCCCCGAAGGACGGCCCGGCGGCGTTCAAGCTCTCGGTCAACGACCTCGTCATCAAGGCGGTCGCCGTCGCGCTGCGCCGCTTCCCCACCGTCAACGCGATGTGGACCGACGAGGCGATCCTGCAATTCGACGATGTCGATGTCTCCATCGCCGTCGCGACGCCGACGGGGCTGATCACGCCGATCATCCGCCGGGCCGACCAGAAGGGCCTGGCCGCGATCAGCAACGAGATGAAGGACCTCGCCGCGCGGGCGAAGATCGGCAAGCTGAAGCCCGAGGAATTCCAGGGCGGCGGCTTCTCCATCTCCAACATGGGGATGTATGGCGTGCGCGAGTTCAGCGCGATCATCAACCCGCCGCAGGCCGGCATCCTCGCAGTGGCGGCCGGCGAGAAGCGGCCAGTGGTCAAGGATGGGGCGCTGGCGATCGCGACCCTGATGACCTGCACCCTCTCGGTCGACCACCGCGTCATCGACGGGGCGCTCGCGGCCGAGTTCATGCAGGCGCTGAAGGGAATCGTCGAGGAACCGCTGAGCCTGATGCTGTGAGCCTGACGCTCCGCGACGCCAGGCCCGAGGACGTCCCGCTCGTGCTGGGCTTCGTGCGGCGCCTGGCCGCCTATGAACGCCAGCCGGACCGCTTCACCGCGACGCCGGAGGCGATGCGGCAGGCGCTGTTCGGCGCGCCGCCGCTCGCCCAGGGCCTGCTGGCCTGGCGGGGCGCCGGGGCGGTGGGCGTGGCGATCTGGACCAGGACCTTCGATCCCTTCGCGGCGCGGCCGGGCTACTGGCTCGCCAACCTCTTCGTCGCGGAGGAGTGCCGCGGCCAGGGCATCGGCCGCGCCGTCTTCGCCGAGCTGGCGCGAAGGCTGCGGGACGAGGGCGGGGCGATGATCGGCTGGGGCGTGAAGCGCTGGAACGCGCCCTCCATCGGCTTCTACCGCGCCCTCGGGGCGGAACCGGATCCGGGCATCTCCGAGCGCATGACCCTCTCCGGCGCCGCGCTGGCGCGCCTCGAGGCCTGACCATGCCCCTGCCGCCCGAGCTTCGCCTGCGCGACGCCACGCCGGACGACATCCCGCTGGTGGACCGCTTCGTCCGCGCGCTGGCGGAGTACGAGAAGCTGCTGCACGAGGCGGTGGCGACCGAGGCGGATTTCCGCCGCCTGCTCTTCGGCGACCCGCCCCGCGCCTTCGCGCTGTTCGCCGAATGGGAGGGCGCGCCGGTCGGCTTCGCGCTCTGGTACTACAGCGTCTCGACCTTCCTCGGCCGTCCGTCCCTTTATGTCGAGGACGTCTTCGTCGAGCCGGCGCACCGCAACAAGGGCATCGGGCGGATCATCTTCGCCCATCTCGCGGCGCGGGCGGTGTCCGAGGGCTGCGGCCGGATGGAGTGGTCCGTGCTGGATTGGAACGCGCCCTCCATCGCCTTCTACCACTCGATCGGAGCCCGGCCGCGGCAGGGCTGGATGCTGGAACGCCTCAGCGGCGATGCGCTCGCCGCCCTGGCCAAGCAGGGATCCTGAAGACATGGCCGAGCAGAGCTTCGACCTGATCGTCCTGGGCGGCGGACCGGGCGGCTATGTCGCCGCCATCCGCGCCGCGCAGCTCAAGATGAAGGTGGCGCTGGTGGAGCGCGAGCACCTGGGCGGCATCTGCCTGAACTGGGGCTGCATCCCGACCAAGGCGCTGCTGCGCAGCAGCGAGATCAACCACCTGCTGCACACGCTCGACCATTACGGCTTCGCCGCCGACAACATCCGCTTCGACTTCGCCAAGGTGGTCAAGCGCTCCCGCCAGGTGGCCGGGCAGCTCTCGGGCGGGGTGAAGGGGCTGCTGCGCAAGAACAAGGTCACGGTCTTCGACGGCCATGGCGCGCTGGCGGGCAAGGGGACGCTCAAGGTCACGAAGGATGGCGCGCCGGTCGCCGACCTCGCCGCGCCGCACATCATCCTGGCCACCGGCGCGCGGGCGCGCGTGCTGCCGGGGATGGAGCCGGACGGCAAGCTGGTCTGGACCTACAAGGAGGCGCTGGTGCCCGATGCGCTGCCGAAGCGGCTGATCGTGATCGGGTCGGGGGCGATCGGGTCGGAGTTCGCCAGCTTCTTCCTGAACATGGGCGCCGAGGTGACGCTGATCGAGGTGATGGACCGCATCCTGCCCGTCGAGGACGCGGAGATCAGCGCCTTCGTCCGCAAGAGCTTCGAGAAGCAGGGCATGAAGGTGCTGACGGAGGCCAAGGTGCAGGGCATCCGCCGCGGCGCCGACGAGGTCACCGCCATCGTCGAGGCGGGCGGCAAGGTGCAGGAGATCCGCGCCGACCGCCTCATCTCCGCCGTCGGCATCGTCGGCAATGTCGAGGGCATCGGGATCGAGGGCACCGGGGTGAAGGTCGAGCGCACCCATGTCGTGATCGACGAATGGTGCCGCACCGGGGAGCCCGGGGTCTATGCCATCGGCGATCTCTGCGGCCCGCCCTGGCTGGCGCACAAGGCCAGCCATGAGGGGGTGGTCTGCGTCGAGCGGATCGCCGGCGTCGAGGGCGCGCATCCGCTGGAGGCCGGCAACATCCCCGGCTGCACCTATTGCCGCCCGCAGGTCGCCTCGGTCGGGCTGACGGAGGCGGCGGCGAAGGCCGCGGGCCATGAGGTCAGGGTCGGCCGCTTCCCCTTCATCGGCAACGGCAAGGCGATCGCGCTCGGCGAGCCCGAGGGCATGATCAAGACCGTCTTCGATGCGAAGACGGGCGAGCTGCTCGGCGCCCACATGGCCGGGCCCGAGGTGACGGAGATGATCCAGGGCTACACCATCGCCCGCACGCTCGAGACGACCGAGGCGGAGCTGATGCACACGATCTTCCCGCACCCGACCATCTCCGAGGCCATGCACGAGGCGGTGCTGGACGCCTACGGCCGGGTTATCCATATCTAGGTCCGAACCCGGACCCGCCCCCGCCGCATGGCCGCACGCATCGAGATCGACCACCGCCCCGCCGCGGCGGCACGCCACCCCGAGAAGGCGCACCGCCCCGACAACCCGATCCAGCGCAAGCCCGCCTGGATCCGGGTGAAGGCGCCGACCCATCCGATCTACCACGAGACCCGCGCCCTGATGCGCGAAAACCGCCTGGTGACGGTGTGCGAGGAGGCGGCATGCCCGAACATCGGGGAATGCTGGTCGCAGCGCCACGCCACCATGATGATCATGGGCGAGACCTGCACGCGCGCCTGCAGCTTCTGCAACGTCGCGACCGGCCTGCCGGGGCCGCTCGACGCGGACGAGCCGAGCCGCGTGGCGGATGCGGTGGCCAGGCTCGGCCTGCGCCACGTGGTGGTGACCAGCGTCGACCGCGACGACCTGCCCGATGGCGGGGCGGCGCATTTCGCCGCGACCATCCGCGCGCTGCGCGCCGCCGCGCCGGGCACGACGATCGAGGTGCTGACGCCCGACTTCCTGCGCAAGGAGGGCGCGCTGGAGGTGGTGGCCGAGGCGCGCCCGGATGTCTGGAACCACAATCTGGAAACCGTGCCGAAGCTCTACCCCACGATCCGGCCCGGCGCGCGCTACTACCATTCGCTGCGGCTGCTGGATCGGGCGAAGCAGCTCGATCCCACGATCTTCACCAAGTCCGGGCTGATGGTGGGCCTGGGCGAGACGCGCACCGAGGTGCTGCAGGTGATGGACGACCTGCGCAGCGCCGAGGTGGATTTCCTGACCATCGGCCAGTACCTGCAGCCCACGGTCAAGCACGCCGCGGTCGAGCGCTTCGTCACGCCCGAGGAGTTCGAGGACTATGCCCGGGCGGCGCGCGGCAAGGGCTTCCTGCTGGTCTCGGCGACGCCGCTGACCCGCAGCTCCTACCACGCCGACCGCGACTTCGCCGCGCTGCGCGAGGCGCGGCTGGCCCGGGCGACGGCCTGACGCATGCCGACCCACGCCGAGAAGCGCGTGCTCCGCTACTCGCCGGAGCAGCTCTTCGACATGGTCGCCGATGTCCGACGCTATCCGGAATTCCTGCCCTGGTGCGTCGGCGCGCGGATCGTCTCGCAGACGGAGAAGGAGCTGGTGGCCGACCTCACCATCGGCTTCAAGATGTTCCGCGAGAGCTTCCGCAGCAACGTCACGCTGGACCGGCCGGGCCATGTGCATGTCCGCTACCTGAACGGCCCGTTCCGCTACCTGAACAACCATTGGCGCTTCCGCCCGCACGACCAGGGCACCGAGGTCGATTTCTTCGTCGATTTCGAGTTCCGCTCGCGCCTGCTGCAGGCGGTGATCGGCACCGTGTTCAATGAGGCGGTGCGGCTGATGGTCCGCGCCTTCGAGCGCCGGGCGATGCATCTCTACGGGCGCCCCGCCCTGCCGCAGGCCGGCCCTGCCGCGGCGGCGCCCTCCTCGACCCCGGGGTAAATCAGCGCCGCTGATCCCGCGCATCACGCCTTTTCGTTGGCCCGTCCCGGCCGCGTCGCGGCAGGATCGGGGGCATGACCTGGATCCTCTACGGCGACCGCGGCTCCGGCTCCGCCCCGGTCGAGATGGCCATGGCCGAGCTCGGCCTGACCCCGGAGCTGCGCGCGGTCCCGCTCGCGTCCGACGCCCAGCTCGACCCCGCCTACCGTCGCGTCAACCCGATGGGCCGCGTGCCCGCGCTGGTGCGGCCCGATGGCACCGTGCTGACCGAATCGATGGCGATTCTGGTGGCGCTGGCCGACATGCACCCGGAAGCGGGGCTGCTGCCGGAGCCCGAGGATCCGGCGCGCGGGGTCGCGCTGCGCTGGATGGCGCTGCTGGCCGGCGAGTTCTACCCCCATGTCACGCGCGCCGACTATCCGGAGCGCTTCAGCGCCGACCCCGCCCACGCCCCCGCCATCAAGGCCCGCGCACGGGAGATGGGCCGCGAGATCTGGCGCGTGCTCGAGCAGCACGCCGCCCCCGCGCCCCATGTGCTCGGCCCGCGCTTCTCGGTGGCCGATCTCTACATCGCCGCGCTGTCGCGCTGGATGGGGGGTGCGGAATGGATCCCGGTGCACTGCCCGCGGATCGAGGCGCTGACCCGGGCCGTCGCCGCCCGGCCCCGGGCCGGGCCGGTCTTCGCCCGCCACTTCGGCGACCGGGGCTGACCCCCCACCTTCGCAGCCGCCCGCGGCCGCCCTAGCATCCCCCGGCATGGGATGAACGGGGGAAGTCCGGGCATGCGGGCGATGGTGATCCACGAGCATGGCGGCCTCGACCGGATGGTCCTGGAGCCGCATTTCCCCGACCCGGCGCCGGATGCGGGCGATGTCATCATCCGCGTCCGCGCCGCCTCGCTGAACTACCACGACGTCTTCACCCGCCGTGGCATGCCGGGCATCCGGCTGAAGTTTCCCATCATCATGGGCCTCGACATCGCCGGCGAGATCGCCGCGATCGGCCCCGGTGTCGAGGGCTGGTCGGTCGGCGACCGCGTGGTGGTGGACCCGATCGACCGCGTGAATGGCGGGCTGATGGGCGAGACGATGCATGGCGGCCTGGCCGAGCTCTGCCGCGTCAAGCCGCACCAGCTCATCCGCCTGCCCGACAGCGTGTCCTTCGAGCAGGCCGCGGCGCTGCCCTGCGCCTACGGCACGGCGCTGCGCATGATGGTCCGCAACGGCAAGGTGGCCGCGGGCGAGAAGGTGCTGATCCTGGGTGCGTCAGGCGGCGTCGGCGTCTGCTGCGTGCAGCTCGCCAAGCTCGCGGGTGCGGAGGTGATCGCCTGCGCGGGCACGGAGGAGAAGGGCGAGCGGCTGAAGGCGCTCGGGGCCGACCACGTGATCCTCTACACCCAGGTCGACATGATGGAGGAGGTGCATCGCCGCTTCGGCAAGCCCGGGCGACGGCGTGGCCAGCCGGGCGGCGTCGACATGGTGGTGAACTTCACCGGCGGCGACACCTGGGTGCGCTCGCTGCGCTGCCTGCGCATCGGCGGGCGGCTGCTGACCTGCGGTGCGACGGCCGGCTACGCGCCGCCCGAGGATATCCGCTACATCTGGACCTTCGAGCTGGAGATCAAGGGATCCAACGGCTGGGAGCAGCCGGACATCCTGGAGCTGCTCGACCTGGTGCAGGCCGGCAGGATCCAGGCGCTGGTCGATGGCGTCTACAAGCTGGAGGACGCGCAGGAGGCGATGCGCCGGCTCGAGGACCGCTCCGTCATGGGCAAGATCGTGGTGACGCCATGAGCGAGGCGAAGACGCTGACCGCCGAGCAGGTCCAGGCGCAGCTCGACAGATCGCCCTTCATCGCCTTCTCCGGCCTGAAGGTGGAGAAGGTCGACATCGCCGCCGGCGAGATCACCATGCGCTGCCCGATGCGCCCGGAATTCGAGCGCGGCGCGGGCAGCGGCCAATGGCATGGCGGGCCGCTCGCCGCGATCATCGACACGGTCGGCGACTACGCGCTGGCCATGCTGATCGGCCGCGGCCTGCCGACGATCAATTTCCGCGTCGACTACCTGCGCCCGGCGGTGAACACCGCGATCGTCGCGGTGGCCAGGGTGCGGCGGAACGGGCGGACGGTCGGCGTGGCCGATGTCGACCTGTTCGATGAGCGTGGCACGCTGCTTGCAATCGGGCGGGCGACCTATGCGACCGCCACGGGCGGCTGACCGGGACAGATGGGTGAGGAGGATGCTCATGCTTCCGATGGCACGACGCCAGCTTCTGGCCGGGATCGGCGGTGCCGCGGGCCTCGCCGCCCTTGGCGGCACGGCGCAGGCGCAGGGGACGCCCAAGCGCGGCGGCACCCTGATCGCTTCCTGGGGCGGGTTCGAGCCGCAGGCGCTGTTCGTGCCGCCCGGCGGCGGCTCCTCGCCCTTCCTCACCTCGACCAAGGTGCTCGAGCGGCTGGTGAAGCTGAACCAGAAGCTGGAATTCGAGCCCGTGCTCGCCGAGAGCGTCGAGGCCGCGCCGGATTTCCGCAGCTACACGCTGCGGCTGCGCCAGGGCGTCACCTGGCATGACGGCAAGCCACTGACCGCCGACGACCTGGTCTTCTCGATCGAGAAGTACTGGAAGCCCATGTCGATGGGCGTGGCGCTGAAGGCGCTGGAGGGGGCGGAGAAGCTCGACGGGCGGACCGTGCGGATGCGCTTCGCGACGCCGGTGCCGGACTTCTTCCTGCAGTCGCTGCTGGCGAATTCCGGCGGCCTCGTCATCCCGAAGCACATCTACGAGGTGGGCGAGATCCTCACCAACCCGGCGAACAACAAGCCCATCGGCACCGGCCCCTTCGTGGTGAAGGAATGGGCCCGCGGCAGCCATGTCGAGTATGCGCGCAACGAGAACTACTGGGACGAGGGCAAGCCCTATCTCGACCGGCTGTTCATCCGCTGGTGGCGCGACCCGGCCTCCCGCCTCGCCGCCTTCGAATCAGGCGCGCTCGACCTCGCGGTCTGGAACCCGATCCCCTTCCCGGAGATGGACCGGCTGGCGAAGACGGGCAAGTTCGTCGCGGTGGAGAAGGGCTTCGAGAACTACGCCTGGGCCTCCACCATCGAGTTCAACATGCGCCGCGAGCCCTTCAAGCGGCGCGAGGTGCGCCAGGCGCTGATGATGGCGATCGACCGCCAGCTCGCCTGCGACACGGTGTGGTTCGGCCGCGCCCGCCCGGGCACCAGCCCGATCTCGTCCGAGAACACGGTCTTCCACGCCAAGGACCTGCCGCGCTACCCCTTCGATCCGAAGAGGGCGGCGCAGATGCTGGATGCCGCCGGCCTGCCGCGGAAGCGCGGCGGGCGCTTCACGGTGAACCTCGTCTCCGCCGGCTGGTTCGAGGAGAACGGGCGGCTCGCGCAGATCGTCAAGCAGGGCTTCGAGGACATCGACCTGCAGGTGAACCTGGCGGTTCCCGACCGCAGCACCTCGATCAAGCGCATCTACACCGACTACGACTACGACGTGGCGCTGTCCAACAACGCCTCGCCGATCGAGCCGGTGCCGCTGATCACGCACTACTACACGACGGACGGCATCATCAAGGGCGCGGCCTTCCGCAACGCCAACGGCTATTCCAACCCGGAGATGGACGCGCTGGTCGAGAAGCTGGCCATCGAGACCGATCCGGCGAAGCGCAAGGCGCTGGCCGTCGACTTCCAGAAGCTCGCGGTGACCGACCTGAACTACGCCACGCTGGCCGAGCTGCAATCCTTCAGCGTGGCGAAGCCCGATGTGCGCAACATCGCCACCAGCTCGAACTGGATGGGCGAGACCTGGTCGGACCTCTGGCTCGACCGCTGACATGTCGGGGCTGCTGCGACGGCGGCTGCTGCAGGCGATCCCGCTGCTGCTCGGCGTGATCGTGCTGAACTTCCTGCTGATCCAGGCCGCGCCGGGCAGCCTGCTGGAGGTGATGACCGCCGAGAACCAGGTCACCGACCCGGCGATGCTGGAGCGGCTGCGCACCCTCTACGGCGTCGACAGGCCGTGGTGGGAGCAGCTGCTGCGCTACATCGCCTCCGTCGCCACCTTCGATTTCGGCTGGTCCTACCGCCAGAACCAGCCGGTGTTCGAGGTGATCATGGCGCACCTGCCGGCGACCGTGATCCTGATGGTGGCCGCGCTGTCGATCGCGCTTGTGGTTGGGGTCGCGGCGGGCATCGTGGCGGCGGCGAAGGTCAACACGCTCTGGGACAACATGCTGTCCTTCCTGGCGATCCTGTTCTTCGCCGCCCCCAGCTTCTGGCTCGGCATCATGCTGACGGTCGTCTTCGCGGTGAAGCTCGGCTGGGTGCCGGTGGGGGGGATGCAGACCATCGGCGGCGAGTTCGGCCCGATCGTCGCCGCGCTCGACGTGCTGCACCATCTGGTGCTGCCGGCGACCGCGCTCGGCCTGTTCTACGCGGCGATCTATGCGCGGGTGATGCGGGCCTCGATGCTCGAGGTTCTGGGGCTCGACTTCGTCCGCACGGCCCGGGCCAAGGGCCTCTCGCGCGTCGCCGTGCTGCTGCGCCACGCGGCGCGCAACGCGCTGCTGCCGATCGTCACCCTGCTCGGGCTGCAATTCGGCACCGTGCTCGGCGGGTCGATCGTGGTGGAGACGGTGTTCTCCTGGCCCGGCCTCGGCGCGCTGATGCTCGACAGCGTCTCCTCGCGCAACTACCCGGTGGTGCTCGGCATCCTGGTGCTCGGCTCGCTGGTCGTCATCGTGGTGAACATCCTGGTCGACCTCGCCTATGCGCGGCTCGACCCGCGCATCCGGGCGCGCTGAGCCGCCATGCGGGGCCTGATCGCACGCTTCGCCCGCAACCGCGCCGCGCTGGTGGGCGCGGTGGTGGTGCTGGCGGTCATCGCGGCCGCGCTCGCCGCGCCCTGGATGTTCCCGCGCAACCCCTTGCGGATCGTCGGCCCGCCGGAGCTCTGGCCCTTCCAGAACCCGCGCTTCCCGCTCGGCACCGACAGCCTCGGGCGCGACATCGCGGCGATGCTGATGCATGGCGCGCAGGCGACCCTGCTGATCGGCGTCTTCGCCGCGCTGACCGCGACCGTCATCGGCGTGACCCTCGGCGCCATCGCCGCCTGGTTCGGCGGCTGGGTGGACGAGGTGCTGATGCGCATCACCGAGCTGTTCCAGGTGGTCCCCAGCCTGGTCTTCATCCTCACCATCGTCTCCATCCTCGGCGGTACGGTCGAGAACATCACGCTGGCCGTCGGCTGCGTGACCTGGACGGGCATCGCCCGCCTCACCCGCGCCGAGTTCCTGACCCTGCGCGACCGGGAATTCGTGCTGGCCTGCCGGTCCATGGGCATGGGCGGCTGGCGCATCGCCTTCGCCGAGGTGCTGCCGAATGCCCTGCCGCCGATCGTCGTGCTCTCCTCGCTCTCGGTCGCCTCGGCGATCCTGTTCGAGGCGGCGGTGAGCTTCCTCGGCCTCGGCGATCCCTCCATCGCCTCCTGGGGGCGGCTGGTGGGGGAGGGGCGGACGCTCATCCGCTCCTCCTGGTACATCTCGGCGGTGCCGGGGCTGGCCATCATGCTGACCGTGCTTGCACTGAACCTGGTGGGGGACGGGCTGAACGACGCGCTCAACCCGAAGCTGCGCGACCGATGACGGTGCTGCGCCTCGACCGGCTCTCCGTCACGCTGCACACGCGCGCCGGCGTGCTGCCCGCGGTCAGCGAGGTCTCGCTGGAGGTCGCGGCGGGCGAGACCCTTGCGCTCGTCGGCGAGAGCGGCTGCGGCAAGTCGCTGACCGCGCTGGCCATCATGCGCCTGCTGCCCGAGCCCCCCGCGCGCATCGCCGGCGGGCGCGTGCTGCTGGACGGCACCGACACGACGGCGCTGTCCGAACGCGCGATGCGCGATCTGCGCGGCCGGCGCATCGCGATGATCTTCCAGGACCCGATGTCGGCGCTGAACCCGGTGGCGACGGTCGGCGCGCAGATCGGCGAGGTGCTGCGGCGGCATGAGGGGCTCTCGGCCGACGCGGCGCGGGAGCGCACGCTCGACCTGCTGGCGATGGTCGGCATCCCCGATCCCGCCGCGCGCATCGACGAGTTCCCGCACCGCCTCTCGGGCGGGATGAGCCAGCGCGTGATGATCGCCATGGCCATCGCCTGCCGCCCGCGCGCGCTGATCGCCGACGAGCCGACCACCGCGCTCGACGTCACCATCCAGGCGCAGATCCTGGAACTGCTGAAGCGCCTGCAGGCCGAGACCGGCATGGCGATGCTGCTGATCACGCATGATCTCGGCGTGGTCGCCGAGGTCGCGGACCGGGTCGCCGTGATGTATGCGGGCCGCATCGTCGAGCAGGCGGAGACGCGGACGCTGTTCGCCCGGCCGCTGCACCCCTATGCGCGCGGGCTGATGGGCGCGACGCCCTCCGGCGGTCCCGCGGGGCGGCACCGGCGGCTGGCGGATATCCCCGGCAGCGTGCCGCCGCTCGCCGCGCTGCCGCAGGGCTGCGCCTTCGCCCCGCGCTGCCGCGACGCCTTCGCGCCCTGCGCGGCCGCGCGCCCCGGGCTGACGGCGCCCGCGCCGGGCCGGCAGGTCGCCTGCTTCGCGGCCGAAGCCGCGGTCGTGCCGGCATGACCGCGCTGCTCGCCGCCCGAGACCTGCGCGTGGAATTCCCGACGCCGCGCGGCCTGCTGCGCGCCGTGCAGGGCGTGACGCTCGAGGTCGAGGCGGGGCGCACGGTGGGCCTGGTGGGCGAGTCCGGCTGCGGCAAGTCCACCCTCGGCAAGGCGCTGATGCGGCTCGTGCCCATCGCCGGCGGCACGGTGCTGGTGGATGGCGAGGACATCACCGGCGCCGGCGCGGCGACGCTCGCGCGGATGCGGCCGAAGGTGCAGATGGTCTTCCAGGACCCTTTCGGGTCGCTCAACCCGCGGCACCGCATCGGCACCGCGATCGGCCAGCCGCTCTCCGTCGCCGGCCGCCCGCGCGCCGAGATCCGAGCGCGCGTCTCGGAACTGCTCAAGCTGGTCGGGCTGCCGCCGGACGCCACCGAGCGCTTCCCGCATGAATTCTCCGGCGGCCAGCGCCAGAGGGTCGGCATCGCGCGCGCGCTGGCGCTCGAGCCGCGCGTCGTCATCTGCGACGAGCCGGTCTCGGCGCTCGACGTCTCGGTGCGCGCGCAGGTGATCAACCTGCTGAAGGACCTGCAGGACCGGCTGGGCGTCGGCTATCTCTTCATCTCGCACGACCTTTCGGTGGTGGAGAATGTCGCCGACCGGCTGGTCGTGATGTATCTCGGCCGCGTGGTCGAGGACGGGCCGGCGGAATCCCTCTGGCGCCGCCCGGCGCATCCCTACACCCAGGCGCTGCTCTCGGCGGCGCCCGTCGCGGATCCGGTGCTGGCGCGCAGCCGGCAGCGCATCGTGCTGCAGGGCGAGCTGCCCAGCCCGATCGCGCCGCCCTCCGGCTGCCCCTTCCGCACGCGCTGCCCGCATGCCGTCGCGCGCTGCGCCGAGGAGCGGCCGGAATTGCGCCCCGTCGACGGCGCCGCGCATCGCGTGGCGTGCCATTTCGACCTGGCGGGCGCCGCCGCGCCCGAGCCCGCCCTCCACGGAGCCGCCGTGCCATGACGACGACGCGCACGAATCTCGGCGACCTGCTCGACCGCGAGACCATCGACCTCGGCAAGACCGCGCTGATCGACCTGCGCCTGGCCGATGCGCCGCGGCCCTGGACGCATGGCGAGATCGACCGCGCGGCCGGCGGCGTCGCCGCGGCGCTCGAGGCGCGCGGGCTGCCGCGCGGCAGCCGGGTCGCGATCCTCGGGCAGAACCGCGCGGAATACGCCATCGCCTATTTCGGCATCATGCGCGCCGGCCACGTCGCCGTGCCGGTGAACACCCGCGTCGCGCAGGACACGATCGACTTCGTCATGCAGGATGCGGCGATCCGCCTGGCTTTCGCGGATGCGGAGCAGGCGGCGCGCGTGCCGTCCTCCATCCCGGTGATCGGCTTCGACGATGCCGGCCCGCAGGGCTTCGCCGCGCAATGCCCGCCCGCCGACTACGCGACGAAGCCGATGGGGCCCGAGGAGATCGGGCAGATGCTCTACACCTCGGGCTCGACGGGGCGGCCGAAGGGCGTGCCGCTGACCCATGCCGGCCAGCTCTGGGCGCTCTCGCTCCGCCCCGTCCTGCCCGAGGAGCGCTACATGATCGCCCAGCCGCTGTTCCACATGAACGGGCTGATGGCGCTGAAGGGCACCTTCTACACCGGCGCCTCCGTCGTCGTGATGCCGGGCTTCGACACCAGGGCCTATACGCGCGCGCTGGCCGATTGGCGCGTGACCTCCGTGATGGCGGTGCCCACCATGTTCGCGCGCGTGATCAAGGAGACGGAGCTCCTCGCCACGCATGATTTCTCGGCCATCCGGAAGATCATGCTGGGCTCCGCGCCCTTGACCATGGGCCTGCTCGAGCGCGTGCAGCAGGCCTTCCCCGGCGCGGCACTCGCAAACGGCTACGGCACCACCGAGGCCGGCCCCGGCGTCTTCGGCCCGCACCCCGATGGCCTCCCGACGCCGCCGCTCAGCCTCGGCTATCCGGTGCGCGACATCGAGGTGAAGCTGGTGGACGGCCCGTCCGAGGACGAGGGCGTGCTGCTGATGCGCACCCCGGCCACCATGGCGGGCTACAACAACCTGCCGGCCAAGACCGCCGAGGTGCTGAGCCCCGATGGCTGGTACCATTCGGGCGACGTGATGCGGCGCGACGCCGATGGTTTCTTCTACTTCGTCGGGCGCGCCGACGACATGTTCGTCTGCTCCGGCGAGAACATCTGGCCCGCCGAGGTCGAGAAGCTGCTGGAGCGCCACCCGGAGATCCAGGCCGCGGCCATCGTCCCGCTGCCCGACGAGGAGCGCGCCGCCGTGCCCGTCGCCTTCGTCGTGCCCCGCACCCCGGGCGGGCTCAGCGTCGAGGCCGTGAAGCGCTGGGCGCTCGACAACGGCCCCGCCTACCAGCATCCGCGCCGCGTGCTCTTCGTGCCGGAACTGCCCTGGGCCGGCACCAACAAGATCGACCGCAAGGCGCTGATCGACCGCGCCCGCGTGCTGGAAGCGGAGAAGGGCTGGGCGGCATGACCCGGGTCGCGGTCGTCACCGGCGCGAGCCGCGGCATCGGCCGCGCCATCGCGCTCGGCCTGGCCCGGCAGGGGGCCGCCATCGTCGTGCATTACGGGCGCGAGGCGGCGGCGGCCGAGGCCGTGGTGCAGGCGATCCGCGCGGCGGGCGGCCAGGCCATGGCCTTCGGCGCCGACCTCTCGGACCCCGCCCAGGTCCGCGGCTTCTGGCCGGCGCTGGACGCCGCGCGGCCGGCCGGTTTTCCCCCCGGCCTCGACATCCTGGTCTGCAATGCCGGCGTCAGCAGCGGCCGCAAGACGATCGAGGCCATCACCGAGGAGGAGCTCGAGCTCATCCTGCAGGTGAATTTCAAGGCGCCCTTCCTGCTGATCCAGGCCGCGCTGCCCCGCATCGCCGAGGGCGGGCGGATCATCGGAATCTCCTCCATGGCCACGCGCGCGCCCTTCCCGGAATTCTCGGCCTATGCCCCCTCCAAGGCGGCGCTCGAGACCCTGATGAGGCTGCTGGCGGTGCAGCTCGGCCCGCGCGGCATCACGGTGAACGCGGTCATGCCGGGGGCGACCGAGACGGACATGAACCCCATGGCCGCGAACCCCGCCCGCGCCGCGGCGGTCACCGCTTCGGTCGCGCTGCGCCGCCTCGGCCAGCCGGAGGATGTGGCGGAGGTGGTGCTGTTCCTGGCCGGCGAGGGGGGGCGCTGGGTCACCGGCCAGGTGCTCGACGCCAGCGGCGGCCAGCGCCTGTAGGCAGGCGCGCCGATCCGCCATAATGCCGGCCAGCACGATCGGGAGAACCCCCTTGGCCGGCTCCGAGACCCTGACCCAGTCCATTGCCACGGGCTTCGCGCCGGTGCGTCCCCCCAGGGACGCGCCGCCGGTGCGCATCAACCTCTACTCCGACACGCAGACACGCCCGACGCCGGCCATGAAGGACGCCATGATGCGCGCCGAGGTCGGCGACGAGCAGCATGGCGACGACCCGACCGTGCATGCGCTCTGCGACCGCATGGCCGCGCTGATGGGGAAGGAGGCGGCGATGTTCCTCCCCTCCGGCACCATGTGCAACGTCGTCGCCATCCTGACGCATTGCCAGAAGGGCGATGAGGTCGTCGCGCACGAGACGAGCCACATCCTGCACTCCGAGGGCGGCACGCATGCCGCGCTGACCGGCGTGCAGATCATGCCGCTCACCGGCGCGCGCGGCATGTTCACCGCCGACGCGCTCCGCGCCGCCATCCGCCCGCGCACCCGCTACACGCCCCCGCAAAGGCTGCTCGAGGTCGAGCAGACCGCCAATATCGGCGGCGGCGCGGTCTGGCCGCTCGAGCAGCTCAATGCGGTGGCCGGGATCGCGCATGGGCAGGGCTGGGCGACGCACATGGACGGGGCGCGGCTGATGAATGCCTGCGTCGCGGCCGGAATCGCGCCGCGCGACATGGTGGCGGGCTTCGATTCCGTCTGGCTGGATTTCACCAAGGGGCTCGGCGCGCCGCTCGGCGCGGTGCTCTGCGGCTCGGCCGAGTTCATCGGCGCGGCCTGGCGGTGGAAGCAGCGGCTCGGCGGCTCGATGCGCCAGGGCGGCCTCTGCGCCGCCGCCTGCCTGCATGCGCTCGACCACCATGTGGACCGGCTGGCGGAGGACCACGCCAACGCCAAGGCCCTGGCCCGCGGCCTGCGGCAGATCCCGGGCGTGGTGGTCGAGGAGCCGGACACCAACCTCGTCTTCTTCGACATCCGCGACGCGGGCTGCGACGTCGCCACCCTGCAGGCGCGGCTGCTGCGGAAGGGCGTCGCGGTCAGCGGCCTCGGCGGACGGGTGCGCGCCTGCACGCATCTCGACGTGACCGCGCCGATGATCGAGGAGGCGGTCGGGCTGATCCGCGAGGCGCTCGCTGCCTGAGCCGGGCCGCCGGGCGCGCGGCGCGCGCGCCCATGCGGCCGGTCATGGCGCCGAGGAGATCGCGGCGGCCGCGCTGATCGCGGAGGGATGGGCGGTGCTGGCCCGGCGCTGTCGGACCGGGGCGGGCGAGCTGGATCTCGTGGCCGAGCGCGACGGGCTGCTCGCCTTCGTCGAGGTGAAGGCGCGGCCCAGCCTGAAGGAGGCCGCCTTCGCCCTCGGCCCGCGGCAGCGCGCGCGGCTGACTGCGGCCGCCGAATGCTGGCTGGCGGCCCATCCCGGCCATGGCGCGGCGGGGATGCGCTTCGACGTGCTGCTGGTGGCGGCCGATGGCGCGGTGCGGCGGATCGCCGATGCGTTCCGGGCCGGCGACGCCTGACGCCCGAGATGCGCCAGCAACGCCGAGGCGCCGTGTCGGCGCTTGATCGGCCCAGGCCCAGCTTCCAGAGTGCGCGCCGCCCGACCACCGCCGCGCCCCGAAAGGCCCGGCCAGGCCCACCCGCCCGAAGGACCCGCCCGATGCTGCCACGCCGCGCCGCCCTCGCGCTCGCCGCCTCCGCCGGCCTCGCCGCCACCCTGCCGCGCCCGGCCGAAGCCAGCCCGCCCGCCCTGCCGCGCGCCGGCAAGCCGGAGGAGGTGGGGCTCGCCGCCGACCGCCTGCAGCGCCTGTCCGACTGGATGCGGGCGGAGGTGGAGGCCGGCCGCATCCCCGGCGCCGTCGTCGCCATCGGCCGTGGCGGCAAGCTGGCATGGCTCGACGCGGTCGGCTTCCGCGACCGGGATGCGCGGGCCCCGATGCGGGAGGATGCGGTCTTCGCGATCGCCTCGATGACCAAGCCCATCGTCTCGCTGGCGCTGATGCAGCTTGTCGAGGAAGGGCGGGTGATGCTGTGGCACCCGATCTCCCGCTATCTGCCCGAGCTCAAGGACCGCACCGTCGGGATGGACCGCGCCCCGGCGCAGCGGGAGCCGACCGTGCTCGACCTGCTGCGCCACACCTCCGGCTACCCCTATGGCGCGCTGCCGGTGGCCGGCGGGGCGGCGGCGAACCCGGTGCAGCTGGCCTATGGCGAGGCAAGGCTTCTCGACCCCGCCCAGTCGATCGAGGGCTGGATGGCCAAGGTCGCCGGCCTGCCGCTGCTGCACCAGCCCGGCACCTTCTGGGAATACGGCATCTCGACCGACCTCGTCGGCCGCATCGTCGAGGTCGTGCGTGGCAAGGATCTCGATGCGGTGGTGAAGGCGCACATCGCCGGGCCGCTCGGCATGAAGGACACGGGCTTCTGGGCGCCGCAGGACGCGGCCGACCGGATCGCCCGCCCACAGGTCGATCCCGCGACGGGGCGGCGCCAGCCCATCCCCGATCCCCTGACGCGGCCGGGCTGGTTCTCGGGCGGCGGCGGGATGGTCTCGACGGCGGCGGACTACGCGCGCTTCTGCCAGGCGATGCTCTCGGGGGGCTCGCTGGGGGAGGCGCGCCTGGCCTCGCGCAAGACGGTGCAGCTGATGGCCGCCGACCACCTGCCGCCGGGCGTGCAGTTCGGCCCGGGACTGCTGCCGCTCTTCGCCGGCCTCGCCCCGGCGCCCATCGCCGGCTACGGCTTCGGCCTCGGCTTCGCGGTGCGTGTCACAGAGGGGCGGAGCCCGGTGCCGGGCAGCGTCGGCGACTATTTCTGGGCCGGCGCCTACGGCACCTATTTCTGGATCGACCCGAAGGAGGAGCTCTACGCCATCCTCATGCTGCAGGGGCCGTCGGACCGCATCCAGTACCGCTACGCGATGCGCCAGATGACCTACGCGGCGATGCTCTGATCCCCGATCAGCCGCCGCGCCAGAGCGAAGGCCTCCGCGACCGTGGCCGCGCGCACCGCGGCACGGTCGCCGGGGAAGACATGGCGCCGCGCCAGCACCCGCCCATCCGCGGCCGCGGCGCCGATCCAGACCAGGCCCACCGGCTTGCCCGGCGTCGCCCCGCCCGGACCCGCGATCCCGGTGCAGGACAGAGCCAGGTCGACGCCGGCCAGCGCCCGGGCGCCCTCGGCCATGCGCCGCGCCACGCTCTCGCTGACCGCGCCATAGCCCTCGATCACGTCCAGGGGCACGCCGAGCACCCCGGCCTTGGCCTCGTTGGAATAGGTGACATAGCCCCGGGTCACCACGGCGGAGGAGCCGGCGATCGCGGTCAGCGCCGCGGCGATCAGGCCGCCGGTGCAGGATTCGGCCGTGGCGATCGTCATCCCTCGCGCCTGCATCGCCGCCAGCAGGTCGCGCGCCGCATCCAGCGTCGTCTCGGGCAGCATCAGAGCGGCGCCTCCGGCCAGGCCGCGCGCAGCAGCAGGATCGCCGCGCCGGCCAGCGCGCCGGCGATCACATCGTCCAGCATGACCCCGGACGGGCCATGGCGACGATCCGCCCAGCCGACCGGCCCCGGCTTCAGGATGTCCAGCGCGCGGAACAGCAGGAAGGCCAGCAGCACGCCCGACAGCCCCGCCCCGGCGGGCAGGGCGGCCAGCGCCAGCAACTGGCCCGCGCCCTCATCCACCACCACCCAGCCCGGATCCTGCCCGGCATGGTCGCCCGGCAGCCCGGCCCGCACCGCCCAGTAGCCCAGCGCCGCGAGCGCCAGGGCCAGCAGCAGGCAGGGCAGGGGGCCAAGCAGCGCCGCCGGCAGCACCACCGCCGATCCCCAGGTACCGGGCCCCGGCCGCATCCGCCCGACCCCGCCCAGGGTCAGCACCGCCTGGATGGCCGCAGCGCGCCAGCCCGGCGCGACCCGCCCCGGGATCGCCGCCGTCATGCCAGCGCGTCCAGGAAGCGTCCGAGCCCGGCACGCGCCTCCGGCGCCTCCAGCACCGGCGCATGGCCGGTGCCGGGCAGGGCGACGAGCGCCAGGTCCGGCCGCGCCCGCCGCATCGCATCGACGGTGTGCGCCGAGAGGATGTCGCTCTCCTCGCCCCAGACGAG
>CAZMCV010000081.1:0-18630 GCA_964564645.1 uncultured Acetobacteraceae bacterium
GCGGCCCGGGGCGCGGCGGCGGCCGGGGCCGCCCGGGGCGCGGCGGGGTCCGGCTTCGCCGGCCGCAGCCCGAGCGCGAGCCCGGCCGCGACCAGGTTGAGGCCGGCCGCCAGGCCCAGCGCGCCCGGATAGCCGAGATTGCCCACCACCAGCCACCCGCCGAGCAGCGCGCCCAGCCCCGCCCCCACGGTGTTCAGCCCGTAGAGCCAGGCGATCCGCTCCGCGACCGTGTCGAGCGAGGTGGCGACCGCGCGGGAGAGCAGCGGCAGCGAGGCCCCCATCAGCGTCGTCGGCAGGACCAGGCCGGCGAAGCAGAGGGCGAAGATCGCCTCCGGCCCGTCCACCCGTCCCGCCATCGACCGCGCCAGCCAGTCATAGAGGAAGGGCTTGGAGGCCAGGGCGCAGAGCGCCACCCCGGCCTCGCACAGGGCGAAGCCGGCCAGCGCCTGGCGCGGCGTCAGCCGGTCCGCCCATCGCGCGCCGAGGAGGGAGCCGAGGCCAAGGCCGGCCAGGAAGGCGCCGACGACGAGGGAGGCACTCACCGTGTCCGACCCGGCGAAGATGCCGAGCATCCGCTGCCAGACGATCTGGCACAGCAGGGCGGCGAAGCCCGAGCAGAAGAAGGCCAGCATCAGGCGCGGCATGCGGTCCGGTTCCCCTGGCCGCGACGCTTCGCCCCCCCGAGGCGCGCGGCGCTGGTCATGCCGTGCCGGGCACGGGCGAAACGTCCTAAAAAGCCCCTTTGTGGCATCGGTGTGTCGACCGCGCCGGTGCCGGCCCGGGCGCCGTCATTCCCGCCGCAGCACCCCGTCGACCAGCCGGTCCGCCCAGGGGGTGGAGCGGAAGTCGCGCCGCAGCGCCGCCTCGTCGTAATCCTCCCGCACCCAGTCGAGGAAGGGCCTGGGGCGGTCGCGCACCGCCTCGGCATAGGCCAGGAAGAACGCATCCAGGATGCCGGTCTTGCCCTGGCGGATATGGCCGTAGCGCAGCGAGAGCTGGGCCAGCGCGTCCTCGACGGGGCGGCCCTGCAGCAGCAGCCAGATGCCGGCAGCGAGCCCCGTGCGGTCGGCGCCCGACTTGCAGTGCAGCAGCGCCGGCTCCTCCATGCCCTGGAAGATGCCGGCCAGGCGCAGCACCCGGTCCTTGTGGGGGGCGCCGCGGCTCTCGAAGGGCGCGTCGACATGCGTCAGGCCGAGCCAGTCCGCCGCCTCCCGCCCCAGCAGGTCGGAGCCACAGCCGGGCCGCTCGCCGCGCAGGTTGATCACCGTGCGCAGCCCGTGGCGCCGCGCGGCCAGGCGGAGCTGCCAGGGGGTGGGGTGGTTGGAGCGGTAGAGCCGGCCGGGGACGACCGTGCCCCAATTGCGCCAGACCACGCGCAGGAAGGCGTGGTCGACGAAGAGGCTGTTCAGCTCCGCCCGGCGGCGGGCGAGCATGGTGAGGGCGGGAGCGGCGGGGCGCATCGGCGCCCCTATGCCGCCCGGCCCACGGGTTGACGAGGGGGGCGGGGCGGAACGCCCCTTCCGGGCCGACGTTGTGAAGCCCTCAGCAAGCGATCCAAGAGGGGAGGCAGCGACCATGTCCAAGGCCCATCTTCCGCCCGTCCCGCCCGACAACCAGTCGCCGCACGGCGGCAACACCCCCGGCGAGGGCCCCCTGCCGCCCGACAAGGCGAAGGAGAACGCGGAGTCGAAGGACCGCAACACGCAGCAGCAGGGCCGCCAGGGCGCGACCTGGCAAGGCACGCACCACCAGGGCTACCAGCAGGACCGCTGATCGATGACGAAGCAGCAGCGCGGCGAGCACGAGACCCGGCGCGACGAGGGCGGGCCGGGCAGCAGCCACCAGGGCGGCAGCCATGGCCGTGCGCAGCGCGACCGCGCCCCGCACCCGCCCGAGCCCGGCGCGCCGACCAATCCGGAGCGCAGCCGGGTTGGCAGCGGCGGCGGCGAGCGCGACGTCCACCACAGCCACGATCCGGAGCGGAAGGGCTGAGAGCCGCTACTCCACCCGCGCGCCCGAGATCTTCACCGCCTCCTGCCACATCGGCTTCTCGCGCTCGGCCCGCGCCCGCGCCTCCTCGGGCGTCGACCAGGCCATGCCGGCGCCGATGTCGAGGAAGCGCTTCTGCATCGCCGGATCCTCGCTGAGGGACTTCAGCGCGCCGTTCAGCCTGCGGATCACGGCGTCCGGCGTGCCGGCGGGGAAGACGAAGCTCTGCCAGGAGGTGACAACGAAGTCCGGCACCCCGGCCTCGGCCATGGTCGGCACCTCCGGCATGGTCGGGAAGCGCTGCGCGGAGGTGACGGCCAGCGCCCGCATCTTGCCGTCGGAGATGACCGGGACGTAGCTGGCGAGGTTGTCGAGCGCGAAGTCGAGCTGGCCGTTCAGCATCACCGGGATCAGCTGCGCCGCGCCGCGGAACGGCACATGCGTCGCCTCGAAGCCCGCGCGCACGCCGAACAGCGCGCCCGACAGGTGCGGCGTCGTCCCCACCCCCGGCGAGCCATAGGTGATCCCGCCCGGCTTCGCCTTGGCCCAGGCGGTGAACTCGGCCAGCGTCTTCGACGGGTTGTGCTGGGTGGGCACCACGGCGACGTTCGGCAGCTCCCACGCCACGCCGACCGGCATCAGGTCCTTCGCGGGGTCGTAGGGCAGGCGGGCATAGAGGAAGGGGTTGATCGAGAAATGCGCGATCGCCGCGATGCCCATGGTGTAGCCATCGGGCTGCGCCTTCGCGACCGCGTCGATGCCGATGTTGCCGCCGGCGCCGGGGCGGTTCTCGACCACGAAATTCTGCCCGAGCGCGGCCTGCAGCCGCTCGGCGTAGATCCGCACCAGCACGTCGGTGGAGCCCGCCGGCGGCCAGGGGACGATGACGCGCACCGTGCGCTGCGGCCATTCGCCGCCCTGGGCGAGGGCGGGCCGGGCCAGGGCGGTCGCGGCGGCGGCGAGGAGGAGCGCGCGACGGCGCGGATCGGGGCGCATGGGCAGGGACCTTCCCGGACGTTGGCGGTTGCCGCGCTCATGGCACCGCCGGGACGGCCAGGAAACCCCGTGGCGGTGAATCCGCCGTGTGCGCCGCCGCCGCAGCCGCGCCACCAGCCCCTCCGGCGTCGAGCCGGTCTGGCGCGCGCCGATGGGGAGGGCGCGCGGCCGCGGCGCGGATCTCGGCGGAGAGGCGTTCGGCGACCCCGCGCCGGGTCAGGGCGCGGCGCAGTCCAGCACGAGGTTGCCGACCAGCCGCCCTTGCTCCACCGAATCATGCGCCGCGGCGCATTCGGCCAGCGGCATCGTCGCCGCGACGGCATGCTTCAGCATCCCGCGCGCCAGCCAGGGCTGCAACGCGCCGATCGCCGTCGCGCGCTGCGCCGCCGAGAGCTCGTAGACGATGAAGAAGCGCACCGCGATCCCCTTCATGATCGTGGGCGAGAAGGGGAACACCGCCTCCTGCGCGTTCGAGCCGTAGCCGGCGACCACGGCGCCATAGGCGGCGAGGCGGTGGACCATCGGCCCGTTGCCGGCCAGGTCGACCTCGACGACGCGGTCGACGCCCTGCCCCCTGGTCAGGTCCATCACGCGGGCGACCGTGTCCTCGGCCTTGTAGTTCACGCAGGCATCGGCGCCGGCCGCCATCGCATGCGCAGCCTTCGCCTCGCCGCTGACGGTGGCGATGATCTGCGCCGCGCCGAGCAGGCGCGCGAACTGGATCGCGTAGTGCCCGACCGCGCCGGCGCCGCCCGTGACCAGCACGCGCTGGCCGGCGACGCCGCCATCGGTCAGCACCGCATGCAGCGCGGTCAGCGCCGGGATGCCGAGGCAGGCGCCCTCGGCGAAGGAGGTGCCCTCGGGCAGCGGCACGGCCTGGGCGGCGGGCAGGGCGATATGGGTCGCCGCCGTGCCGAAGGGGCGCTTCCACTGGCCGTTCCAGATCCAGACGCGCTCGCCGATGCGGGCGCGGTCGACACCCTCGCCCACCGCCTCGACGGTGCCGGCGCCGTCGCTGTGCGGCACGACGCGGGGGAAGGCCATGGGGCGGGTCGAGCCGCGCCGCGTCTTCCAGTCCGACGGATTCACACCGGAGGTCGCCAGCCGCACCAGCACCTCGCCCGGGCCAGGGGTGGGGGTGGGCATCTCGCCGAGGGTCAGCACCTCGGAGCCGCCATTCTTCTCGTACCAGGCGGCGCGCATCAGCGGGCGCTCCGGGCGGCGGCGGGGTCGATGGTGCTCGGCATGGCGCGTCCTCCTGCGATCGGCGGGCCGGAGAGTAGCGGAGCCGGGCGCGGAGGCGAGGGCTGCGGGGCGCGCGGGCGGCGCCGCGCCGGTCCGTCCGCCATGGCGCCGGGTGGCGGATCGCCGGGTTGTGTGGTGCGCGCCGGGCCTGGCGGCTTGTGTGGCGGTTTGATGACAGCGATGGAGCGGGCCCGCCCCCGCGGCGCCCATCGAGGATCAGGAACGAGGCGTGCTCGCCGCCATCGACCTTGCCGTCACCCGGACCGTGACCGCCGCCTTCGCCGATTCACAGGGGATCGACTGGGCGCTGCGGCTGGTGATCGGGAACGACGCCCTCCGGATGGGGGTGCCGGTCGGGCTGCTGATCTATGTCTGGGCCCGGCCGCGGGCCGGCGCCGCCGCCCGCCTGTCCCGGCCGGAGTTCATCGCCCGGACCGTCGGCGCGGTGCTGCTCTCGCCCTGGGTGACCAAGCTGCTGCAGGCCCTGCTGCCGCCGCGCCCGCGGCCGCGCTATGGCGGGTTGGAGGGGATCGCCTTCGCCGACCAGGGCACCCTGATCGTGCTGGCCGACGTGAACTCCTTCCCTTCGGACACGGCGGCGGTGGCCTTCGCGATCGCGGCCGCGGTCTGGGCCGCCTCCCGGCCGCTCGGCGCCCTTGCGATGCTCTGGGCCCTCCTCGTCGTCGCCCTTCCGCGCCTGGCCTTCGGCTACCACTACCTGTCCGACCTGCTGGCGGGGGCGGCGATCGGGATGGCCGCGGTGGCCGTCGCGCTGACGATGCCCCTGCCGGACCGGATCGCGGGGCTGCCGGGCCGCGTCGCCGCGCGTCACCCGGCGCTGGTGGCGATCGGCCTGGTCTTCCTGGCCTACGAGTTCCTCACCCTGTTCCGCACCGCCCGCGAATGGATGGCGGCCGCGCGGGACATCGCGCAGGCCCTGTCCGGCTGAGGGCGGCCGCGGGCGGGCCGCCCCCCCGGGGGCCGGTCAGGGCCAGCGCACCTCGGGCGGCATGGACATCAGGATCGCCTCGACATTGCCGCCGGTGCGCAGGCCGAAGATGGTGCCGCGGTCGTAGAGCAGGTTGAACTCCACGTAGCGCCCGCGGCGGACGAGCTGGTGTTCGCGCTCGGCCTCCGTCCAGGGCTCGTGCATGCGGCGGCGGATGATGGCGGGGTAGGCCTCGAGGAAGGCCAGGCCGACCTCGCGGGTGAAGGCGAAATCCTGGTCCGGGCCATGGCCCGGGGTGCGGTCGCCGAGCCAGTCGTAGAAGATGCCGCCAAGGCCCCGCGGCTCGCCGCGGTGCGGCAGGAAGAAGTACTCGTCGCACCAGGCCTTGAAGCGGTCGTAGTAGCCGGGGTCGTGGCGGTCGCAGGCGGCGCGGAAGGCGGCGTGGAAATCGGCCGCGTCGGCCTGCGCCTCCGGCGCCTCCGGGACCATGGGGGTGATGTCGCCGCCGCCGCCGAACCAGCCGCGGGAGGTGGCGATGAAGCGCGTGTTCATGTGCGCGGCCGGCACGCGGGGGCTGCGCATATGGGCGACGAGGGAGACCCCGGTGGCGAAGAAGCGCGGATCCTCCTCCGCGCCCGGGATCTGGCGCCGGAATTCGGGGGAGAACTCCCCATGCACGGACGAGACGTTCACGCCGACCTTCTCGAACACGCGGCCGCGCATCACCGCCATGGTCCCGCCGCCGCCGAGCTTGCCCCCGGTCGCGGTGACGACCTCGCCGGGTCGCTCCCAGGGCGTGCGCTGGAAGCGGCCGGGCGGCATGTGACCATGCGGCCCTCCGGCCAGCGTGTCCTCGATCGCCTCGAAGGCGGCGCAGAGGCGGTCGCGCAGGGTCTCGAACCAGGCGCGGGCGGGTGCGGCGAAGGGGTGGTCGGCCGGGGCGGCGGGTCGTTGGCTCAAGGATTTCGGCTCCATGCCGGCTGGCGGCGACGGGTTTCGCCCGCGCCATCGTTGTTTTCCCGCGCCAGGCGGGGGGCGCGGGCGGCCCCGGCGGATTGCCACCTTGCGAAGCCTACCTTTATATGCGCCGCGGCGCAGCAGGCGGGCGCGGGCCGGTTGCGGTCTTCCGCGCCCCGCACGGTCGCTGCATTGTCGTACAGGCCCCCGCCCGCCCCGCTCCGGGGTTTCGGCGTGGCCCGGATCAGGGACGAAGAGCAGGCATGGCCGACACTATGGCGCAGCACGGGTCGCCGCCTTCCGAACAGGACGGCACCCGGCGGGACTTCCTCTACCTCGTGGCGGGGTCCTTCGCGGCGGTCGGCGTCGGCGCGCTCGCCTGGCCCTTCATCGACTCGATGAACCCGGCCCGCGACGTGCTGGCGCTGTCCACCACCGAGGCGGATCTGAAACCCATCGCCGTCGGCTCGGCCGTCACCGTGGTCTGGCGCGGGAAACCGGTCTTCGTCCGGCACCGCACCCCGCAGGAGATCCAGGAGGCACGGGCGGTCCCGCTGTCGCAGCTGCCCGACCCGCAGCCGGACCAGAGCCGGGTGCAGAAGGACCAGTGGCTGATCGTGGTCGGCATCTGCACGCATCTCGGCTGCGTGCCGCTCGGCCAGAAGCCGGCGGATCCGCGCGGGGAGTATGGCGGGTGGTTCTGCCCGTGCCATGGCAGCCACTACGACACCTCGGGGCGCATCCGGAAGGGCCCGGCGCCGGCGAACCTCGCGGTCCCGGATTACGCATTCACCAACGACACCCAGATCCGCATCGGCTGAGCCGCAGCGGGTCCGCGCCTCAGGGCGGCGCCTGGAAAGGCGCCCCGGAGCGGATCCGGCGGCGAGACGGAGGCACCAGAGAATGGCCATCGGCCTGCACAAGAGCGAGTTCCAGAACCCGGTGATCCGGTGGGTCGATTCCCGCCTGCCGGTGTTCACCATGATGCAGAAGGAGTACGGGACGTTCCCGACGCCCCGGAACTTCAACTACTTCTGGAATTTCGGCGCCCTGGCGATGATCAACCTGATGATCATGATCGCCACCGGCATCTTCCTGGCGATGAACTACACCCCGCACGTGAACTACGCGTTCGACAGCGTCGAGCGCATCATGCGCGACGTGAACTATGGCTGGCTGCTGCGCTACGCGCACGCCAACGGCGCCAGCATGTTCTTCATCGTCGTCTACATCCACATCTGGCGCGGCCTGTGGTACGGATCGTACAAGGCGCCGCGCGAGCTGCTGTGGATGCTCGGCGTGGTGATCTTCCTGCTGATGATGGCCACCGCCTTCCTCGGCTACGTGCTGCCCTGGGGCCAGATGTCCTTCTGGGGTGCCACCGTCATCACCAACCTGTTCTCGGCCATCCCGCTGATCGGGCCGGACATCGTGACCTGGCTGTGGGGCGGCTTCAGCGTCGACAACCCGACGCTCAACCGCTTCTTCAGCCTGCACTACCTGCTGCCCTTCCTGATCGTGGGCGTGGTGTTCCTGCATGTCGCGGCGCTGCACATCACGGGCTCGAACAACCCGCTCGGCATCGACCCGAAGGGCCCGCAGGACACCATCCCCTTCCACCCCTACTACACGATCAAGGACAGCGTCGGGATGGTCGCCTACCTGGCCGTCTTCGCCGCGCTGGTCTTCTTCGCGCCGAACTATCTCGGCCATCCGGACAACTACATCCCGGCGAACCCGCTGGTGACGCCGGCGCATATCGTGCCGGAATGGTACTTCCTGCCGTTCTACGCCATCCTGCGCGCGGTGCCGGACAAGCTCGGCGGCGTGGTGCTGATGTTCGGCTCCATCGCCATCCTGTTCGTGCTGCCCTGGCTGGACACCTCGCCGGTGCGGTCGATGCGGTTCCGCCCGCTGGCGCGGCCCTTCCTGCTGGCCTGGCTCGTGTCCTTCTTCGTGCTGCTGTACTGCGGCGGGATGCCGCCGGAGGAGCCCTACGTCACCATCAGCCGGGTGGCCACGGCCTACTACTTCCTCTACTTCCTGGTGATCCTGCCGCTGCTCGGACGGCTCGAGCGGCCGCTGCCCCTGCCCGACAGCATCGCCAAGCCGGTGCTGCGCGGGGCCGGCGGCGGGCCGCTTCCCGCCGGCGCGGCCGCCCAGCCGATGGAGAAGGCGTGACATGCCCGCGTTCCGTGCCAGCCTGCGCGCCATCGCGGTCGCCGCCGGCCTGATCGCCCTCGCCCCGTCCGCCCAGGCGGCCGGGGAGGCGATCCATATCCCCGACGCCCGCTTCTCCTTCGAGGGGCTGTTCGGTACCTTCGACCGCGCCGCCACGCAGCGCGGCCTGCTGGTCTACAAGCAGGTCTGCTCCTCCTGCCACGGCATGAAGCAGCTCAGCTACCGCCACCTGACCGAGATCGGCCTGTCGGACGCGCAGGTGCGGGCGATCGCGGCGAGCTTCGAGGTGACGGACGGGCCGAACGACGAGGGCGCGATGTTCGAGCGGCCGGGCCGGCCCTCCGACCGCTTCCGCTCGCCCTTCCCGAACGAGAACGCGGCGCGCGCGGCGAACAACGGCGCCTACCCGCCCGACCTGTCGGTGATGACCAAGGCGCGGGAGGGCGGGGCCGACTATATCCACGCCCTGCTGACCGGCTATGCCGACCCGCCCGCCGGCATGACCATGCAGAGCGGCATGAACTACAACAAGTACTTCCCGGGCCACCAGATCGCCATGGCCGCGCCGCTGAGCGAGGGCCAGGTCGAGTACACCGACGGCACCAAGCCGACCGTCGAGCAGATGTCGCATGACGTCGCCACCTTCCTGGCCTGGGCGGCGGAGCCGGAGATGGAGCGGCGCAAGCAGATGGGGGTGAAGATCATCCTCTTCCTCACCATCCTCGGCGGCCTGGCCTATGCCGTGAAGCGCAAGGTCTGGTCCGGCCTGCACTGAGAGTACGTGAAGGAATGCCCGCCGGCCCCGGCATCGGAGGGTCATCCCTGCCGACGCCGCAGGGCATGCCTTCGCAGCCCCGGTCCGTTCACGGACCTCGGGCCGGCGGTCGCCGCGCCCCGATCCCTGCCAGGGGCCGCCTTCGGGCGGCCCCTTTTTCGTTGCCGCCGCCGCCGCCGCCCGGGTGGCGGCCGGTGCGGATGCCTTAACCACCCTCGCCTACCCTGTGCGGGCCCGACAATGCAGTGCCATGACCGGCGCGGCGTTCCGCAAGGATGGATCCTCCCATGGCCTGGATCGAGCCATGGCGCGCCGCCCGCGCCACGCTTGATGCGCTTTCCCTGTCGCACGCAATCGTCGAGTTCGATCCCGACGGCCTGATCCGGCGGTCGAACGACCACTTCGCCCGGCTGTTCGGCCACGCCGAAGGCGCCCTCGTCGGGCAGCACCACCGCATGCTCGTCGATCCCGTCGAGGCAGCCAGCCCCGCCTATGCCGCCTTCTGGGAGGGGCTCCGCCGCGGCGAGGCCCGCACCGGGGAGTTCCGGCGCATCGCCCGCGACGGGCGGGAGGTCTGGATCGAGGCTTCCTACAACCCGGTCCGCGGGCGCGGCGGCCGCGTCCACCACATCGTCAAGCTCGCGCGCGACATCACCGCCCGCAAGCTGGCCGATGCCGATGCGGCCGGCCAGGTCGCGGCCATCAACCGCAGCCAGGCGGTGATCGAGTTCGACCTCGACGGCAAGATCCTGCACGCCAATCGCATCTTCCTCGAGGCGATGGGCTATGCGGCCGGCGAGGTGGTCGGGCGGCATCACCGCGTCTTCGTCCCGGACCGGACGGCGGCGGCGACCGACGACGCCGCCTTCTGGGCCCGCCTGCGGGGCGGCGAGGCACAGGCGGGCGAGTTCCTCCGCATCGGCAAGGGCGGGCGGGAGGTGTGGATCCGCGCGACCTACATGCCGATCCTCGATCCCGTCGGCCGCCCCTTCAAGGTGGTGAAATACGCGACCGACATCACCGCCGAGCGGCAGCGGACGGCCGATTTCGTCGGGCAGCTCGAGGCGATCGGCCGCTCCCAGGCCGTGATCCAGTTCGACCTCGAGGGGCATGTGCTGCACGCCAACACGATCTTCCTCGACGCGATGGGCTACACGCTCGAGGAGGTGCGCGGCCGGCACCACCGCCTCTTCGTCCTGCCGGAGGAGGCCGCGGGCCGCGACTACGCGGCCTTCTGGAACCGGCTGCGGGCAGGCGAGGCGCTGGCCGGCGAGTATCGCCGCATGGCCAAGGGCGGCCGCGAGGTCTGGATCCGCGCGACCTACACGCCGATCCTCGACGCCACCGGGCACCCCTTCAAGATCGTGAAGTACGCGACGGACACGACGCGCCAGGTGGAGGCGCGACGGCGTGCCGCCGCCTCGGCCGGCGATACGCTGGGCAGCGTCCAGGCGGTCGTGGCGGCGACCGAGGCGCTCACCGCCTCGGTCGGGGAGATCGCCCGCAGCATGGCCCATTCCCGCACCATGGTGCAGGACATCCACAAGCGCGCCAGCGCCGCCGATTCGGCGACGCGCAAGCTGACCGAGGCGGCGCAGTCGATGGACGAGATCGTGCAGATGATCGAGAAGATCGCGTCGCAGATCAGCCTGCTCTCGCTGAACGCCACCATCGAATCGGCGCGCGCGGGCGAGGCCGGCAAGGGCTTCGCCGTGGTGGCGTCCGAGGTGAAGATGCTGGCGACCCAGACCGCGGACGCGACCAAGCGCATCTCGACCGACATCGCCGACATGCAGGGCGCGTCGCGGGAGGTGGTGGAGACGCTCGGCACCATCGGCCGCTCGCTCGGCGCCATCCAGGAGGCCGTCGCCATGGCGGCGAGCGCGGTGGACCAGCAGACGGCCGTCACCAGCGACATCTCGGCCAACCTGCAATCCGCCTCGCGCGGCGTCGCCGGCATGGCGCGCGACCTCAGCGACGCCGCGAGCGCCGGCGCCTTCGACGCGCTCGCCGCCTGACCCGGCGCGCCGCCCCTCAGAACGGCGCGTCGCCGCAGATCGTCACGCGGTGCATCACCCGGGTCTCCGCCGGGTAGTCGTTGATGGCGAAGTGCTGGGTGCAGCGATTGTCCCAGAAGGCCATGGAGCCCGACTGCCAGCGGAACCGGCAGGTGAACTCGGGCCGCGTCGAGTGCTCCATCAGGAAGTCGATCAGCGGCCGGCTCTCCGCCTCCGTCATGTCCTCGAAGCGGTGGACATGGCCGCCGATGAAGAGCGCCTTCCGCCCCGTCTCGGGATGGGTGCGGACCAGCGGGTGCAGGGTGACGGTCTGCACCTCGCCCGGGTCCTTCACCCGCATGCTGATCTTGTCGGCGTAGTAGTCCTTGCGCGACTTGCCGTCATGGCCGCGGAAATTGTCGCCCCGGCTCTCGGCGCGCAGCCCGTCCAGCATGCGCCGCATCCCCGGCGACAGGCTCTCATAGGCCAGGTACTGGTTGGTCCAGAGCGTATCGCCGCCGGCCCGCGGCACCTCCACCGCGTAGAGCATGGTGCCCATCGCGGGGCGCGCGGTGAACATCTGGTCGGAATGCCAGGAACCGCCGAAATTCTTCTTGTCCGCCGGGGTCTTGCGGATCTCCAGCACTTCCGGGAAGTCCGGCATGCCCTGCATGTAGGGGTGCAGGTGGATCTCCCCCCAGCGCCGCGCGAAGGCGAGCTGCCGGTCCGGCGTCAGGCGCTGGTCGCGGAAGAAGACCACCAGGTTGTCGAGCAGCGCCTGGCGGATCTCGGCCAGCACCTCCTCCGGCAGGTCGCGCGAGAGGTCCACCCCGGTGATCTCGGCGCCGAGGCTGCCGGCGATGCGCTCGACGGCGATGTGGCGGAAGCCGGTGCTGTTGCGCAAAGCTGTCATGGCCGTTGCGTCTCCATCCCAGGCGCCGATCATGGACCCGTCCCGGGCGCCCTGGGAAGCCGCGCCGCGACAGGCGGGGGGCGCCCTGATAGGAAGCCGCCGCACCCCTCACCTTCCGGAAGGCCCCCAGCGCATGCCCGACGCCGCCTCCATCGAACCCGTCATCGGCCTGATCGGCGGCTCCGGCCTCTACGACGTCGAGGGGCTGGAGGAGCGGGAATGGCGCGAGGTGCCGACGCCCTGGGGCCGGCCCTCCGACCAGCTGCTGTTCGGACGGCTCGGCGGCGTGCGCTGCGTCTTCCTGCCGCGCCATGGCCGCGGCCATCCGGTGCCGCCGTCGGAGCTGAATTTCCGCGCCAATATCGACGCGCTGAAGCGGTCGGGCGTGACCGAGATCATCTCGCTCTCGGCCGTCGGCTCGCTGCGGGAGGAGCTGGCGCCCGGGCATTTCGTCATCGTCGACCAGTTCATCGACCGCACCTTCGCGCGCGTGAAGACCTTCTTCGGCGCGGGCTGCGTCGCGCATGTCTCGATGGCGCATCCGGTCTGCCCGCGGCTCGGCGATGCGCTGGAGGCGGCGGCGCGCGGTCTGTCGCTGCCGGTGACGCGCGGCGGCACCTACCTCGTCATGGAGGGCCCGCAATTCAGCACGAAGGCGGAGAGCGAGCTCTACCGGTCCTGGGGCTGCAGCGTGATCGGCATGACCAACATGCCGGAGGCCAAGCTCGCGAGGGAGGCGGAGATGTGCTACGCGACCGTCGCGATGGTCACCGATTTCGACTGCTGGCACCCGGACCATGACGCGGTGACGGTCGAGCAGGTGGTGAAGGTGCTGTTCGGCAATGCCGACAAGGCGCGCGCCCTGGTGACCGCCGTGGTGCCGACGCTCGGGGGGCGGCGCGGCCCCTGCCCGGCCGGCTGCGACCGGGCGCTCGACAACGCCGTCATCACTGCCCCGGAGATGCGCGATCCGGTGCTGCTGGCGAGGCTGGACGCGGTGGCCGGGCGGGTGCTCGGCGTCTCCGGGCTCTGAGAGTCTGGGAAGGAATCCCCGTCAGCCCCGATCCTGGAGGAAATCTCCCAATCATTCCAAAGGGCATGCTTTCACAACTTTCATGTTCTCACACGCTCTGAGCGCCGGCGCGGCGGGGCCCGCTCGGGGCGGGCGCTGCCCCATGATCCCGGCGGGCGCGCCTTCGCGGATCCGCTCTCTCCGCCTTCCCTGACCCGGGCGGGCATTTCCGCCGGGCGCGATGGGGGCGTGCCAGCCCTGCCGGCGCGCGCTATTGTTGCGGCTCCGGAAGTTCAGCGGCGCGAGATGCCGCTTGATTGATTTGAGATTTTGTATTCACTATTCCGTGAGCATCCACCGGCGAGGTACCCCTCCGTGCCCGACAGCCATTCCGACCCCCTTGTCGCCGCAACGGGCCCCCTGCTGCACGGCACGCCGGACCAGCCCCCGCTCTGGCTCTGGCTGGCGCTCGAGCCCGCGGAGGTGAACCGCCTCGAGGACGCGCTCCTCGACCACCTCCGCTCGCCCCTGTTCCCCGCCCGCATCGGCGAACGCCCGGCGCATCGCGGCGACGAGGCGGGGCTCCTTGCCTTCGCCGCCGGCTTCGCGCCCATCGCCCCGCGCTTCGCCGGGGGGCCGGACCTCATCCTCGCCGCCACCCGCATCGTCGCCGAGCGCGGCGGCCGGCTCTGCCGCGAGGCCGCGCTCGCCTGCATCGAGGCCCTGCAGCACCGCCTGCACGCCGAGGCCCGGGCGCTGGGCGAGCCCGGCGCGGCGCCGGCGAGGCTGCGGCGCTTCGTCCTCGCCTCGCGCCTCTCGGCCGATCTCTGGCTCCGCTTCCTGCCGGGCCCCGAGACCGGGCGGTCGATGGCCGCGCGGCTGACGGACATGCTGGCGAGCGCGCCGGCGGAGCAGGCCGCGAATGCCCGGTTCTCGTCGCCGCAGGCCGAGGGCGCGGCCGCCGCCCCGGCCCTCGGCGCCGGCCCGGGCCATGAGGTGGTGGTGCTGCAGCCCTTCGACCCGCCGAATGACCGGGCGGAGTGGCAGGGCTACCTGCCGCTGACCCAGGCCCTGCCGCTGCACGCGGTGGTCCCCGACGCCCTGGTGCGCCTGGCGGGGCTCGCCGAGACCGCTCCCTCCTTCGCCGGTCCGCTGGCGGAAATCCGGCGCGCCCTTGCCCTGTCGGCGCATGCCGGGCGGCCCTCGCCGCGGCTCCGGCCGATCCTGCTGGTCGGCCCGCCGGGTGTCGGCAAGACCTGGTTCGCGCGCCGCGTGGCGGCCGCGCTCGGGCTGCCCTTCGGCGCGCTGAACCTGGGCGGGGCGACCGACAATCGCTGCCTCCAGGGCACCGCCAGGGGCTGGAGCGGCGCCACCCCCGCCTGGCCGGTCTCGGAGGTCGCGCGCCTCGGCGTGCCCAACCCGCTGCTGTTCCTCGACGAGGTGGAGAAGGCCGGCGGCCAGCGCGAGAGCAATGGCCGCGTCCACGACACCCTGCTGGCCATGATCGAGCCGGAGAGCGCGGCGTCCTGGTTCGACGAATGCCTGCGCACGCCGGCCGATCTGCGCCACATCGTCTGGATCATGGCGGCGAACGACACGCGCGGCATCCCGGCCCCGCTGCTCTCCCGCCTTTCGGTGCATGCGGTGACGCCGCCGCAGGCCAGCGCCTTCGACCGGATCGCCGCGGGGCTGCGCGACGGGGTGGCGGCCAGCCTCGGCTGCCGGCCGGAGGATCTGCCGGACCTCGATCCGGCGACCGAGGCGGCGCTGCGGAAAAGCTTCCGGCAGCACCGCAATCCGCGCCGCCTGCGGGCCCAGATGGAGACGTGCCTCGGCCTCGCGGCGGAGGCGGCGCTGGTCAAGGCCCACTGAGCGGGCCGACCCGCGGGAAACGAAACAGGGCGCGGGTGCGTTGATCGCACCTCACGCCCTATCGCATTCGCTCCCTAAACTCGGCGGCTGGCCCCGTGATATACGAGTGCGATGGCACTGTGATGCAGCGGACCAAGACCGTCAAGGGGTTGCCTTTCGCTGCGCTGCGGTAAGACTGCGCTTGCGCATCGGCATGCTTCTGGCCGATGGGGCGTCGAGGATGCCAGACACACTGCTGACCCGTCGTGCGGCCGCGGCAGGCCGCCCCAACTCCCAGCCCCCGGATCTGCGGGACGTATCGCCGGTGGGTGTCGCGGACGACACCCTGACGGAGCGTGCCTATCGCAGCGTCGAGGAAGCGATCGTGACCCTCGAGCTCCGCCCCGGCGAGGCGGTGAGCGAGGCGCAGCTCGCCGCCCGCTTCGGCTATGGCCGCACCCCGGTGCGCGAGGCGCTGCAGCGCCTGGCGCGCGAGCGGCTGGTGCGCATCCTGCCGCGCCGGGGCGTCGTCGTCGCGCCGGTCGATGTCGGGGAGCAGCTGCGCCTTCTGGAGGTGCGGCGCGAGATCGACCGGCTCTGCGCCCGCGCCGCCGCGCGCCGCGCCGAGGCCGGGCAGCGCGCGCGGCTGCGCGACATCGCCGCCGGCATGGAGCGCTGCGGCGCCGCGCAGGACGAGACGGCCTTCCTCCGCCTCGACCGCGCGCTGCACCTGCTGGTGCTGGAGGCGGCGCGCAACGAGTTCGCCGAGGCCACGATGGTGCTGCTGCACGGCCTGTCGCGCCGCTTCTGGTTCATCCATTGGCGGCGCAACGCCGATCTGCACGAGGCCGCGGCGGCGCATGCGGCGATGGCCCGCGCGATCGCCGATGGCCGGCCGGAGGAGGCCGCCGCGGCGTCCGACCGCCTGCTGGACTATATCGACCGCTTCACCCGCGCGACGGTCGGGCCGGATGCGTGACCGGGCAAGGTGGACGGGTGGCGGCGGGCCTTGATATATCAGACGCCGAAGCAGCCCCCCCGGGGAGAGACGCATGAACGCCGCCAGCCTGAGCGAGGTCGAGGCCGCCAAGCGCGCCCGCCTGTCGCGCCGTCAGCAGGTCTTCCGCGAGGATTTCCGCAGCAAGATCGGCCGGCTCTACCATGGCTGGGTGCATGTGGCGCTGATCTACGCCATCGGCCTTTCCGCCATCTGGTACTTCGCGCGCCAGGTCGCCGCCCCCGCCTGGTACGAATGGCTGGTCGTGCCGGTGGCCTTCCTCGGCGCCAACACCTTCGAGTGGTGGATCCACAAATACGTCATGCATCGCCCGGTGCGCGGCCTGATGGGCATCTACAAGCGCCACACCCTGGCGCACCACCAGTTCTTCACCGAGAACGAGTACACCATCGACGGGGTGCGCGACTTCCGCATCGTGTTCTTCCCCCCCTACGCGCTGGTCGCCTTCCTCGCGATGTCGCTGGTGCCGGCAGCAATCCTCAGCTGGCTCGGCCTGCCCGATGCCGGCTGGCTGCTGCTGATCACCAACACGGCGATCTACCTGAACTACGAGTTCTTCCATTTCTGCTGCCATGTGAAGGATGACCGGATCGTCCGGCACATCCCCTTCATCAACACCATCCGCCGCCACCACGCCGCGCACCACAACACGGCGATCATGATGGAGCGGAACTTCAACCTGACCTATCCGATCGCCGACTGGGCCTTCGGCACCTCCGACCTGAAGGCCGGGCTGCTGGGGCATCTCTTAAATGGCTACTCCACCGCGCATGTGCGGCGGGACCTGAAGCGCGTGAAGCACACGCATGACGACCCGCGCGCCGGCCGGCCGAGGCCCGCCGCCGCCGCGGCGGAGTGAGCCGCGCCATGGCCGGCCCCATCGCGCCGCTCGATGGCGGCGAGATCAAGACGTCCCGCGCCTCGCTGGTCGGCGGCATCGCCGTGGCCATCGGCGTGTTGGCGCTGTGGACGGCGATCGCGCGCGAGTTGCAGGCGGATGGCGCCGGGGCGATCGCCCTTGGCGCCGCCGTCGCCGCGGCGATCGGCCTCTGGATCTGGCGCGCCGACCTGTAGCGGCTGGCGGTCCCCCGGACCGGACGGATCCGCGCGGCAATCCCCCTGCCGAGCCAGCGTCGGCCGTCGCCGCGGCCGGGTGCAACGCGGCAGGAGATGGATCGTTCTGACCCCTGGGAGCCTGGCCTGTCGCCAGGGTCCCGGGGGCTCCGGCGGATGGATCAGGATACGCGCCACCCCGCAGCGGCCGGTTCGCGGCAGCGGGACGATGCCGGTCAGCGCCACCTTCCGGATGGGTGGCAGGCCATCGGGCGCTGCCGCCAGGCGCTGACGGGAGCGACCGGGTGCCTCGTGCTGGCGCATCCGCAGGTCGGGATCGCGCTGGTCGACGTGGCCCCCGGTCTCACGCCGAATGCCGAGGGGCGGCTTCGCCGCCTGCTGGCCGGTGGCGCGGGGCTGGACCAGGCGGCGGCGGACTCCCTGCCGATCGCGCATCTGCGCATCGAGACCGCGGAGTGGGGGCGCCTGCCGCAACGCCTCGCCGCCGCCTTCGCCAGCCTGTCGCCGCCCATGGAAGATGGCAGCGCCGGCTGGATCGCGTCCGTCCGCGAGGCGCTGGCCGGCGACCCGGCATGGATGGCGACGGAAGCCCGGCACGGGGGCGCAGAGCCGTGGCCGAGCTTTGGCCTGGGCGGCGGAACGCGCCGTGGGCGGGCACCGCGCGAGGCAGCGGGACGCCGACGCGGCGCGGAATGGGTCGTCGGCGTGCTGATCTTCGTGGCAGGGGTGGTCTCCGGCCGGATACTGGCTCCGCCCGGCAGCGCCGACGCGCCGGGGGTGCTGGCCTGGACCGCGACGCCGGGCGGCACCCACTCGCCTTTCGAGGCGGTCGCGCCGCTTCCGGAGCTCCCGCCGCGGGCGGAAGCGATCGAACCCGACCCGCCGGCCGCCGTCCCGCCGCCTGAGATCGTCGCCCTCGCGCCAGATCCGCCGGCGCCCGCACCGGAGCCGGTCTCTGCCGGGCAACCGCCGCCGCCCGTCGCGGAGCCGCCGCCCCTGCCACCGCGGCGCGTCGCCTCGCGCCCCGCCGCGCCGTCCATCGACCGGCGATGCGCGGATGCGATGTTCCGCTGGCAGCAGGGCAGCTGGATCGACTGGTCCGAAAGGGCCTATCTGCGCCAGGGCTGCGCCGGCCGGACCCGCTGAGCCCGGGCCGGCGGCACCTGGCGGGACCGCCCCGCCCGCGATCCCGCGTTCGAGCGGATGTCCTGCCCCGGGCGTCCGCAAGCGGACTGCGGAAGCGTCACGCTAGCGCAGGCTGGCGTTGACCCCGTCGAGCGCCCGCGACCCCGGGACCAGCGCCGCATCGTCCAGCCGGTTCAGCGGCAGCGCGACGGTGCCCATGTGGTCATGCAGATCTTCGGCATCGGCCTCGACATAGAGCAGGCCGGTGACGATCTCGCCCCTCGCCTTGTGCTCGTGCAGGTAGTGCATGGCGGCGACGCGGTCCGACGGGTCGTAATCCTCGTGCAGCTTGCGCAGGCGCAAGGTCGTGCCGTCATGCTGCGTCACCTCCTGCACCGTGCCCGGCGCGTAGTCGGCGGTCAGCGCGGCGCGGCCGAAGATGACGTCGAGGCGGTTCACCGCGTCGTTGTGCTCGCGCACGTAGTCGTAGGATTTCGTGCTGCCCTCGTGGTTGTTGAAGGCGACGCAGGGCGAGATGCAGTCGATGA
>CAZMCV010000082.1:0-18315 GCA_964564645.1 uncultured Acetobacteraceae bacterium
AGGCCGAAGGCCTGGCGCAGCGGCTCCAGCGCCACGACCAGGATCGCCGTGGTGCAGTTCGGGTTGGCGATCAGGCGGTGGTCGCCGATCGCGTCCGCGTTCACCTCCGGCACCACCAGCGGCACGTCGGATTCCAGCCGGAGGGCGGAGGAATTGTCCACCACCGCGACGCCGGCCGCCGCCAGGTTGCGCGCATGCGCCTTGGCGAAGTCGCCGGAGACGGCGAGCAGCGCGAGGTCGAGGTCGCGCGCGGCCTCCGGCGTGAAGGCCTCGATGGTGGTCGGGCCCCAGGGCGTGGGCAGGGCGGTGCCGGCGCTGCGCGTCGAGGCGAAGAGCTTGAGTTTGGTCACCGGGAAGCGCCGCTTGCCGAGCACCTCCACGATTTCCTTGCCCACCGCTCCCGTCGCGCCGATGACGCCGACCCGCATGACACCTGTCCTCTGTCCAAAGATCATGGCGCGGCCCGCGGGCCGCGCCGCCGGCGGGTCTAGCCCAGGACGGTTGGGGAAACCACCGGGAACGACGCAAGGGCGCCATGCGCGGTTGGGGTCAGTCGCCGAGGAGGTGGTCGAGGTCGCGGGCGCCGTGCAGGACCCGCTCGATGACGACGCGGCCATCGTCGCGGATTGCGTGGAGGATCAGGTAGGCGCGTGGGATGGCGACCCGGATCCCGAGGCCGAATTCCTCCCTCAGGCGGTGCCTTCCTGGCTGGACGGCCAGGTTGCGGCCTTGCGCGCGCAACTCGGCAACGAAACTGGCCGCGCGCACGGGATGGTCACGGGCGATGTGGAGACCGATGCCGCGCCGATCCGCCCTTGCCGCCGGGGCAAAGAGAGGCGGACGCGTGGTCACCTGTCGGCGCGCTCCGCGAGGGCGGCGATCTCAGCCTCAAGCGGGCCGAACACCTCCTCCTCGGTCAGCAGCACGCCGGAGCGCCGCCCCTCCTCGATCGAGGCCCTTGTCTCCTCCACCCGCCGCCGCCGCTCGGCCTCCGCATCCTCGAGCAGCCGCAACCCCGCCCGCACCACCTCGGAGGCGTTGTTGTACCGGCCGCCCTTCACGAGCGCGTCGATCAAGGTCTCGAAATGCGCACCGAGCGCGAAGCTGCGGGGCATGGTGGGATCCTCCTCGCGGTTCGGATAACTGTTATCATGTGGGCCGCCCGCCCAGAACCTTCGCCGCGCGTTGACCCCACCCGCCCCGCCTGCCATCTGCCGAGCCATGTCCGAAGCCAATCCTGCCCTCCGCGCCATCAAGGCCTGGCCCTTCGAGGAAGCCGCCAAGGTCGCCGACCGGATCGCGGCCTCGGGCAAGGATCGTGATCCGCTCGGGGCGCTGTTCGAGACCGGCTACGGCCCCTCCGGCCTGCCCCATATCGGCACCTTCGGCGAGGTCGCGCGCACCACCTGGGTGCGCCGCGCCTATGGGCGCATCACCGGCCTGCCCTCGCGCCTGCTCGCCTTCAGCGACGACATGGATGGCTTGCGCAAGGTTCCGGACAACGTGCCGAACAAGGACCTGCTGGCCGGGCATCTCGGCAAGCCGCTGACCGCCATCCCCGACCCCTTCGGCACGCACCCCAGCTTCGGCGCGCACAACAATGCCCGCCTGCAGGCCTTCCTCGACCAGTTCGGCTTCGAGTACGAGTTCGCGTCGAGCACGGCCTACTACCGCTCCGGCCGCTTCGATGCCGCGCTGCTGCGCATGGCCGCGCTGCACGAGCAGGTGCGCGCGGTGATCCTGCCGACCCTCGGGCCGGAGCGGCGCGCGACCTATTCCCCCTTCCTGCCCATCCACCCGGAGACCGGGGTGGTCATGCAGGTGCCGATGGAGGAGGTCCGGCCGGACGACGATCTGCTGGTCTGGACCGACCCGGAGACGGGCAGGCGGCACGGCACGCGCATCACCGGCGGCCACTGCAAGGCGCAGTGGAAGGCCGACTGGGCGCTGCGCTGGTACGCGCTCGGCGTCGACTACGAGATGTCGGGCAAGGACCTGATCGATTCGGTGAAGCTCTCCGGCCAGATCTGCCGCGTTCTCGGCGGCCAGCCCCCGGTCGGCTTCACCTACGAGCTGTTCCTCGACGAGAAGGGGCAGAAGATCAGCAAGTCCAAGGGCAACGGCCTGACCATCGAGGAATGGCTGCGCTACGGACCGCCGGAATCCCTCGGCCTCTTCATGTATGGCCAGCCGACCCGCGCCAAGCGGCTGTTCTACGACGTCATCCCGCGCGCGATCGACGACTACCTGGCGCATGCCGAGAAGCTGCGCGCCGAGCCGGACCCGGCCAACCCGGCCTTCCACCTGCACGATGGCCGCCTGCCGAACGGGTCGGCCAGCCCGGTCTCCTTCGGCCTGCTGAAGAACCTCGCCGCCGTCGTCGGCACCGACGACCCCGAGGTGCTCTGGGGCTTCCTGCGCCGCTACGCCCCCGGCGCCAGCCCCGAGACGGAGCCGATGCTGGCCCGCCTGGTCGAGCACGCCATCGCCTATTGGCGCGACTTCGTCGAACCCGAGAAGCAGCACCGCGTCCCGACGCCGCTCGAGCGCGCCGCGCTCGAGGACCTGGTGCAGGCGCTTCGCGCCCAGCCCGCCGATGCCGATGCCGAGGCGCTGCAGGCCCTGCTCTACGACATCGGCAAGCGCCACGCTTTCGCCAGCCTGCGCGACTGGTTCGGCTGCCTCTACCAGGTCCTGCTCGGCCAGGCGGAGGGGCCGCGCTTCGGCGGCTTCATCGCCCTCTACGGCATCCCCGGCACCATCGGCCTGATCGAATCCGCCCTGGCGCGGCAAGCGGCCGAGGCCGCCGGGTGACGGAACCGCCTGCGACGCCCCCGGCTCCGAAGCGCTTCGCCTGGCTGCGCCGCCACGGGCCGGCGCTCTTCGGCGTCCTGCTGCTGTTCGGCGCCGTCTACGTGGTGCAGCGGGAATTCCGCACCCTCTCGGTCGCCGAGATCCGCGCGGCGATGGACGCGATCACCGTCCGTGCCCTCTGGGTGGCGGGGGGCCTGACCGTCCTCGCCTACCTGGTGCTCGCGGTCTACGACAAGCTCGGCTCGGCCTATGCGGGGCATCCGGTGTCCTGGCCGCGCTCCTTCCTCGCCTCCTTCTGCGGCTATTCGCTGGCCCACAATCTCGGCTTCGCCGCCGTCTCCGGCGCGGCGGTGCGCTACCGGCTCTATTCCGCCTGGGGGCTCTCGCCGGTCGAGATCGCCAAGGTGGTGGGCTTCACCAGCCTCACCTTCGGCTTGGGCGGCATGGCGCTCGGCGGTGCCGTGCTGGTGTTCGAGCCCGAGGTGCTGCCCTGGTTCGGCGACCATGTGCCGCGCTGGGCACTGCAGGCGCTGGCGGTGCCGTTCTGGGGCATCGTCATCGCCTATGTCGTCCTCAGCCGCTTCGTCCGGCACATCCGCGTCTTCGGGCATGAGATCGACCTGCCGGGCCCGCGCATGGCGCTGACGCAGGTGGCGCTGGCGACTGTCGATGTCGCGGTGACGGCCGCCATCTTCTACGCGCTCCTGCCGGCGGCCGAGGGGCTGACCTTCCTCCGCTTCCTCGGCATCTACCTCGCCGCCTACTCGGCCGGGATCCTGGCGCATGTGCCGGGCGGCATCGGGGTGTTCGACGGGGCGATCCTGCTCGGCCTGCAGCCCTACCTGCCGGCGGCCGAGGTGATCGGCGCGCTGTTCGTCTTCCGCCTCTACTACTACATCGGGCCGCTGTTCATCGCCGGCGCGCTCTTCGCCGGGTTCGAGGTGACGCAGCGCCGCGGCATCTTCGCGCGGGTCGCCGCCCTCGGCGCCGGGACCCAGGCGCTGGAGGTGCCGGTCATCGCCTCCCTCGCGGTGATTGCCGGGGCGGTGCTGATCTTCCTCGGCTCCCTGCCCGTCGCCGATACGGTGCTGGCGGAATGGGCGGGGCAGCGCGCGGCGATCGCTTCGCATTTCGCGGCCTCCGTCGTCGGCTCGCTGCTGCTGGTCATGGCCTATGGGCTGCTGCGGCGCCTGGCCATCGCCTGGTGGGCGACCCTGTTCCTGCTGCTGAACGGCGCGGCCATCGCCTGGCTGCGTGGCGAGGCCTGGTGGCTGTGGGGCGGCTACCTGCTGCTGATGATCTTCCTGTCCACCTTCCGCGGCGCGTTCTACCGGCATGCGCGGCTGGTGCGGGAGCCGCTGTCGCCGCAGGCGCTGGCGCCGCTGGTCGCGGTCGCGGTCTGCGGGATCACCCTGGCGCTGGTCGCCTATGGCGGCCGCGTCTCGGACACCGCCTGGTGGGGGGTGGTGATCTCCGAGGTCGCCCCCGATTCCCTGCGCTTCACGGTCGGGCTGACCGGGGTGCTGCTGCTGGTCGCCATGGTGCGGCTGCTGCGCCCGGCCCGCCTGCCGCCGCTGCCCTGGGATCCGTCGACGCGCGCGCTGCTGGCCGGGATGGGGGCGATGGTGCCGGAGCAGGCCGATGGGGTGGTGCTGGGGGAGGCCGGCCGCGCCGGCTTCGCCTTCCTCCGCCGCGACGGGGTGTGGATGGCGCTCGGCGACCCGGCGGGGGAGGAGCGGGACCGGATCTCCGCCATCTGGCGCTTCCGCGACCTCTGCGAGCGCGCCGGGGCCGACCCGGCCTTCTGGCGGGTCGGGCCGGGGCTGCTGCGGGTCTATGCCGATATCGGGCTCACCGCCGTGCCGCTCGGGGAGCGGGAGGATGGGACGAAGCTGTTCCTGGCATTGCGCGCCGAGCGCGACCTCGAGGGGCTGCACGAGCTGCTGCCCCCGGCGCTGCAGCGCGAGGCGGAGCGGGAGGCGGTGCGCCGCCGCGGGGCATGAGCGCGGCGTCGCGCGCGGACTGCGCGGCGATGGATGCCGCCGACCCCCTGGCCCCGCTGCGCGACCTGTTCCACCTGCCGCAGGGGCGCATCTACCTCGATGGCAACTCGCTCGGGCCGCTGCCGCGGACGACCCCCGCGCGCCTGGCCCGCGTGGCCGCGGAGGAGTGGGGCACGGGGCTGATCGGCAGCTGGAACGCCGCCGGCTGGATGGAGACCCCCTTCGCGGTCGGCGACCTGATCGCGCGGCTGGTCGGCGCGGGGCCGGGGCAGGCGGTCGCCGCGGACAGCACCTCGGTCAATCTGCACAAGCTGCTGGGCGCCCTGCTGGGGCTCGCCGCGCCGGGCCGGCGGGTGATCCTCTCGGAGCGCGGCAATTTCCCGACCGATCTCTACGTCGCCGAGGGGGTGGCGGCCGAGCGCGGCCTCCGCCTGGTCACGGTCGAGGCGGCCTCCATCCCCGGCCGCCTCGCCGAAGGCGACGTCGCCCTGCTGATGCTGACCCAGGTGGATTACCGCACCGGCGCGCTGCACGACCTGGGCGCCATGACCGCGGCGGCGCATTCGGCCGGTGCGCTCATGCTCTGGGACCTCGCGCATTCGGCCGGCGCGGTGCCGGTGGACCTGCTCGGCGCCGGGGCGGATGCGGCGGTCGGCTGTGGCTACAAATTCCTGAATGGCGGGCCTGGCGCGCCGGCCTTCCTCTGGCTGCATCCGCGCCACGCCGACCGGGCGATGCCTTCCATCCGCGGCTGGCTCGGCCATGCCAGCCCCTTCGACTTCGCCGACCGCTATGAGCCCGCGCCGGGCATTGCGCGCTTCCTCTGCGGCACGCCGAGCCCGCTTGCCATGGCGGCGCTGGAGGAGGGGGTGCGGACCCTGCTGGCCGCCGAGCCGCTGGGCGGCATGGCGGCCCTCCGGGCGAAATCGCTGGCGCTGGGCGGACTGTTCATCGACCTCGTCGATCGGCGCTGCGCCGGCCTGGGCCTTTCGGTCGCGACCCCGCGCGAGGCCTCGCGGCGCGCCAGCCAGGTCTCGCTGCGATGCGCAGGCGGCGGCGGCTACGGGATCGTCCAGGCGCTGGTCGCGCGCGGCGTGGTCGGCGATTTCCGCGCGCCCGACATCCTGCGCTTCGGCCTCGCCCCGCTCTACACGCGCTTCGTCGATGTCTGGGACGCGGTCGAGCAGCTGCGCGCCGTGCTCGACAGCGGCGAGTGGCGCGATCCGCGCTTCGGCAGGCGCGGGGCGGTCACCTGAGCCGCCTGGGCCAACGGGGGAAGGGCGTCGCCTGTGTCGCGGCAGCCTAGGCCGGGGAGAAGGTATCCTCCCATCGCCGTCTGCGGCGACCCCTCGTCTCCTTCTGCCCCTTTTCGTGCGGCGTTCGGATCCGTGCCTTGGCGCTTCCGCCTCGACGCGCGGGAAAGCCGGAGGGGAGCGGAAAAAGGTGGGTTGGGGTTTCGGGGAAGGGCATTCCTTCCCTTGCCCGATCTGCCTTGCCCCGGCGGCGTGTCCCCCCTCGAGAGAATCAGGGGATGCCCGAAGGCCGCGCCTGACCCGGCCCCCGGATGGCGCGGCGCCGCGCGATCCTCTACCACCCGTTCCGTCGTGCGCATCCTCTTCATCACCGCCACCCGGATCGGCGATGCCGTGCTCTCGACCGGCATCCTCGATGCGCTGATCCGCCGCCACCCCGAGGCCGAGGTGACCATCGCCTGCGGCCCGGTGGCCGAGGGCGTGTTCGCGCGCATGCCGAACCGCGTGCGGACCATCGTGCTGCGCAAGCACAAGTATCGCCTCCACTGGCTCGGCTTCTGGCGCCAGGCGGCGGGCACGCGCTGGGATCTGGTGGTCGATCTCCGCGCCTCGGTCTTCTCCTGGATGGTCTGGACGCGCCGGCGGATCGTCTCGCCGGGCGGGGGCAGGATCCCGGGGCACCGGACGCGGCATCTCGGCGCGCTGCTCGGCCTCGATCCGCCGCCGCTGCCGGTCGCCTGGTTCTCCGCCGCGGATGCCGCCCGCGCCGCGTCCCTGCTGCCGCCGGGGGGCGCGCCCTGGATCGCCCTCGGCCCGACCGCGAACTGGCACCGCAAGGTCTGGCCGGCCGAACGCTTCGTCGCCCTGTACCGGCGCCTCTCCGCCCCGGACGGGATGCTGCCCGGCGCGCGCGCCGTGATCCTCGGCGGCCCCGGCGCGGAGGAGGCGGCGATGGCCGCCCCGGTGATCGCCGCGCTCGGCGCCGAGGCGCTCGACCTGACCGGGGCGCTCGCCCTGCCCGAGGTCGCGGCGGTGCTGGCGCGCGCGGCGCTGTTCGTCGGCAATGACAGCGGCCTGATGCACCTGGCGGCGGCCACCGGCACGCCGACGCTCGGGCTGTTCGGGCCCTCCCGCGTCGAGGAATACGCCCCGGCCGGCCGCCGCGCCGCCTTCGTCGCCTCCCCGACCGCGCCCGGGCTCGATTCCATGCCCGGCCTGACGGTCGAGGCCGCGCTGGCCGGCGCCGAGCGGCTGCTCGCCACCAAGGTGCCCGCATGACCGCCCCCCGCCTCTCCGGCCTGGTCGTCGCCCGCAACGAGGAGGCGCGGCTGCCCGGCTGCCTCGCCGCCCTCGCCTTCGCCGACGAGATCGTCGTCGTGCTCGACCGCACCACCGACCGCAGCGCGGAGATCGCGCGCGCCGCCGGCGCCCGGGTGCTGGAAGGCGCCTGGGAGCTGGAGGGCGGCCGCCGCAACGCCGGGCTGGCCGCCTGCACCGGCGACTGGATCCTCGAGGTGGACGCCGATGAGCGCGTCGAGCCGGCCCTGGCCGAGGAGGTGCGGGAGGTGATCGCCACCTCCCCGCACGGCCGCCACCTGGTGCGCGTCGACAATTACGTGGGCGAGCGGCTGGTCCTGCACGGCTGGGCGGCGAGCTTCGGCACCACCTCCACCGCCCGCCTCTCCCGCCGCGGCGCGAAGCGGTGGCGGGAGCAGCGCGTGCATCCGGGGATCGACTGGACCGGCACGGAGGGCCCTCGGCTGGCCCGCGGCGCGCTGGCGCATTACGTCGACCGCGACATCTCCGACATGCTGAAGCGGCTCGACCGCTACTCCTCGGCCCGCGCGCGGGACCTGCTGGCGCAGGGGAACATCGGCTCGCTGGCGGCCAATGTCCGGCGCTTCTTCACCCGGGCCTGGAAGTCCTACGTCTCCCGCAAGGGCTACCGGGAGGGCGCTTGGGGCGTGCTGCTGGCCTTCTGCACCGGCGCCTTCCCGCTGCTCGCCTACCTGAAGGCGCGGCTGGAGCCGGAGCGGCACGCACCCCCGCCGGGGCCCTGATGCCCGGACCCGTGGCGGGCGACGGCACGATCCTGATCGTCACGCAGAATTTCCCCCCCGACACGGGCGGGATCGAGGTGCTGATGGGCGGGCTGGCGCGCGAGCTGGTCGCCGCGGGCCGCCGCGTGGTGGTGCTGGCCGACCGCATCCACCTCCGCGGCGGGACCGATCCCGGCCCCGGCCATGGCGCGCTCCGCCGCTTCGGCGGGCCGCGGCCGCTGCGCCGCTGGCGCAAGCACCGCGCCATCCTGCCGCTGCTGGCGGGGGGCGGCATCGCCGGGATCGTCGCCGACAGCTGGAAATCCGCCGAGCTGGTGCCCGCGGCGCGCGCCGCGCCGCTGCTGGTGCTGGCGCACGGGATGGAGGTGCCGCCCGGCGCCGGCCTCCGCCGGGCCTGGCGGCTGCGGCGGGCCTTCGCGCGGGTGGATGCGATCGCGGCCAATTCCGCCTTCACGGCGGATCTCGTCCGGCCCTGGCTGCCGGCCACGGGGCGTACCCCCCGCCTCGGCGTGGTGCCGCCGCCCATCCCGCCGCAGCCCGGGGCCGATCCCGCCGCCGTCGCGGCGTTGCGGGCGGAGGGCGGGCCAAAGGGCGGACCGGTCCTGCTCAGCCTCGGGCGGCTCGAGCCGCGCAAGGGGGTGGACATGGTGCTGCGCGCGATCCCGGCGCTCGCCGCCGCCCATCCCGGGCTGCGCCTGCTTGTCGCCGGCGACGGTCCGGACCGCGCCCGGCTGGAGCGCCTCGCGGCCGGCCTCGGCGTCGCCGGGCGGGTCCGCTTCCTCGGCCGCGTCGATGCCGCGACCAAGGCCGCGCTCTACGCCGCGTCCGACCTGCTGGCGCTGCCGGTGCGGCGGGAGGGCGCCTCGGTCGAGGGCTTCGGCATCACCTACCTGGAGGGTGCCTGGTACGGGCTGCCGGCCCTCGCCGGGCGCGACGGCGGCGCGGCGGACGCGGTGGAGGACGGCGCGACCGGCCTGCTCTGCGACGGCGCCGACCCGGCCTCGGTCGCGGCGGGGCTGGCGGCGCTGCTCGGCGACCCGGCGCGGCGGCGCGCGATGGGCGAGGCGGCGGCGGCGCGGGTGCGCGCCGGCTTCCTCTGGGACGCCGTGCTGCCGCGCTACCTGGCGCTGCTCGGCCCCGGCTGACGGGCCCCGAGCGCCGCCAGGGTGACCACCAGCAGGATCAGCATCCCGATCCACCATTCCTGCCAGACGCCGTAGCTCAGCATCCCGATGACGGCGGAGGCGGCATAGGCACCGGTCGCCGCCGGCAGCAGCGGAGGCGGCACGCGCGCGGCTAGCGCGCCGAGTGCCGCCGCGACGCCGGCGCCGAGCAGCGCGCCGACCGCGCCGAGCTCGAGCCAGAGCTGCAGGGCCGCGTTGTGGGTGTGCAGCGGCAGGCGCTGCGCCACCGGTCGCGCGAACCAGGCGCGCGACGCCTCGGAGGCCAGGCCGAAGCGCTCGAGCGTCGCCGGCGCGAAGAGGTCGCGCCCGCCCGGGATGGTCCGGCTCGCCTCTCCGCCCCAGCCGAGCAGCGGGCGCTCGGCGATGCGCGCCACCGCGAAATCCCAGATCAGGATGCGGTGCGCGGCACTCGGCGGGATGGCCTCGAGCGCGGGCAGGCGCGGCAGGAGGGTCGCGCAGAGCAGGGGCGCGGCGAGGATCAGCGCCGCCAGCCCCCCCGCCAGCACCCGTGCCGCCCAGGCACCGGCCAGCATCGCCGCCAGCCCGGCGGCGAGGCCCGCGACGGTCGCGATCCGCGCCGCATCGGCCGGCAGCAGCAGCGCGGCGGCGAGGCCGCCCGCCGCAAGCACGAGTCGCACCGCCCAAATCATGCCGATGGCCCGACCGACGGACCCGCCGCCGGCCTCGATTGGCCTGGCAGCCGAGCGGCCGCCGCCTGCGGCGCCGGGGAGCCAGGCCGGGGAGCCGCCGGAAGCCGCCATCGGCACCGGGCGCGGCAGGAACACCACCAGCGGCAGCATCGCGGCGCTGACCGAGACGGCGGGCTTCAAGCCATAGACCAGCTCCGGCGGCACCGTCTTCAGCCCGCGGACGAAGGCGCGGATCGCGTGTCCGGTCAGGAAATCCGCCAGCGCGAGCGCGATGCCGAGGGCGAGGCCGATCACCAGGCCGCGGACGAGCCGCTCGAGCCCCTCCGGGGTCGAGGCCCGCACCGCCCGCGCGGCGGCGGCGCCGAGCAGGACGAAGCCGCCGAGGCGGAGCGCGGTGCCGAGGGCGCGCCCGGGCTCCGCGGCCCAAGCGGCGCTGACCGCGAGCCAGGCAAGCAGCGCCAGCGCAGCCAGGAGCGCGAGGCCCGGCGCGGGCCTGGGCCAGGCCCCGGCGGCGCGCCGGTGCAGCACCGCCGCCGCGAGCAGGCCGAGAGTGACGGCCAGCGCGATCCCGCGGAATTGCAGCATGGCGATGGTCGGCGCGACGAGGAGCAGGACCCCGATGGCGATGGCGGATCCCTGGGACGCGCGGCGGGCGGCGGCGGGCAAGCTTTCTCCTGCGCCCGGGCCGGCGGGCTGGCATGGAAGGCGGCGGTATGAGGCACAATCGCCCCGGCCGGGCAAGCGGCGGGGGCGGCGCGGATGCTGCCCCGCGCCGGGGCACCGCGCTATGACACTCCTCCGCGCCACGCCCGAGGAGGCCTCCCCGCATGAGCACCCCAGCCGCCCCCCGCTTCGACCTGCTGCTGCGCGGCGGCCATTGCGTGCTGCCCTGGGGGGTCGAGGCCACCGATGTCGGCGTGCGCGAGGGCCGCATCGCCGCCATGGGCGACCTCCGCCATGCCGAGGCCGCCGAGACGATCGACTGCCGCGGCCTGCACGTCCTGCCCGGCCTGATCGACGCGCATGTCCATCTCCGCGACCCCGGCGACCCGGCGGTCGAGACGCTGGAGACGGGGACGCGGGCGGCGGTGCTCGGCGGCCTCGCCGCCGTGTTCGACATGCCGAACACCGCCCCCGCCATCACCGACCGCGCGCGGCTGGACTGGAAGCGGGACTACCTGGCAGGCCGCGCCTGGTGCGATGTCGGCCTCTATGTCGGCGCGTCGAAGGACAACATCGCCGAGCTCGGCGCGCTGGAGCTGCAGCGCAATGTCTGCGCCGTGAAGGTCTTCGCCGGCAGCTCCACCGGGCCGCTGCTGGTCGAGGACGACGAATCGCTCGAAGCGGTGATGCGCAACGGCCGGCGCCGCATCTGCTACCATTCGGAGGACGAGTACCGGCTGCAGGCGCGCAAGCCGCTGTTCTCGCCGGGCATGCCGCACCGCAACCACATGGAGTGGCGCGATGTCGAATGCGCCTTCCTCGGCACGCGGCGGCTGATGGCCCTGGCGCGCAGGACCGGGCGGCCGGCGCACATCCTGCACGTCAGCACGGCCGAGGAGCTGGGCTACCTCAAGGATTTCCGCGACGTCTGCACCGTGGAGGTGCTGCTGAACCACCTGACCCAGACCGACGAGGCCTATGACCGCCTCGGCGGCTACGCGGTGATGAACCCGCCGATCCGCGACGCCCGGCACATGGAAGCCGCCTGGGCCGCCGTGCGCGACGGCACGGTGGATGTGGTCGGCAGCGACCACGCCCCGCACAGCCGCGCGGCGAAGGAGCGGCCCTGGCCCGATGGCGCGGCGGGGCTGACCGGGGTGCAGACCATCGTGCCGCTGATGCTCGACCACGTGACCTCGGGCCGGCTGTCGATCTCGCGCCTGGTCGACCTGATGTGCGCGGGCCCGGCGCGGGTCTACGGCGTGGTCGGCAAGGGGCGGCTGGCGGCCGGCTATGACGGGGATTTCACCCTGGTCGACCTCCGGCGGCAGCGCATGATCGAGGAGCGCTGGATCGTCTCCCCCTGCGGCTGGACGCCCTTCGCGGGGCAGGTCTGCACGGGCTGGCCGGTGATGACCATCATCCGGGGGCGCGTCGTGATGCGCGACAACGAGGTGCTGGGGGCGCCTGGCGGGCGGGCGGTGGAGTTCGCCGAGGCGCGGGGCGGGTGAGGGAGGCGGGGGGAAGAAGACGCTTCTTCCCCCCGCAGCCCCCCATCATCGTTTTCTGGCACTGATCCTTCGTGGATCGGGAGGCGGACGCCGGATGCGCGCTGCCGGATATCAGAACAGGTTCAGCCAGTTGTTCTTCCGGTTCGCCTCCTGCGCGGGGGTCAGCGTGTCCGGGCCGCTCGCCACCCCGGGGCGGGCCGGCACGGCCAGCGGCGGCGCGGCCCAGCAATCGACGCTGCCGAGGCTGCGCGTGCAGTAGGGCGGCGGCGCCGGCGGCGCCTGCTCCGACGCGCAATAGCTGCGGCCCCGGTCGAGCCGGACGGCCGAGCAATCCTTGCCGGACACCAGGCTCACCACCGCATCGACCGGCGTCCGGCCCATCACCGCGACCGAGCCGCCGGTCACCGCCGCGGCGATCCCGACCCCGGTCGGGTCGCAGGCACCGAGGGCGAGCGGCAGCAACAGCAGGCGGAGAGGTCGGGGGCGCATGGGCGGAGGTTACCCGGGCCGGGCTTAACGGGGGGCGAAGGCGCCGCTATCGTCCGCCGCTTTTGCGACGGGGCGGCGCTGGTCCGCCGCCATGGGCCGAGGGGAATCCGTGCCGGACATCTTCGACGAGGTGCAGGAGGATCTTCGCGCCGAGCGGGCGAAGCGCGCGATGGCGCGCTATGGCGGGCTGGTCCTCGGCGCCCTCCTGCTCGCGCTCTCTGCCGTCGCCCTCTGGCAGGGCTGGCAATGGTGGCAGGCGCGGGCGGCGCGGCAGGCCTCGATCGCCTACCTCGCCGCCAGCCAGGACGCGGCGGCGGAGGGGGCCGATCCCGGCGCCATCGCGCGCCGCTTCGGCACGCTCGCCACGGAGGCGCCGGCCGGCTACCGCACCCTCGCCCGCCTGCGCGAGGCGGCGCTGAAATCCGAGGCCGGCGACCGCGCCGGCGCCCTGGCGATCTGGGACCAGGTCGCTGCCGACACCGGGGCCGACCCGCTCTATCGCGACCTGGCCACCCTGCTCTGGGGCCTGCATGGTGTCGAGGCGTCGAGCGGGATCGAGCCCGCCGCGGTGGAGGCGCGGCTCGCGCCCCTGGCCGCGCCGGGCCGGCCCTGGCGCGCCTCGGCCGAGGAGATCCGGGCGCTCGCCGCGCTCCGCCGCGGCGCGAAGGAGGAAGCCCGCCGCATCCTGGCGGCGCTGGCGGCCGATGGGGATGCCCCCCAGGGCGTGCGCGACCGCGCCGGGCGGCTGCTGACGGAGATCGAGGGTTGATGCGAGACCGCGATGGCACCACCCGGCGGCGCTCGCTCCGGTTGCTCGGCGGCATGGGGGCGGCGGGGCTGCTCGGCGGTTGCGAGACCCTCGGCGATGCGGTCGATTCCGTCCTCGGCACGCGCAAGCGGCCGCTGCCCGGCGAACGCATCCCCGTCCTCGCGCTCGACCGGCGGCTGGAGGCGGACCAGGGCAGCGGCACCATCGAGATCCCGCCGCCCGCGCCCGTCACCGACTGGCCCCAGGCCGGCGGCGGCCCGACCCATGCCCCCGGCCATGTGGCGCTCGGCGGCCCGCCCCTGCGGACGCTCTGGACCACCTCGGTCGGCACCGGCGCGGCCTATCGCCGCCGCCTGGTCGCCCCGCCGATCGTCGTCGGCGACAGCGCCTATGCGATGGACGCCTATGGCGAGGTGACGGCGGTCGAGGTCGAGCGCGGGCGGCGCCGCTGGTCGATCGACACCCGGCCCGAGAAGGACAGCACCGGCGCGCTCGGCGGCGGCTGCGCCTTCGACGATGGCACGCTCTACGTGGTCACCGGCCTGGCGCAGGCGATGGCCGTCGATCCGGCCAATGGCGAGGTGCGCTGGCGCGTCGCGCTGCCGGCGCCGGCGCGCGGCGCGCCGACCGTCGCGGGCGGAAAGCTCTACGTGCCGACGGTCGACAACCAGCTGATGGCGCTCTCGGCCGCGGACGGATCGCGGCAATGGGCCTATCGCGGCCAGGCGGTCCCGGCGATGGCGCTCGGCCTGCCGGCGCCGGCGGTGGAGGGGGAGGTGGTGGTCGCCGGCTTCGGCTCGGGCGAGCTCGCGGCGCTGCGCGCCGGCGACGGGCGCCTGATCTGGGGCGAGACGCTCACCTCGGTGCGCGGCGGCGGCTTCTCCGACATCGCCGCGATCACCGCGCTGCCGGTCATCGACCGCGGCCGCGTGGTGGCCGCCGGCCTGGGCGGGCTGCTGATCGCGCTCGACCTCCGCTCCGGCCGCCGGCTGTGGGAGCGCGAGGTGACGGTGGGGGAGACCCCCTGGGTGGCGGGCGAGGCGCTGTTCGTCGTCACCACCGATGGCGACCTGGCCTGCTTCGGCCGCGATGACGGGCAGGTGCGCTGGGTGACCGAGATCGGCCGCTTCGAGGACGAGAAGCGCCGGCGCGACCCGATCACCTGGGGACCACCCGTGCTGGCGGGGGGACGGGTGCTGATCGCCGGCAGCCATGGCCAGATGCTGCAGGTCAACCCGGCGACCGGGGAGCCGCTGGGGCGGGTGCGCCTGCCGGCCGGCGTCACCCTCGCCCCCGCCTTGGCGCGGGATGTCCTCTACCTGCTGACCGAGGCCGCGGACCTGCTGGCCATGTCGGGCCCCGCGGCGGGCGCCCCGGCGGGCTGACCCCGCCCCCGCGCGCCCGGTCCCGTCGCGGCGGCGCCCCGTCGGGGCTTTGCGCCGCCGCGGCTAACCGCGATGGCCCTCGCGTCGGAATGGAAGCCGACCGCGCCCGCGGTCGACCCACGGAGGATCGCTTCCATGTCCCGCCGCAACCTTGTCCTCGCCGGCGTCGCCGGCGTGCTGTCCCTGCTCGTCTCCGCTTCGGCCGGCGCGCAGTCGAACAACCTGCTCGCCCTGATCAACGCGACCCCTGACACCAGCCGCTTCGCCGCGATGGTGAAGGCGGCCGGGCTCGATGCCATCTTCACCGCGCCGGGGCGGCACACGGTGTTCGCGCCGAACAACGCCGCGATCGAGCAGATCCCGCCGCTGCGCTTCCAGTCGCTGATGGCCGACCCCGCGAAGCTGCGCGCGGTCGTCCAGAACCACGTCCTGAACGGCGAGGTGATGATCAACACGAGCATCGCCGAGCAGGGGCAGATGGGGACCGACAACCACCGGTCCCTGAGCGGCCAGATCGTCGCGGTCAGCTTCGGCAGCGGCGGCCTGCCGCGCGCCAACGGCGTGTCCGTGACCAGCCCGAACCTGCGCGCGAGCAATGGCGTGATGCATGTCGTCTCCGGCGTCTTCGAGAACTGACGCCGGGCGACGGTGAAGGAAGTCCGGGGCGGGCGATGGTCCCGCCCCGGGTCTGGATCCCGCCGCCGCGGATCGCGCCGCCCCAGACGGCGCGCCCGGGGCTCAGCGCGGGGCGGTGGCGCCCGGCGCCGGGGCGGCGCCGGTCTCGGCCGGCGCCGCCGTGTCGGCAGCGGCGGCCCCGGCCGCCGGCCGCTGAAGCGAGGTTGGGACGCTGCGGAAATACTTGAAGAACTCGGAATCCGGGCTGAGCAGCAGGCGCGAATCGCCTTCCTGGAAGGCCTCGCGCCAGGCCTGCATGGTGCGCCAGAACTGGAAGAATTCCGGGTCGCGCTGGAACGCGTCGGCGAAGATTCGGATCGCCATCTGCTCGCCCTGGCCGCGCAGGATCTCGGCCTGGGACTGCGCCTCGGCGATCAGCACCGTGCGCTCGCGCTCGGCATTGGCGCGGATGCGCTGCGCCTGCTCGGCGCCCTCGGCACGCTGCTCGCGCGCGACGCGCTCGCGCTCGGACTGCATGCGCGACAGGATCGCCTGGGTGTTCTCCTCCGGCAGGTCGGCGCGGCGGATTCGCACATCCACCACCTCGACGCCGAAGGTGCGCGCCTCGTCGTTCACCCGCCGCCGGATCTCGCCCATGATCCGCGCGCGATCCGCCGACAGGACCGAGAGCAGCGGCTCGTTGCCGAGCACGTTGCGCAGCGCCGAGGACACGATCGGGGCGAGCCGCAGCCGGATGCCGGCCTCGGTGGCGCCGACCGTCTGGAAGAACAGCAGCGGGTTGACGATGCGGTAGCGGGTGAAGGTGTCGACGACCAGGCGCCGCTGGTCGCCGAGGATCACCTCCTGCCCCGACGCCTCGTAGTCCAGCAGCCGGCGGTCCATCGGGATGACCGACTGCACGAAGGGCACCTTCCAGGCGAGGCCCGGCTCGCGGATCACCCGGATCGGCTCGCCGAACTGGGTGATGAGCACCTGCTGCGTCTGGTAGACGGTGAACAGCGAGGACAGCGCCAGCACCATGGCGGCGCCGACGACGGCGCCCAGGATCAGGAGGCGGTTCATCGCGGCACCCCCGGCGCGCGCGAAGGCATGGTCAGCGCCGGCACGCCGGTCGCCGCGCCGGCCGGGGCCTGCGGCCGGCCGGCCGGCCGGGGCGCGCCGTCATTCAGGTTGAGGAAGGGCACCAGGCCCTGCAGGCGGTCATCCACCAGCACCTTCGGATTGCGCCGCAGGATCTCCTCCATGGTCTCGAGATAGAGGCGGCGGATCGTCACCTCCTGCGCCTGCTCATAAGCCGACAGGACCTGGATGAAGCGCTGCGCCTCGCCGCGGGCGCGGGCTTCCTGGCTGTCGCGGAAGCCCTGCGCCTCCTGGACCATGCGCTCGGCCTCGCCGCGCGCGCGGGGGATGATGTCGTTGCGGTAGGCCTCGGCCTCGTTGCGCTGCCGCTCGCGGTCGGCAGCGGCGCGCTGCACGTCGCGGAAGGCCTCGATCACCGCGCCCGGCGGGTCGACCTTCTGCAGCTGCACCTGGGTGATGGCGATGCCGGCGCCGTACTGGTCCATGATGGCCTGGGTGCCGGCGCGGACCTGGTCCTCGATCTGGCCGCGCGCCTCGGTCAGCGCGGGCTGGATCGGCGTGCGGCCGATCACCTCGCGCATCACGCTCTCGGCCACCGACTTGATGGTGCTCTCCGGGTTGCGGATGTTGAACAGGAAGTCGGCGGCGTCGCGGATGCGCCAGCGGACGACGAAGTCGATGTCGATGATGTTCTCGTCGCCGGTCAGCATCAGCGATTCCTCCAGCACGTCGCGTGCGGAGGTGCCGCGGATCGGCGCGGCGTCGGGCGCGCGGAAGCCGACGAAGACCAGGTTCTCCGTGGTGACGCGGGGCTTCAGCACGTTCTCGACCGGCCAGGGGATGTGGTAGTTCAGGCCCGGCTTGGCGGTGCGGTTGAAGGCGCCGAAGCGCAGCACCACGCCCTCCTCGTCCGGCTGCACGCGGTAGAAGCCGCTCGCCGCCCAGAAGGCGACGACGATCAGGCCGAGGATCGCCAGGCCCTTGCCGCCGCCGGCGCCGCGCGCGGAGGCGGGCAGCATGCGCCTGACCCAATCCTGTGCCTGCCGGATCAGGTCGTCGAGATCCGGTCCCTGACCGCCGCCGCGCCCGCCGCCCGGGGGACCGCCGCCACCGCCGGGGGGCGGGGGGGTGCCCCAGGGACCGCCCGGGCGCGGATTGCCCCAGGGGCTGGGTCCGCCAGAGTTCAACGCCATCGGGTGTGCCGGCCTCCGCCCTTCATCGGTCCACGCGGGCCCCCTGGGCCCGCTTCCGTCCTGCGGCGCGAATCCGTGGATCCCCGCCTGCATCCCTGGGCAGGTGCGACCTCGCGCGCCGTTCGCCAAGGGGCGGTCCGCCGGCACCGGTCTCGAGGGGTGGATGTCCCGAGGGGTGGATGCGGCGTCCGCCACCGGCCATATGGCACAGCGCGGCGCGACTGTCGCCCGCGCATGCCGGCCCAGGCCGCATTGCCTGCTCATAATGGTCGGAGGGGGAGGCTTTTCAAGCGATGCCAGGGGCATGGTGGGCGACGGCCGGGGCGCGGGGCGCATGAGCGGAACGACGCTGGCCGAGGCGGTGCGCGGGGCGCTGCGCGGCGTGACGGACCCGATCAGCGGGCGGGACATCGTCGAGGCCGGCCTGGTGCAGGGCCTGACCGTGCGCGATGGCGGGCTGGTCCAGTTCGCCCTCGAGGTGCCGCGCGAGCGGGCGCGGGAGATGGAGCCGCTGCGCGCCGCCGCCGAGCGCGCCGTCGCCGCGGTGAAGGGGGTGCTCAGCGCCACCTGCGTGCTGACCGCGCACCGCGCGCCGATGGGGCCGCGCCCGGGCGGCGCCGGCCGG
>CAZMCV010000083.1:0-581 GCA_964564645.1 uncultured Acetobacteraceae bacterium
CACCGCCCCGCCGGCCGCCGCACCCGCCGCCGCGCGGGGGGCGGGTGTCGCGCCATCGGATGGGATCCCGGCCGGCCTCGCCGGAAGCGGGGCGCCGGGGCCTTGGGCGGGCGCGACCGAGGCCCGCATCGCCAGGCTGCTGCGCGCGCTGCCGCTGCCGGAGGCGGTGCTGGAGCTCACCGATCGCCTGCCGGCCGATCCCGCCTCGGTGCAGCGGGCGCTCGGCCTGCGGCGGCCCGAGGGTGGCCGGGTCGTCGACCTCCGCGATTCGCCCGCCCCGCCCACGGTCGCCGAGATCCTGCGGGCGCTGCGCGGCGCCGGGGGATGAGAGAGCGTGGAGCAAGCCCGCCAGCCGCGATCCGCGAATGATCCCCCCGTGACGCCGGGAAGCGAGCACGCCCGCGCCCGATCGCCGGGCGGGCAGGGGCGGCGCGCGATGCTGCGCGTCCTGCCCGCGCTGGCGCTCGCGGGCTGCGTGGCGCGGCCGGCGCCGGTGCCGATCGTGCTGCTGATGGCCCCCCCCCCCCCCCCCCCCCGGGCCGCCCCCCCCCCCGCGGGCCGCCCGCCCGGGCCCGCGGCAA
>CAZMCV010000083.1:591-18159 GCA_964564645.1 uncultured Acetobacteraceae bacterium
CGGTGATGCGGCTCTTCACCGGGTCGGCCCGCCCCACCCGCCCCGCCGGTGCCGCCGCGCCGCCTGCTGCTCAGCCTGCCGTTCCGGCTGAACAGCCATCTGCTCGAGCCCTCGGCGCGGCCGCTGCTGGACAACCTCGCCGCGGCGCTGGGGATGGAGGCGGCGCGCGGCGTCACCTTCGACATCAACGGCCACACCGACCTGTCCGGGCGCTTCGCCTGGAACGTGGCGCTGTCCTATCTGCGCGCGAGCACGGTGGCGGAGGCGCTGGTCGCGCGCGGCGTGCCGCCCGGGTCGCTGCGCGTGCAGGGCTTCGGGCCGCTGCAGCCGCTGACCCCGGACGACCCCTTCGCCGCGACCAACCGCCGGGTGGAGGTGGTCGCGATCGGGCCCTGATCCATGCGCGGGGCAGGATGACGGCCACCGCCGGCACGCATCCGCGTCCCCGAAGGACCCGTGCCAGAAGGCGATGATGGGGGGTGCGGGGGGAAAAAGCGTCTTCTTCCCCCCGCTCGCCCAGGATGTCCCGACCGCCCCTACCCGGGCGGCGCCCCCGTGGCGATCGGCGGCGGCTGCATCGCCGTCGCGGGCACCTCCAGGACGACGGGCGTGGCCAGCACCGCCGGCACCGTCGTCACCGGCGTCACCGGCAGCGGCACCACCGTGGTCGCCAGGGCCACCGACGGGCCGGGCGGGGGAATGGCGGGCACCGGCTGGACGACGATCGGCATCGGCGCGCCGGCGGGCCATTGCACCACCACGGCCGGGGGCGGCGCCGTCGAGGTGCGGGAGGGCGGCAGGACGATGATCGGCACCGGGCCTGGCGGCGCGGCGGGCGCGCCCGGCAGCGCCAGCAGGACCGTCGCCGGCGCTTCCGGCGCGACGCAGCCGGCGAGGGATGCGGCGATCCCGATCAGCGCCGCGCCCAGCCCGATGGTTGGGCGGCGATGGCGTGGCGCGGGCCGGCGGCGGTTCCTCACGGGCTTCTCCATGCTCGGGCCAGGGTGCTGTTCTGCGCCCCGCGGATTGCGGTCCGGTGAAGATGCCCTGCGGGCCCGCGCGCGGCGCCGCGGCCCTTGCGGCGGGCGCGGCGGCGGCGCACACCGCCCGCGCCATGCTGGACGACGCCTATGACCGCCTGACGGGCTGGATCTTCGAGCACGCGATCCAGCCCGCGATCTACGCCCTCGGCCTGATGGACTGGGCGGAGGATGCGTTCGAATGGCTCGACTTCGCGCTGTTCGGCGCGCTCGGCATCCTGGTGTCCTGGGCGATCTGCCGCCCGCTCGAGGCCTGGCGGCCGGTCGAGCCCGTCACCGACCGCCGCGCCATCCGCACGGATGTGCTGTACACGGCGCTCACCCGCCTCGGCGTGCTGCCGCTGATCGCCTTCGTCCTGCTCGCCTCCGCCCAGGCGCGGTGGGAGGGGCTGGTCGCCGACAGCGGCTTCGTGCCCCCGACGCTCGAGACGCTGTTCCCGATCCTGCGGGACTGGCCGCTGCTGGCCTTCGCGGTCTACGTCGTCGTGCTCGATTTCGGCGAGTACTGGCGGCACCGCTTCCAGCACCGCTTCCGCTGGTGGTGGTCGCTGCACGCCGTGCACCACGCGCAGCGGCAGATGACCTTCTGGACCGACGATCGGAACCATGTGCTGGACGAGGTGATCGGCGCGCTCTGGTTCGGCGCGCTGGCGCTGGCGATCGGCGTGCCGCCCGGGCAGTTCCCGCTGATCCTGATGCTGCTGCGCGTGGTCGAGAGCCTGTCGCACGCCAATGTCCGCCTCGATTTCGGGCGGGTGGGGGAGCGGCTGGTGGTCTCGCCGCGCTTCCACCGGCTGCACCATGGCGAGCTGTCCGCCGGCGCGGCGGGCAAGAACTACGCGGTGCTGCTGCCCATCTGGGACGTGATCTTCGGCACGGCGGATTTCCGGCGCGACCTGTATCCGCGCACCGGCGACCCGACGGGCCCGGAGGCCCAGGCGACGGGTGGCTGGATGCGCCAGCAATGGGTCGGCTTCCGCCGCATGGCCGCGGCGCTCGCCGGGCGCGGGTGATTGACCGCCGGGCCGGGGCCCGGCCTTGCTAGGCTGTCGGCTCCCGACCGCGCGAGAGCCCCCGCATGGCCCAGCCCTTCCCCGACGCCTTCTTCTTCCAGGGCAATTTCGGCCCGATCACCATGGAATGCGACGCGCCGGACCTGCCGGTGCGGGGCACAATCCCCCCTGGCCTCGCCGGCACGCTCTACCGCAACGGTCCCAACCCGCAATTCGCCCCGCCCGACCCCGCCCGCCACCACTGGTTCATGGGCGACGGCATGGTCCACGCCTTCCACCTCCGCGACGGCCGCGTCGCCTACCGCAACCGCTGGATCCGCACCCCGCGCTGGCAGGCCGAGCGCGCCGCCGGCCGCCCCCTGTTTGGCGGCTTCGGCGGGCGGCCGACCGACCCGGCCGCGCAGGACATCGACAGCGGCGTCGCCAACACCTCCCTGGTCTGGCATGCCGGCCGCCTGCTGGCACTCGAGGAGGCGCACCGCCCCTTCGCCCTCGATCCCGTCACGCTGGACAGCCTCGGCTACGAGGATTTCGGCGGCGCGCTGCCCGCCCCACGCTTCACCGCCCACCCCAAGCGCGACCCGGAGACGGGCGAGCTGCTGTTCTTCGCCTATGGCCTCGGCAGTCCGCTGGGCCCGGGCCTTGCCTATGGCGTGGTGGATGCGGCCGGCCGCGTGACCCGCGGCGACCTGTTCCAGGCCCCCTACGCCGCCATGGTGCACGACTTCGTCGCCACGCGCCGGCATGTGCTGTTCCCCGTCCTGCCCCTGACCGCGAGCCTCGCCCGCGCCCAGTCCGGCGGCCCCGCCTTCGCCTGGGAGCCGGAGAAGGGATCGCGCATCGGAATCCTCCGCCGCGACGCGCCGATCGACACGATCCGCTGGTTCGAGGGCGATCCCTGCTACGTCTTCCACGTCCTCAACGCCTGGGAAGACGGCGCGGACACCATCCTGGCGGACGTCATGCAATCCGCCGCCGCGCCGCTCTTCCCGCGCGCGGACGGGCGGAAGCCGGATCCGGCGGCCGGGACCGCGCGGCTGCATCGCTGGCGCTTCGACCTGGCCGCGCCGACCGACCGCTTCACCGCGACGCCGCTCGACGACCTGCCGGGCGAATTCCCCCGCCTCGACGAGCGCTTCGCCGGCCTGCCCAACCAGGTGGGGTTCTTCGCCGCGACCCTCCGCGCCGCGGCGACGGAGGGCTTCGACAGCCTGGTGCGCATCGCGCCCGGAAGCGGCGCGCGCACGCTGTTCACCCTGCCGCCGGGCGATGCGGTCTCCGAGCCGGTCTTCGTCCCCCGCTTCGCGGATGCGCCGGAGGGCGCGGGCTGGCTGCTGGCGGTCGCCTACCGGGGGGCGGAGAAGCGCAGCGACCTGCTGGTGCTCGACGCCGAGGAGCTCGGGGCGGGCCCCGTGGCCGTGGCGATGCTCTCCCACCGCGTGCCGCATGGCTTCCACGGCGCCTGGCGGGATGCCGCCTGACGCGGGCGCGCCGTCCAGCGCGTCAGTGCCGCCGCGCGACGCTATCCCGGAGCAGCAGCGCCCCGGACCATGCCAGGCAGATCGCCAGGGCCAGCAGCAGGGCGGCCACCGCCCCCAGGGGTCGCACGGCCAGGTGCAGCGCGAGCAGCATCAGGCCGAAGCCCAGCATGGGCGGCAGGGCGTTCGCCGCGACCCGGACCGTCGCCGCCCCGCCGAGCCGCGGCCGCAGGACGAGGACCAGGCTGCACAGGCTCACCGGGAAGACCGCCGCGACGCCGGTCGCCTCGGGTCCGAGCCCGGCGCTGGCCCCGACCAGCAGGGCGACGAAGCCGCCGATGGCCGAGGCGCGGATGGCAAGCTCCCGCCAGCCACGGCGCGAAGGCGGCGCGGGCGCGGGGGGCAGGGCGGCGGGACGGGCCAGCAGGACGAAGCCGGCGCCGTAGACGAGGAGGTTCAGCGCGAGGACGGCGCCGACGCTCCAGGCCAGCGCGCCGATGGCGAGGCTCGCCGCCAGCCAGGCCGCCAGCGCCAGGCCGAGGCCGCGCCAGACCGGCCCCTCGCGCCCATAGCGCATGTAGGTCAGCAGGAAGAGGCCCGTCGCCGCATTCGCCGCGGCGCTGTGCAGCGCGCTCGCCGCGACGAAGTCCGGGCCGCGCTCGATCGCCAGGAAGACATAGGCCGGCCCGGCCGAGACCGGCAGGCAGGCGATGACGGCGCCCCAGAGCGGGCCGAGCGCCTGCGCCGCCAGCGAGGCCGCGGTGACGGTCAGCGCGGTCGCCAGCGCCTTGGCGAGGAGTGGCGGCAGCCAGGCCAGGGCGGACATCGGGCACGCTTCTCCGCCTGCCTTGGCGATCGTCCCGGCCGCCCCTCGACAGGATTCGTGGGCCGGACGGGGCCGCCGCGCCCCGTGCAGCAGGCGCGGCGCGGCCGGTCAAGGGCCGCGGCGGAGGATCAGCCGGGATAGGCCGCGAAGGGACCGCGCAGCCGCCCGGGCAGCAGCGGCAGGGCATGCGCCGCGGCGAGCAGCGCGACCCGCCTGGCGCTCGGCGCCGCCCGCACCGAGGCGCGCAGCCGCGCCAGGCCGGGCCCGCGCTCGCCATGGCGGATGCGCTCGCGGCCGATGATCCAGTCCTGCTCCGCCTCGGACCGGCGCCGCAGCGCCTCGTGGCGCGCGGGGCCGAGGCGTTCCCGCAGCGCCGGGTTGCCGAAGATCGCCGCCATGGCGGGCACGAAGGAGGCCGGGTCGCGCGCCATGCGGCGATAGGCGCTGCCGCGGCGCTCGCGCACGAACAGCACCGGATCCGGCTCGGGCGCGACGGTGAAGGGACCCTGCAGCGCCAGGCGGACCCAGTATTCCCAATCCTCGCCGTAGCGCAGGTGGCGCAGGAAGGGGCCGGCGCGGCGCACCGCCTCCCGCCGCAGCAGCACCTGGCCGCCATTGGCGAAGGGGTTGCGCACGCAGAGCCCCTCCAGGATGTCCTCGCCCGGGGCGAAGCGCGGATGCCGGGTGCGCAGCGGCGGATCGCCCGGCCCGGCCTCCTCCGCCATGAAGGCAGCGGGGCCGGCGGCGCCGACCGCGGCCGGCATCGCCTCCAGCGCCGCGTGCAGGCGGGCCAGCGCGTCGGGGGCCAGCCAGTCATCGGCGTCGAGGAACAGCACCGCCTCGCCGCGGGCGGCGGCGATGGCGCGGCCGCGCGCGGCGGAGACGCCCTGGTTCGCCTGGCGCAGCAGGGTGAGGCGCGGGTCGCGCCGCGCCGCCACGGCCTCCGCCGTGCCGTCGGCGGAGCCGTCATCGACCACCACCATCTCCCAGTCCCGGAAGGACTGGCCGAGGACGCTGTCCACCGCCGCGCCGACGAAGCGGGCGACGTCATGGGCGGGGGTGAGGATGGAGATCGCGGGGGCGGGCGAGGCTGACGGCATGCGCCCGGATGCCACGGCCGGCCCCGATGGCGGGATCACGCAAGCGACAGGCGCGCGATCGTGCGCGCCCGCGCGCTACTCCGCCGCGACGGCCGGCGCCTCGGCCAGGACGCGCGGCATCACCTCCTCGGTGAACAGCCGGATCGTCTCGTGCCGCACCGCGCGCGGCACGCCATAGGTGGCGTTGGAGACGAGGACATAGTCGAAGCCGAGATCGGCGATCTGGCGCAGCCGCCGCGCCACCGTCGCCGGCGAGCCCACCAGGTTCTGCTGGATGTAGGGGCCGAGGTTGGCCGGATCGCTCAGCTTGCGGAGGTTGGCGAACATCCTGTTGAACTGCTGGTAGCCCGGGATGTCGCCCCAGGGGGCGTTGTCGGACTGGTAGTGCTCGACCTGGAGGGCGAAGAATTTCGGCAGGTAGGCCAGCGCCTGCTCCATCGCGCGCTCGTCGGTCTCGGCGACGAAGCACTTGATCGAGATCGGGAAGCTCGCGCCGCGCGGATCCCATCCGGCCTCGCGGCTCTTCTCGCGCCAGGTCTCGAGGATCTTCCGCAGCAGGTGGTCGGGGAAGGAGGAGAGACACAGCGGCGGCAGGCCGAGCCCGGCCATGATCGCCGCGCTCTCCGGGCTGCCGATGGCGCCGTAGAAGTTCGGGATCCGCCCCGGCTCGGGCCGCGGGCGCATCGCGGTCGGCGTCGTCCAGCGCGCCTGCGCGCCGTCGAAGGTGAAGGCGCCGCCCTGGAAGGCGCGGCGGGTGAACTCCCAGCACTCGCGGAAGCGGTCGCGCGCGCCCTCCATCGGGATGTTGAAGGCGTCGTACTCGCTCTTCGCCGTGCCGCGGCCCATGCCGATGTGCAGCGGCCCGTCCGAGAGCGTCGCCAGCATCGACAGGTCCTCGGCGAAGCGGACCGGGTCGTACCAAGGCAGCACCATCACCGCCGTCCCGAGCCCGAGCCCCGGGCAGGCGGCGGCGATGTGGGACAGGAACAGCAGCGGGTTGGGCTGCGGGTAGTAGTCGGAGAAATGGTGCTCCACCATCCAGGCGGCGTCCCAGCGGCCGGAGGCATGCAGCGCCTCGGCATCCGCGATCGCCTCCCGGTAGAGCTGCCGGTCCGTCAGCCCTTCCTCGCCCACGGCGCCGATCTGGTAGGCGAAGCGCAGCGGCGCGGCGGCCTCGGTCATGGCTTGGCGTCCTTCCCCTGGTTCCGGGAAACGGTAGGTTCGCGCGGAGCGGCCCGTCAACGCCGCGGGGGAGGGGACGGATATGCGCATCGGCATCTACGGCGCCGGGACGATCGGCTGCTTCCTCGGCGCGCACCTGGCGCGCGTGCCGGGGGTGGACCTGACCATGGTCGCGCGCGGCGCGACGCTCGAGGCGCTGCGCAGCCAGGGCATCCGGCTGGAGACGCCCGAGGGCGCGATGCAGGTGCCGGTCGAGGCGACGGACCGCCCGGCCGCGCTCGGCCCGCAGGATGTGGTGCTGATCACCCTGAAGGCGCACCAGCTGACCGGCGCGCTGGAGGGGATCGCGCCGCTGCTCGGGGCGGAGACCGTCGTGGTGCCGCCGACCACCGGCATCCCCTACTGGTACTTCCACGGCATCCCCGGGCCGCATGCCGGGCGGCGGCTGCCGCTGCTCGACCCCGGCGGGCGGCAATGGGACGTGCTGGGGCCGCAGCGGGCGATCGGCTGCGCCTTCTGGGTGGGCACGGACACGCTCGGCCCGGGCGCGGTGCGGCAGAAGGGGGCGGCGACCTTCCCGATCGGCGAGCCGGACGGCACGCGCTCGGGCCGGCTGCTGGCCTTGCAGGAGGCGATGGGGAAGGCCGGGCTGAAGGCGCCGATCCGCGACGACATCCGCGGCGAGATCTGGACCAAGATGATCAACAGCCTGACCTGGAACCCGATCGCCGTGCTGACCCAGGCGACGCTCGGCGAGATCGGCGGGCATGCGGACTCGGTTTCCCTGGCGCACGCGCTGATGGCGGAGGCCGAGGCGGTGGCGAGGGGCGTCGGCGCGATGCTGCCCGTGCCGGCGGAGCAGCGCATCGCCTGGACCTTGAGCCTGAAGGAGCACCGGATGTCGATGCTGCAGGATTTCGGCGCCGGCCGCGCGCTGGAATACGGCGCGCTGCGCGATTCGATCCTGGAGATGCGGGCGATCGCGGGGGTGGAGACGCCGCTGCTGGACGCGGTCTACGCGCTGCTGGACCTGAAGGCGCGGCTGGCCGGGGTGGCGCCGGGATAGGCTTCGCGCCTCGGCGCGGGGAATCGGTTTCGCGCCTCGGCGCGGGGAATCGGTTTCGCGCCTCGGCGCGGGGATAAGCCATGCGCTTCGAACCCCGGCCGGGACGAGGCCCTTGCTCTCGCGAGGATTTGGCTGGGACAGCGGCGGTTCCACGGGCACCGATGGGCCCTCCGGCCGGCCCTGGAGACCCGCTTGCAGCGCATGACTTGGCTTCTCGCCTTCGCCGTCGCGGGGACGGCGAGCCTGGGCACCTGGGCGGCCGCGGTCCTCGGCGACCGGAGCAGCGCGCTCGAGACGGCACAGGCCAAGCTCATGGCGACCGCCACGCTGCTGGAGCAGCACGCGGACCGCGCGCTCGAGGCCGGCGACCGCGTGGTCCAGGCGGCCCTGATCGCCGCCGGGGACCCCGCCACCCTCCACGCGCCCGGCCGGCCGGAGGCGCTGCACCGGCGCCTGCATGACCTGGTCGCCGGCAATCCGCAGACCCAATGGGCCTGGGTGCTGGACGTGGAGGGCAGGACGGTCGCCGAGAACTGGCGCCCCCCGCCGCGGGACGGGACCAGCTACCTCCATCGCGACTACGTCCGCGCCCACCTGGGGGCGAGCGCGGGCTGCACATCGGCCCCAGGGCCCGCGGTCCCAGTTTCGGCCAGCCGCGCTTCACCCTCAGCCGGCGGCTGGAGACGCCCGAGGGTGCCTTCGCCGGGGTCGCTGCCACCGGCGTGGTCAGCGCCTACTTCGCCGCGGTCTACGCGGAGGCCGGGCTCGGCGAGGCCGCCCGCTTCACCCTGTTCCGCGCGGACGGCGCGCCGCTCGTGGTCTGGCCCCCGACGGCCGGGGGCGGCGAGGCCGAGCCCCTGGCCTTTCCCGACCACCCGCCCGGGCCGGGCAGGGGCGAGCTGCGCGAGGGTGCGGGCGGGGCGCTGGTGGCGGTGCGCGCGCTCGCCGACTACCCCCTGCTGCTGGTGGTCGAGCTGCCGTTGGCCGCGGCGATGGCCGACTGGCGGGCGCGGACCCGCCTGAGCGGCGCCGCGGTCACCGCGGCGCTCGCCGCCCTCGGCCTGCTGACCGTCTTCGGCCTGCGTGGGGCCGCGCGGCAGCGGGCGCTGCTGGGCACGCTGACCGCGGAGCGCACCGCACTGGAGGAGCGCGTCGCCGAGCGCACCGCGGCGCTGGCCGAGAGCGAGGCGCGCTTCCGCGAGATGGCGGATTTCGCGCCCATGATGGTCTGGGTGACCGGCCCCGACGGCGCCTGCACCTTCCTCAGCCGGTCCTGGCACGCCTTCACCGGCCAGGATCCCGCCGAGGGCCTCGGCTTCGGCTGGCTGGAGATGGTCCACCCGGAGGACCGGCCCGTGGCGGAGGCCACCTTCCGCGACGCCTCCGCCCGCGCCGCGCCCTTCCGGCTGGACTACCGGCTGCGCCGCGCCGGCGGGGGCTGGGCCTGGGCGATCGACGCGGCGGCGCCGCGCCTTGGCCCGGATGGCGCCTTCCACGGCTATATCGGCTCGGTCATCGACATCACGGAGCGGCGGAACGCGGAGGAGCGCCGCGAGCTGATGGCGCGCGAGCTCGACCACCGCGCCAAGAACGCGCTGGCCGTCGTGCAGGCGGCGCTGCGCCTGACCCCGAAGCACGACGCGGCCGCCTTCGCCGCCGCGGTGGAGGGGCGGGTGGCGACGCTCGCGCGCGCCCATGGCGTGCTCGCCGAGGGGCGCTGGCAGGGCGCCTCCCTGCGCGCCGTCGCCGAGGCCGAGCTCGCCGCCTTCCTGGGCGCCCCGGGCAAGGCGGCGCCGGCCGCGACCATCGACGGGCCGGAGGTGCTGCTGGCGCCGGCCGCCGTGCAGGCGGTGTCGATGGCGCTGCACGAGCTGGCGACCAACGCGACCAAGTACGGCGCCCTCAGCGCGCCGGGCGGGCGGCTGGAGGTCGCCTGGTCCCTGGACGCCGCGGCGGGGCTGCTGCGCCTGGCTTGGCGGGAGCGGGGCGGCCCGCGCCTTCCCGAGGGCCCGCCGCCGCGCCGCGGCTTCGGCACGCGGGTGGTCGCGGCGACGGTCGAGGGCCAGCTCGGCGGCCGGATGACGCGCGAGTGGCGGCCGGAGGGGCTGGCATGCCTGATCGAGCTGCCGCTGCCGCGCGTGCTGGCCGCCGCGGCGCCGGACGCCGCGCCCCTGGCGATGGCCGCGCAGTAGGGGCTTCGCCACGTCCCTCCGGCGCGATTCCGTCCCCGCGCGATCCGAAAGCCGGAATAGGAATTTATTCTTGTATCCGGCGACCCTGCCGCCTATCCTCCGCGCTTCGATGCGGAGGCCGAGGCCATGCGCGCATGCTCCCCGACGCGTCCCGCACCGCCCCCATCCCGGCGCCGCGCCCGATCCGCCGGTTGGGCATTCGTCCGAAAACCGCAACCCCGCGCCCCCGGGGCCGGCGCCTCACCCGAACCCCGCCATCGCCCGCACCTCGGCCGCGCCCATCCCCGCCTCGCGCAGCGCCCGGAGCGTCGGCGCGCCGTCGCGCTTCGCCAGCCGCCGCCCCTCGGCGTCGCGCAGCAGCCCGTGATGCGCATAGGCCGGCTCCGGCCAGCCCATCAGCGCCTGCAGCAGCCGGTGCAGGTGGGTCGCGGGCTTCAGATCCTCCCCGCGCGTCACCAGCGTCACGCCCTGCAGCGCGTCGTCATGCGTGACGCAGAGATGGTAGCTCGCCGGCGCATCCTTCCGCGCCAGCACCGCATCGCCGAAGAGCGGCGCCGGGTCGCAGCGGATCCGCCCCTCGCCGAGCTCGTGGAAGCTCAGGCCCCGCGGCGCCGCCGCCAGCGCCGCCGCCATGTCGAGGCGGAGCGCATGCGCCTCCCCCCGCGCGATCCGCGCCGCCCGCTCCGCCGCCGGCCGCCGGCGGCAGGTGCCGGGGTAGAGCGGCCCGTCCGGCCCGTGCGGCGCGCCGGCCGCCGCCGCGACCTCCCGCGCGATCCCCGCCCGGGTGCAGAAGCAGGGGTAGAGCAGCCCGCGCGCGGCAAGCCCGTCCAGCGCCAGCCGGTATTCCGCCAGATGCGCCGACTGCACCCGCGCCGGCCTCGGCCAGTCCAGCCCCAGCCAGGCCAGGTCCTCCTCGATGCCGGAGACGAATTCCGGCCGGCACCGCCCCGCATCGATGTCCTCGATGCGCAGCAGGAAGCGTCCGCCCGCGCGCCGCGCCAGGTCGCGGGCGAACAGCGCCGCATGCGCATGCCCGAGATGCAGCCGCCCCGTCGGGCTCGGCGCGAAGCGCGTCACGGCGCCTTGCGGCGGCACGATCGTCATGCCGCGCCCGCTAGCGGTCCGGGCCCGGCGACCGCAAGTGTCGTGGGCACGCACCAACTGCCATTCATGGGGCGGGCCGTTTCACCCGACGCTCGGGAACCAGGCGTCGGGACCGGACCACGAGGAGATCGGAGGATGACCGTGGCGCCACTCGACGGACCCAGGACCGGACCCAGGGAGGGCGGCGCGGCGCGCCAGCTGGTCGTGCTGCTGCACGGGCTGGGCGCGGATGGCGCGGACCTGATCGGGCTCGCCGGCCCCTGGGCGGAGGCGCTGCCGCAGGCCGCCTTCGTCGCCCCCGACGCGCCCTTCCCCTGCGACATGGCGGGCTATGGAAGGCAATGGTTCAGCGCCGGGGACCGCGACCCGCGGCGCCTGGAAGCGGGGGTCCGCGCCGCCTCGCCGCCCCTCGAGGCCTTCCTGCGGGCGGAGCTCGACCGGCTCGGCCTGCCGCCCTCGGCGCTGGCGCTGATGGGGTTCAGCCAGGGGGCGATGACGGCGCTGTTCGCCGGGCTGCGCGGGGCGGTGAGCCCGGCGGTGATCCTGGCCTATTCGGGCGCGCTGCTGGCGCCGGACTCGCTCGGGGCCGAGCTCCGCGCCCGGCCGCCGGTGCTGATCGTGCATGGCGAGGCCGATGAGGTGGTCCCGGTCTGGGCGAGCCGGATGGCGGAGATGGCGCTGCGCGGCGCCGGCCTGCCGGTCGAGGCGCTGTACCCGCCCGGGCTCGAGCACGGCATCGACGAGGCCGGCATCGCCGCGGGCGCCGCGGCGCTGCGCCGCGCCTTCCTTGCGCCCGTGAAGCGATGATGACAGCGCCGGTCCCGTGGTTGCCTTGCCGCGCGGCCCCTGGCATGTTCCCGGTCGACACGCGGCGGCGCCACAGCATATGGGGCCTTTCCGCCGTGGAGGGCCCCAGGTCTGGATGCGGCGGGACGCTCCCTGTCCCGGCCGCGCTACGCTGCCGCCGGAGACGAGGAGCGGCGCTTGCCCGACGGCGGAACCGTGATCACCGGGTCGTCCTTTCCGGCCCTGGTCCTGAACGCGGATTTCCGCCCGCTCTCCTATTTCCCGCTGTCGCTATGGTCCTGGCAGGACGCTGTGAAGGCCGTCTTCCTCGACCGCGTCTCCGTGCTCAGCGAATACGACACCGAGGTGCACTCGCCGACGCTCTCGATGCGCCTGCCCTCGGTGATCGCCTTGAAGGAGTACATCCCGGCGGCGCGGCGCCCGGCCTTCACCCGGTTCAACGTGTTCCTGCGCGACCGCTTCGAGTGCCAGTATTGCGGCGAGGCCCGGCCGACCCACGACCTGACCTTCGACCACGTAATTCCGCGCAGCCGCGGCGGCCGCACCACCTGGGAGAATGTCTGCGCCGCCTGCGGGCCCTGCAATCTGCGCAAGGGCAACCGCCTGCCGCGCGAATGCACGATGTTCCCCCGCAACGCGCCGCGCCAGCCGACGAGCTGGGAGCTGCAGGACAATGGCCGGATGTTCCCGCCGAACTACCTGCACGAGAGCTGGCGCGACTACCTGTACTGGGACACGGAGCTGGAGACCGGCTGAGAGGGCATGGAAGAACACCCGTCCGCCCCGATTTCGGCCGGACGTCCCCGATGATGGCGGAGGGCCCGCGTCTGCGGCTTCGGATTCCTCCCATGCTCCGGCGATTCGCGGCGAACGGCCTGACGAAGGCGGGAAGGCCCGTCCCGCGGCATGACGCAGGCCGGGGCCCCGCCACGGCGATGAGCGAGCAAATTTCGCAACCACAGGTTTAGACACAGGATTGTCTCTCGCCCTGGAGGGGCCGCGATCCCATAGTCAAGGGATGACCGTCGGGACGCCGAACGTCCCGCGCCCCGGATTTCCAGCATGCGCGTCCTCTATCTGCACCAGCACTTCTCCACCCCGGCCGGCGCCACGGCGACGCGGAGCTACGCGCTCGCCGGCGCGCTCGCGGCCCGGGGCCATGCGGTGACGGTCGCCTGCGGGCGCTATGCCGGCGCCGAGACGGGGCTGGAGGGCAGGTTCCGCCTCGGGCGCCGCCAGGGCCGCGTCGGCGGGTTCGAGGTGATGGAGTTCGACATCCCCTGCGGCAATGCGCAGCGGCTGCGCTCCCGCAGCCTCGCCTTCCTGCGCTACGCCGCGCGCGCGCTCGGCCCGGCCCTCCTCGGCGACCATGATGTGGTGATCGCCAGCTCGACGCCGCTGACCGTGGCCCTGCCGGCCCTCGCCGCCGCCACCCTCCGCGGGCGCCCCTTCGTCTTCGAGATCCGCGACCCCTGGCCGGAACTGCCGCGGGCCATGGGCGTCGGCTCGCCGCCGGTCTGGGCGGCGATGGACCGCCTCGCCGACCTCGCCTGCCGCCGCGCCGCCGCCATCGTCGCCCTGTCGGAGGGCATGGCCGAGACCGCCGTCGCCCATGGCGCCGATCCGGCGCGCGTGCATGTGGTGCCGAATGGCTGCGACCTCGACCTGTTCGGACCCCAGGTCGCGCCCTGGCGCCCCGCGGAGGCCGCGCCCTGGGAGGCGATCGCGGTCTATGCCGGTGCGCATGGCACGGCGAACGGGCTCGACCACCTGCTGGATGCGGCCGCCTGGCTGCGCGCGCAGGGCGAGCGGCGGGTCCGGCTGGTCCTGGTGGGCGAGGGCGCCGAGAAGTCGCGGCTGATCGGGCGCGTGGCCGCCGAGGGGATCGACAACGTCACCTTCCTCGACCCGCTGCCCAAGCGCGACCTGGCCGCGCTGCTCGCCGGCAGCCAGGTGGGGCTGCAATGCCTGGCGCCGGTCGGCGCCTTCGCCGAATGGACGGCGCCGAACAAGCTGATGGACTACATGGCGGCCGGGCTGCCCGTGGTGGCCAACCTGCCCGGGCGCGCGGCGCGCCTGCTCGGCGGCGGCGCCGAGGGGGAGCCGGCCTGCGGCATCGCCGTGCCGCCGGAGGATGCGGCGGCATTCGGCGCGGCGATCCGCGCCCTGGCGACCGACCCGGCGCGGCGTGCCGCGATGGGCCAGTCGGCCCGGTCGCAGGCGGTCCGCCGCTGGGACCGCAGGCTGCTCGCCGCGCGGTTCTGCGCCGTGGTCGAGGGCGTCGCCGCCGCCCCGCCCGCGCGGCGGCGCCCGGCGGAGGCCGCCCCGCCGGCTCAGTGGCGCCCGGCGGCCGCCTCGGCGTCGACCCGGTCGAAATGGCGCTTCACGCAGCCATAGGCGAAGGCGACGCCGAACAGGAACAGCGCGAAGCCGAAGAAGGCCAGGTAGCCCTCGCCGAAGCCGGCGCCGAACAGGCCGAACAGGGCGATCACGCCCGAGAAGATCATGAAGAAGGCGGTCGAGGCGTTCATCGGCGGGGCTCCTTGCCGGGCTGGGGATCGTCGTCGAACAGGATGCGGGAGGCGGCGCCGTCCAGATCCTCGTACTGGCCGGAGCGCAGGTTCCAGAGGAAGGCGACGAGCCCGAGCAGCCCCATGAACAGGGCCAGCGGGACAAGCACGATCAGGCTGTCCATCGGCGATCCTCCTGGCCGGCGCGGAGCGCGTTGAGGGTGACGACGAGCGAGGAGGACGCCATCACCAGCGCGGCGATCAGCGGCGTCACCACGCCCGCGATGGCCAGCGGCACGGCCACGACGTTGTAGGCCAGGCTGAAGGCGATGTTCTGCCGCGCCAGGCGCTGGGCGCGGCGCGCCACGCGGATCGCCCCCGGCAGCGCGGCGAGGCGGCCGGCCTCCTCGCTGCCCTGCAGCACCAGGTCGGACGCGGTCTGCGCCAGGTCGGTGGCATCCGCGGGCGCGGCCGAGACATGCGCCAGCGCCAGCGCCGCGGCGTCGTTGATCCCGTCGCCGACCATCAGCGGGCGGCGGCCCTCGGCGCACAGCGCCTCGATCCGCGCGGCCTTGGCCGCCGGGTCGGCGCCGGCCCGCCATTCGGCGATCCCGGCCTCGGCCGCCACCGCGCGCACGGCGCCGGCGCCATCGCCCGAGAGCAGCTCGACGGAAAGGCCGAGGGCCTCGAGGGCGCGCAGCGTCGCCACGGCCTCCGGCCGCAGCCGGTCGGCGAAGCGGAAGGCGACCGGCGCGGCCCCGGGCGATGCGCGGTACCAGAGGGTCAGCCCGGCATCGGCATCGCCGAGACCGAGGAAGGCGGCGCTGCCGAGCCGCGCCGCGCCGTGGGCGAGGCCGCGCCCGGGCGTCTCGGCGACGCCATCGGCCGCCGGCGCCCCGGGGCAGGCGGCGGCCAGCGCGCGGGCCAGCGGGTGGCGGCTGGCGCGGGCCAGCATGGCGGCGGCGCGCAGATCGGCCTGCGTCCAGTCGCCGGGCAGCAGCCTGGGCCGGCCCTCGGTCAGCGTCCCGGTCTTGTCGAGCACGGCATGGTCCGCCGAGGCCAGCCTCTCCAGCGCCGTGGAGCTGGCGACCAGCACGCCACGCCGGAACAGCGCGCCGACGGCCACCGCCTGCACCGCCGGCACGGCGATCGCGAAGCCGCAGGGGCAGGTGACGATCAGCGCCGCGACCGCCGGCACCAGCGCCGCCTGCCACGACACCCCGACCCCGAGCCACCAGCCGAGGAAGGTCGCCAGCGCCACGGCATGCACCACCGGCACATAGAAGCGCACTGCGCGGTCGGCGATGTCGACATAGCGGCCGCGCGCCTGCTCCGCGCGCTCGAGCAGCCGCCCCATGGCGGCGAGCGAGCCGTCGCGCGCGGCCGCCGTGACGCGCGCGGCGAGGGGCGCGCCGAGATTGACCCCGCCCGCGGGCAGCGGATCGCCGGGGGCGAAGCGGCGCGGCAGGCTCTCGCCGGTGGTGGCGCTGGTGTCGAGCAGCGCCTCGCCCGCCTCCAGCACCGCATCGAGGCGGAGCCGCTCCCCGGCGGCGAGGAGGATGCGCTCGCCGGCGCGGACGGCATCGACGGGCACGGATTCCGTGCCGCCATCCGCGCGCAGGCGCTCGACCGTGCCGTCCTGCAGCGCCAGCAGCTCGGCCACCGCCTGGCGGGCGCGGCGGCGCGCGGCGCGGTCCAGCACCCGCCCCGCCAGCAGCAGCGCCAGCAGCGCGGTCGCGCCGTCGAACCAGGTGAAGGGGCCGTTGCGCGCCGCCTCGCTGACCGACATCGCCGTCGTCGCCAGGACGCCGAGCGAGACCGCGAGGTCCATGTTCAGCCGCCCCGCGCGGATTCCGGCGAGCGCGTTGCGGTAGAAGGGCATCCCGGCGAGGAGGATCACGGGCAGCGCGATCAGCGCCGCGACCCAGTGCAGCGCATGGCGCGTCGCCTCGCCCATGTCGCCGCCGACCCAGACGGCGACGGAGACGAGCATGACGTTCATCGCGCCGAAGGCGGCGATGCCCAGCGCCCGGATCAGCGCGCGGCCTTCCGCATCCTCGGTCGCGCGCAGGCAGGCCGGCGAGAAGGGCGCGACGCGGAAGCCGAGGCGCGCCAGCAGCGCGGCGAGATCCCTGGCGCGCGCCGCCTCGCCGCGCCAGGCCACGCGCAGGCGCCGGGCGGATAGCGAGATGCGGGCCGAAAGCACGTCGGGCTCGGCCGCCAGCGCCTGCTCCACCAGCCAGACGCAGGCGCCGCAGCTCAGGCCCGCGACCATCAGCTCGAGCACCTGCGTGCCGTCCTTCGCGGCGCGGGCGTGGGAGGCGAAATCCACCGCGGGCGGCTCGACGGGCGGGCGCAGGGTGCCCTCCGCCTGCGCGCGCCGGCGGTAGAAGGCGTCGAGCCCGAGGCCGGCGATCAGCGCCTGCGCGCCCTCGCAGCCCGTGCAGCAGAAGCGCTGGCCGGGCGCGGCGACGGGCGCGCCGCAATGGGCGCAGAGCGTCGTGGCGGCGGCGGGCTCGGCGTCGATGCGCCCGATCAGGCTCATGGCAGGACCAGCCGGCGGTTGATGTCGAGGTGGCGCCGCGCCGGCCCGGTCAGGGTCAGCCGCGCCTCCCACAGGCCGGGGCGCGGGGCGGGGATGGCGGCGGTCCAGCGTCCCGGCGCGGTGGCGGCGAAGTCGAGCGCCTGGCTCGCGCCCTCGAGCGGGCGGAGCAGCACGCCGTCCACCCGGCCCGGCACCGGCTGCCCGTCGCGGTCCAGCACCGTGACCTGGATCGCGCCGCCGCTCGCCACGACCTCGGCGCGCCATCCGAGCGCATCCTGCCGCGCCGCTTCCTCGAGCACCTGGTCGTATTGCCGCCCCCGCTCATAGGGCCGGCCGACGGTGACGCCGGAGAAGGTGGAGACGGAGGCGACGACGAGCACGGCGTTGACCGCGACGACCGCCAGCATGCCGCCCACGAACACCCAGGGGATCCAGCGGCCGCGCTTCGGGTCGTGGGGTTCGCGCATCAGGCCGGCGCTCATGGCTGCCTCGGGGCGGTGAAGACGCTGCGCTCGGTCTCGACCACCCGGCCCGCGCGGTCGAGCAGGCGGAAGCGGATCGGTGTCTGCTCGCCGAGCTTCATCCCGTGCGGGGCGGTGACCAGGGCGCGCCATTCGGTGATGCCGTCCGGGCGGGTCGTCAGCACCGGCCGCCCGGCATCGTCCACCATGGCGTCGTGGACCACCACCTGCAGGCCCGGCGCGC
>CAZMCV010000084.1:0-18082 GCA_964564645.1 uncultured Acetobacteraceae bacterium
GCCTGCGGCGCGTCGGGCGGCGCCGGCGGCGGCGCGGCTTGCATCTCGCCGGCGCCGCCGCGGGATTCGACCATGGCGTCGCTCGTCACTTCGCCGACATGGATGGGGGGCATGGCTCAGCCTCCGCAGCCGCCGCAGCCGGCCTTGCGGCCGACCGGGCGAAGGCCGCCCGCCCCGGCCCGGCTGGGCAGGGCCTGCCAGCCGGGCGCGGTCGGGTCGGTGGTGACCGGCAGAACGGCACTCGTCGCACCGACGCGCGCACGGAGCGGCACGCCGGCACCGTAGGCACGCGCGGCACCGGCATCGCCACCAGCCGCTTGCACCGGGCGCGGCGGCGCCAGGCCGAAGCCCGCCGCGCTCGCGATCGTCGCCTCGCGCCGCGCGGCCTCGCGGGCGGTGCCGAGACCGGCGCGCAGGCCGCCCTGCCGCGCAATCGCCTGGCCGGCCTGGACCGGATGGGCCGTGCCCGCGATGGGGGCGGCCGCGCCGATGCCGCCCGCGCCGGTCGTGTCCGGCGGCAGCGCCACCTCCTGCCCCGCGGCGAGGGATTGCGGGTCGGCGATCCCGCCCGCCAGCGCGCGCCAGGCTCCGGGGTCGAGGCCGAGCCGCGCGGAAAGCTGCGGCAGGCTCTCGCCCGGCAGCGCCTCCGCCACCGCGGCGAGCGCCGTCGCGCCGCCCGTGGTGCCGGGCGTGCCGGGCGGCAGGCCCTGCGCGCCGCCGCCCGAGGCCGCCTCCGCCGCCGGCGGCAGCGTCGCGGGCTCGTAGCGATAGGCCGGGTCCTGGCCCTTGATGGAGACGGCGACCTTCGCGCGCAGCGGCGTGCCGTCCGCGGCAAACAGGTCGAGGTCGATATTGGCGCTCTCCATCACGCCTTCGACCTGGAAGCCGCCCCATTTGAACGCGACGCGCGGCGGCGACTGCTCGGAGGGCAGGTTGCCGCGCGGGCGGACGAAGCGCTCGACGATCTGCGTGCGCTTGGTCACCGGCACCGGCGCCGCGGTCGTGCCTTCGTCCGAGGTGTCGAAATGCAGGTCGAAGGTGACGGTGACCTCGCCGGTGCCGGGCTTCTGCTTGGCCTGCGCGCCGGGCTGGTTGCCGCCGGCGGTCTTGTTGCTGATGGCGATGCGCAGGGTCGTCGGGTTGAACTGCACCTCGATCGGCTCGGCGGTCGGCCTGGCGCCGGCGGTCGCCGGCAGCTCGCGGAGCTGGGCCTTGAGCAGGTTCATGCGCCCGCCCTCCGCGCCGGCACCATGCGCAGCCCCTCATGCGCGATGTGCAGCTCCTCGATCGCCACCTCGCCGGTCTTGCCGTTCAGCTCGGGACCCTTGAGCTTGGCGGGCAGGCCGCGCTCGAACACCCAGGTGGCGCGCACTGCATTGTCCTGGCTCTTGACGTAGACGATGCCGTCCATGCGGGGCGCCGGCCGCTCGCCGCCGAGCACGGCCTGGATCCATTCCCAGAGCGCGGTGTCGGCCTCGGCCTCCGCATCGCTCTCGTCGGATGGCGTGAAGAACAGGCCGCGCTTGAGGATGAGCGGCACCGGCTTGGCGCGGCCGACGCGGCGGACCAGGCCGTTGTTGCGGCCGCCCTCCGGGATGTCCTGCATCTCCATCTCGATCTCGAGGCCGGTGACCTCCTGGAAGCCGCCATTGCCGAGCAGCGTGCCGCCCGCCGGCGGCTCGACCGGATCGCCCGCCCCGAGCAGGCGCTGGCGTCCGGCGGTGATCGTCGGCGATCGCATCAGCGTCACCTCGAAGCGGAAGGCGGGCAGCAGGCGGGGCTCCATGGCGCGACTACCCCTCGAGCCCGAGCGTGCCGTCGCCGGCGCGGCGCAGGCGGAGCAGCAAGAACTCCAGCGGCTCGGCCGGCGCGACGCCGATCTCGGCCAGGATCTCGCCGCGCTCGGCCAGGCCGCGCTCCTGGCGGATGCGCACGAAGAAGGCCTCCCCCTCCGTCGCGCCGGCGAAGGCGCCGGCGCGGAACAGTCGGCGCAGCAGGCCCTCGATCGCATGCCGCAGGTCGCGCACGAGCTTCGGCCCGTTCGGCTCGAACACCGCCCATTGCATCTCGGCGAGCAGGGTCCGGCGCAGCATCAGCATCAGCCGCCGCACCGAGAGCTGCCGCCATGGCGGGTCGCGCGAGAGGGTGCGCGCGCCGAGCAGCCGGATGCCGTCCGGGTCGCGCCGGAAGCAGTCGATCCCCTGCGGATGGAAGGCATCGGCCAGCGCCGCGCCGACCGGCTCGGCGAGATCGACGATGCCCGCGGCGATCTCGTTCGCCGGGCCGGCCTGCAGGCCGGACAGGATCTCCTTGCGCGCGATCAGGCCGGCGGCGACGGCGCTCGGCGGCAGCGGCGCCGGGCCCGCCGCCAGCCCGCCGCGCGCGGCGCGGAGCCAGGGATGGTAGGCGGCGCACCAGGCGGTATCGAAGCCGGCGCGCCAGCGCTCGGCCTGGCCACGCGTGAGGCCGGGCGGCACGTCGATCAGCGCCACCAGCCGCGCGGCCTCGGCGAAGGCGACCAGCCGCGCCTGGAGCGTGCCGATGGCCGTGAGATCGTCGGCCCGGCGCGGGTCCAGGATCAGGCCGGTGAGCGCCGAGGGCGGCGTGGCGGCGGCCTGCGGCGGGGGCGGATCGGCGCGGACGCAATCGGCGAAGATCGCGTTGCCGGCATCCGTCCGCGGCGCAGGCTCGGGCGCCGGCGCGGACCAGGCGGAGGGGAGATACAGGTCGGGCAGGACGAGCTGCGTCGCGTCCGGCACCTGCGCCAGCGCTGCGACACCCTCGCCGGGCGCGTCCTCGGCCGGCGACCAGGCCGCGTCGAAGAAGTGCTCGGCGGTGATCTCGGCGTAGAAATCCTCGCCCCCGGCGAAGGGCGGATGCGCGGCGCGCAGCAGCTCGACCTCCGGGCCCAGGGGCCAGAGCCGCTCGCCCGCCCAGCCGTGATCGGGCCAGGCCAGCGCGCTCTCCTCGCAGAGCACGCTGGCGAGCCAGCGCGGATGGGCGGGGTCGAGGCCGAGCCCGGCGAAGCGCTCCTCCCGCCCCGCGCCGTCGCGCAGGGTGAGCGCGGCGGTGATGGCATCGGCCGCGAGCGGCGCGATGGGGGGCAGCGGATCGAGCCTGGCCTGCCAGGAGGTCGAGGGGGCGGCGGGATCGCGCCGCGGCGCGAGCTCGGCGAGGAAGGCGAAGCCGCGCGCGCCACCGGCGAAATGCAGCAGCAGCAGGCTGCCGACCGGCGCGTCGCCCGGCCGGTCCAGCCGCATCGCCCCCTCCGCCCAGGCGAAGCGCAGCGGCGCGCGGGAGAGCCGGAGATCGGCCGTCAGAGCATTGCCCCAGCGACCCTGGTCGCGGGCGCGCAGCAGGATGGGCGCGGTGAAGACGCCGGAGACCGCGGCCTTGGCGCGGCCCTCGGTCGCCGGCTGGGCGCGGGGCGCCACGATGCGGACGACATGGGCGCGGCGGCCGCCCTGTTCGAAGAAGGCGGCGACGGCGCGCGGCAGCAGGCCGGGACCTTCGAAGCCGCCGAAGATCCGGCGATAGGCGTCGAAGCTCTCGACCGCGACCGCGACGCTGCGCCGGTGCGGGCGGGCCGGATCGCAGAGCGCCCAGCCTTCGGGCCACGACGGATCCCTCTCCGGCACGTGGCATGGGCCGCGCGGCGCGACGCCGACGAAGGCGGCAACATCCATCCGCTGCGGCCCGGGCGCGGGCGCCGGCTTCTCCGCCAGCAGCAGCAGCCCCGGCGCGCCGAGGCCCGCCAGTCGCGCCGAGGGGACGATCCGGTCGAAGACGCCGAGCGTGCCGGCGGCATCACTCATACAGGATGCCCTCGTGCACCAGGTGCAGCTCCTCCATCGCCACCTCGCCGCCGCCCTTGGCCGCGAGCGTGGGGCCGACCCATTTCTTCGGCTGGGCGTTGCGCAGCCGGAAGGTGGCGACGGGATTGCGTGCCTCATCCATCAGCGTGATCGAGACGTTGCGCGGCTGGTAGGCGCCCTCGCGCACGCGGCGGATCCAGTCGAACAGCTTGGTCGATCCGACCAGGCCGCGCTTCAAGGTCACGTCCTCCTGCTTGAAGGTGTTGGGAACCTTGCGCAGCGTGTTCTCCTTGTCGTTGCCGTTGCGGTAGTCGGAGTAATTGATCTCGACGCCGAGGCCGGAGGCGTCGGAGAAGCCGCCGAACACCGTCTCCTCCGGGTCGTTCGCGTCCTGCAGGCTGACGAGGAAGTTGAAGGCGCCGTAGGGATTCTCGCGGGTCGTGGCCATGCTCGCGCTCCTCTCAGGCCCGTGAATCGGCCGTCCACTGGCCGACCCGGAAGATGACGAACTCGGCGGGGCGCGAGGGCGCGATGCCGACGAGGCAGATCATGCGACCATTGTCGAGGTCGTTCTGGGTCATCGTCGTGCGGTCGCAGCGCACGAAATAGGCCTGCTCCGGCTTCTCGCCGACCAGCGCGCTGTCGCGCCACAGCACGAACAGGAAATCCTCGACCGTCTGGCGGATGTTGCGCCACAGCCGCTCGTTGTTCGGCTCGAACACCGCCCATTGCGTCGCCTTGTCCAGGCTGTGCTCGACGAAGATGAACAGGCGCCGGACGTTGACGTATTTCCACTCCGGGTCGCTGCTCATGGTGCGCGCGCCCCAGACGCGGCTGCCGCGGCCCTCGAAGAAGCGCAGGCAGTTGATGCCCTCGGGGTTCAGCACCTCCTGCCGCGGGGTGTTGATGTTGGCCTCGAAGCGGGTCAGGCCGCGCACCACCTCGTTCGCCGGGGCCTTGTGCACGCCGCGCTCGATGTCGTTGCGCGCATAGATGCCGGTGACGAAGCCCGAGGGCGGCAGCAGCAGCTTGCGCGGCGGCACGCCCGGGACCGGCGGCGCGAGCGGGTCGAGGATCTCGATCCAGGGATGGTAGAGCGCGGCGTATTTCGAATCGAACTGCCCGCGGAAGTCGCGGATCTCGTTGAGCGAGCTGCCCTTCGGCCCGTCCACGACGGCGATGCGGTAGCGCGCGCGCTCCGCATGCGCGACCAGCGCGCCGGCCGCGGCGGCGACGTTCTCCTTCTGCGGATAGCCGCCGGCGGAAGGCGCGGCGACGATCGCGATGTCGTCGATCTCGGCCAGCGCGGCGAGGCCGGTCGCGGCGAGGGACGCATCGTCGGGATCCGCCTCCTGCCCCTCGAGCTGCGCCGGCGTCGGCAGGTCGAAGCCGTCATCGCCGCCGGCCAGGCGCTTGGCCGCCGCGCCGCGCAGCCCCGCCATCAGCCGCGCCGGGGCGAAGGGATCGGCCTGCATGTCGGCGGTCCAGTCCAGCCAGACCACGGCATCCTCGTCCTCCGGGTCGTCGCGCCCGAGCACGGTGCGGATGTCGCGGGTCTGGTCCGGATGGGCGGCGAGCTCGTTGTAGACGTCGACGCGATCCACCGTGACCGAGACCACGACCTGCAGCTCCACCAGGAAGACCTGGAGCTGGGGCAGGTCGTCGGGCAGCGGCGCCTCGACGCCCGCGCTGTCGACGAAGCTCTGGCGGCCATTGCCGTCGACCCGGACGACCCGCAGCAGCGCCTCGCTCAGCGGCGCGTTGCGCTGCGGCAGGTCCTTCGGATTGGCCGGCGCGGGGTAGTGCACCTCGACCACCGCGCCCGCCCGGGCGCGCTGAAGCTGCACGCCCCAATTGTGGCGCGCCAGCGGATCGTCGGCGCTCTCGGCGTACTTGATGGCGATGTTCTTGCTGCGCACCACGCGCACATCGACGAGCACGTTGCCGAGGCTGCCGGGCCAGCGCGCGCGCCAGGTGGCCATGCCAGCGGAGGTCGGGACGTCGAGCCGCGCGACCGAGGCCGCGGCCGGCCGCGGCGGCACGCCCAGCGGCTCGTCATAGATGGCGCGCGCGACATAGAGCCGCTTGCCGCCATTGGCGAAGAAGGCGCGCACGGCATGCGCCAGGTAGTTCGTCTCCTCCCGCTGGCCGCCATCGAGGCGCAGCGGCTCCATGCCGCCATGGATGCGCTCGAACTCGGTGTAGGAGGTGATCAGGCGCGGGCGCACCCCGGGCGGGCCGCCGCCATAGCGCACGGGGCCGAAGCGCGCGGGGCCGACGAAGCCGGTGGTGCTGGTGGGCACGCCCTCGATCGACTTCGAGCGGAAGCTGACCTCCTCCACGAACACACCCGGGGCGAGGTACTCGGGCATCGGCTGCGTCTCCTTCGTGCGTGTGCGTGCGCGGCGGGATCAGGGCAGGATCAGGGTGGTCACTGGGCCGGACAGGGTGGTGGACAGCCGGACTTCGACCACCCGCGTCGCCGGCCCGCGCGTGAAACCGGCGGGGATGGTCGCGCCACGCAGCAGCGGGCCGTCGGCCTCGGTGCCGGCATCCTCGATCGGCAGGCCGGCCAGCGCATCCTCCGGATCGGGGGCCGGCGGCGCGGCGGGACCATGGGCCCAGAGCCGGATCCGGGCCGCCGCGGGCAGCGCCGCGCCGGCGACCGCGTCCGGGCCGATGACCAGCACGAACTCGCCCTTCTCATCCGCCGCCGCCCGGCCGACCGGCCGCGCCAGATCGGGGTCGGCCTCCTCGGCCGGCACCGTCGCGCGCAGCCGCGCCCAGGGCATCGGCCGCGTCGCGTCATCCATCACGCGGCCGCGGATCGCGGTCACGCCGCCCGGCAGGGGATAGGCGGCGCCCGGCAGCAGCGCGCAGCGCCGCGCGTTCGGCGCGGGCTGGCCGGCGATGACGGGCACGCCGCCCTCGGCCTCGATCACCGGCCGCAGCCGCAGGCGGCGCGGCACGAAGCGCCGCGCCTCGCGCCGCGGATCCCAGCCGCCCGGCCGCGACGACAGAGGGTCGCCATGCAGCCGGATCACCCAGTCGCCCGGCTCGCCGCGCGCGGCGGCGAGCGCCATCAGCCGCCGCACCGGCCCCACCCAGGCGCGGGCGAAGCGCGCGGAGCCGGGGGCGCCCGTCAGGCGCCGCGTCTCGGGCGGGACGACGTAGGCGCCGATGCGCTCCAGCTCCACCACCGGCGGGCCGAAGGCGGCGAGGCCCGAGACGGCGTCCAGCACCTCGATGCCGAGGGCGAGGCGGTGCCGCAGGGTGGCCACGATCCGCAGCGCCTCCGGCGTCAGCGGCGGGACGATCACGGTCGCGCTCATGCCGTCGGCACCCCGAGGTCGAGCCGCGCATCCTGCACCGGCGGGTGCGTGCGGCTGTCGCGGGTGACGATGCGTACGACGCGCGCGACATAGGGCACGCTGACCCGATAGTCGGTCGGCAGGCTGTCGAAGGTGCGCATCAGCGCCTCGGTCGAGACCTCCTCCAGCATCAGGTGCACGGCCTCGGTGGCGCTCGCCTCCGGCTCGTCCGGGTAGGGGATGGGCGGGCGGTACAGCAGGGGCCCGCCGAGCGTCGGCGTGAACTCGATCGCCTGCATCGCGCGGCCGAGGATGAGCTGCTCGTGCTCTGCATTGTCGGCCCAGGGCGTCAGCAGGAAATGCAGCGCCAGCGCCAGGTGGCCGCGCCCGTCGCCGGTGCCCACCCCCGACCAGGCCGCGCGCATGGTGCGGTCGAAATCCACCCGGTAGAGGAAGATCGAGAGCGCGTTGCGGCCGATCGCGTTCGGCACGTTGATCGGCTTGAGGTCATCGGTGCGGATCAGCACCGCGCGCGCCTCGGCGCCCTCGATCGGCTGGCGCTCGGCGAAGGCGCGGTTGAGCAGGCGCTCGACGCTCTTGCCCACCGCGGCGATCGCACCGTAGCCGGACATGCGGCGCTCAGTGCCGCGCCGCGCCGGGCGGCGCGGCGGCCCAGATCACCGTGCCGTCGGACAGCGCCCGGCGCTCGACGATGCCGCGCGCCTCCAGCCGCAGGAGGGCGGCCTGGACCAGGCCGGGCTGCCGCTCGCCGATGCGCGGGGCGAGCCACCAGCGGCGGATCCCCTCCGCGCTGTCGGCGGCCAGGGGCTGCTGGACCAGGTAGCGGGCGATCTCCGCGGCAACCAATTCGACCTCGTCCTCGTTGCTGCTGCCGATGCTCACCGGGCGCGCTCCGCCGGCCGTGGCCCTGGACATCGCAACCGCCGTGCCGCGACCGGGACCGCTTCCGAACCCTCTGGCGCGGTTGGGTTTTCCGCCCGCGCCCGCGCCGTCGCGGGGCGCCGGCGCCGCAGCCGCGGGGACGCGCGGCGCCAGTCCGCGGACGTGCGGCGATGGCGCCGCGGGTGCGGCCGAAGCGCCGCAGGCGGCGCGTGCTGGCGCGGCCGCGCCGGCGCGCCATATGCCGGGCATGGAATGGCAGGCCCTGGCCGTGGTGCTCGGCGCCCGCCCGCTCGGGGAGGGCGGGGCGGTCGTCTCGCTGCTGACCGAGGCCGAGGGGCGGCATGCCGGCCTCGCCCGGGGCGGTGCGTCGCGCGCCCAGGCGGCGCTGTGGCAGACCGGGAACCTCGTGGAGGCGCGCTGGGTCGCGCGGCTGGCCGAGCAGCTCGGCGCGCTGAGCGGGGAGCTGGTGCACCCGGCCGCGGCCCTGGCGATGGAGGACCCGCTGGCGCTCGCCCTCGTCGCCGCCGCCTGCGCCGTCGCCGAGGGCGCGCTGCCGGAGCGGCAGGCGCATGCGGCGACCTTCCGGGGCCTCGTCGCCATCCTGGCCCGGCTGCGCGCCGAGCCGTTGCCCCTGCTCGCCGAACACGTGCGGTGGGAGATGTCGCTGCTGGCCGAACTCGGTTACGGGCTCGACCTGACCCGCTGCGCGGCGACCGGTGTCACCGAGGATCTGGCCTGGGTCTCGCCGCGGACCGGCCGCGCCGTCTCGGCGGCGGCGGGGCAGCCCTGGCGCGACCGGCTGCTGCCCCTGCCGGCCTTCCTGCGCGATCCCGGGGCGGGGGCGACGCCCGGGCAGGCCCATGCCGGGCTGCGGCTGACCGCCCATTTCCTCGCCCGCGACGCCTTCGGCCAGCACGGGCGGCCCTTGCCGCCGGCGCGGGTGGCGCTGCAGGACCGGGTCGCCGCGATCGCGGCCTGACGCGCGCGCGCTGGCATCGGGCGGGCCTTGGGGCTATCAGGGCCCGCTGGAACGAAGCGCGAATCATCATGCCCGACGACATCAAGGCGCCGCCCGCGGGCGGCGATGGCGGCGAGGTCCGCGACACCCGGCTCGCGGATGCGCTGTCCGAGCGCTACCTGGCCTATGCGCTGTCCACCATCATGGCCCGCAGCCTGCCGGATGTGCGGGACGGGCTGAAGCCGGTGCATCGGCGGCTGCTGTGGGCGATGCACCAGCTGAAGCTCGACCCGGCGGCGGGCTTCAAGAAATGCGCGCGCATCGTCGGCGACGTGATGGGCAAGTACCACCCGCATGGCGACGCCGCGATCTACGACGCGATGGTGCGCCTGGCGCAGGATTTCGCCGCGCGCTACCCGCTGGTCGAGGGCCAGGGGAATTTCGGCAACATCGACGGCGACAACGCGGCCGCGATGCGCTACACCGAGGCGCGGCTGACCGCGGTCGCGCAGGCGATGCTCGCCGGCATCGACGAGGACACCGTCGATCTCCGCGCCACCTATGATGGCGAGGAGCAGGAGCCGGTGGTGCTGCCGGCGGCCTTTCCCAACCTGCTGGCGAACGGCGCGAACGGCATCGCCGTCGGCATGGCGACCAGCATCCCGCCGCACAATTCGGGCGAGCTCTGCGCCGCGGCGCTGGCGCAGCTCCAGGTCTTCGCCGCGCGCCGGCTGACCCTGGCGCAGGTGGCGCTGCACGCGCCCGGCACGGCGCGCGCCGAGTTCCTCGATGCCTCCCTCGGGCCGATGCTGGCCGAGGTCCCGGGGCCCGACTTCCCGACGGGCGGCGTGCTGGTCGAGCCGCCGGAGGCGGTGCGCGAGGCCTACCGCACCGGCCGCGGCGGCTTCCGGGTGCGCGCGCGCTGGGAGAAGGTCGCCGGCAAGGCCGGCACCTGGCAGATCATCGTCAGCGAGATCCCCTACCAGGTCGCCAAGGCCAAGCTGATCGAGCAGATCGCGGCGCTGCTGGAGGAGAAGAAGCTGCCGCTGCTCGGCGACATCCGCGACGAGAGCACCGATGTGGTGCGGCTGGTGCTGGAGCCGAAGAGCCGCGCGATCGACCCGGCCGTGCTGATGGAGACGCTGTTCCGCGCCACCGACCTCGAGGCGCGGCTGCCGCTGAACATGAACGCGCTGGACGCCGAGCGCACGCCGCGGGTCATGGGGCTGCCCGAGGTGCTCTGGTCCTGGCTGGAGCACCGGCATGCGGTGCTGGTGCGGCGGACGGAGCACCGGCTGGCGGCGATCGCGCGGCGGCTCGAGATCCTCGACGGCTACCTGGTGGTCTACCTCAACCTCGACGAGGTGATCCGCATCGTCCGCGAGGAGGACAAGCCGAAGGAGGCGCTGATGGCCACCTTCACGCTGACCGAGGTGCAGGCGAACGCCATCCTCGACATGCGGCTGCGCGCGCTGCGCAAGCTCGAGGAGATGGAGATCAGGAAGGAGCACACGAAGCTCACGAAGGAGCAGAAGGCGCTGCAGGGGCTGATGGGCTCGGAGGCGAAGCGCTGGGACCGCATCGCGGCGGAGATCGGGGAGATCCGCGCGAAGTTCGGCGACGGCCCGCTCGGCAAGCGGCGCACCGAGACCGGCCGCCTGCTGCCCGCCGTGCTGGTCGACGAGACCGCCTTCGTCGAGCGCGAGCCGATCACCGTCATCCTGTCGGAGAAGGGCTGGATCCGCGCGCAGAAGGGCCACCTGCCGCCCGAGGCCGAGCTGCGCTTCAAGGAGGGCGACGGGCTGCGCTTCGCGGTCCATGCCGAGACCACCGACCGCATCGTCGTCTTCGCCACCAACGGCAAGGCCTACACCCTGAAGGCCGATGCGATCCCGCGCGGCCGCGGCGACGGCCAGCCGGTGCGGCTGCTGGTCGAGATGACCAACGAGGACGACATCCTCTCCCTGCATGTCCACCGCGACGGCATGGGCCGCTTCCTGGTGGCCTCGACCGATGGCCGCGGCTTCCTGGTCAGGGCCGAGGAATTGCTGGCCGAGAAGCGCACCGGCAAGCAGGTGCTGGTCGTCGATGCCGGGAAGGCGGCGCTGCTCTGCATCCCCGCCGAGGGCGACATGGTCGCCGCGGTCGGCGAGAACCGCAGGCTGCTGGTCTTCCCGCTCGACCAGGTGCCGGAGATGGCGCGCGGCCGCGGCGTGCAGCTGCAATCCTTCCGCGAGGGCGGGCTCAGCGACGCCAGGGTGTTCCTCGACGCCGAGGGGCTGAGCTGGCAGCAGGGCGGCCGCACGCGGCGCGAGCCCGACATGCGCTACTGGCGCGGCAACCGCGCCGGCGCCGGCAAGGCGCCGCCGCATGGCTTCCCGGCGAGCAACCGCTTCGCGTAGTGCCCTCCTCGCGAAATCCGCGGAAGGCCCGGCGCACCGGCCTCAGATGCTGAGGTCGAGCAGGTTGTAGTCCTTCACCCCGGCGCGGGCGGCGGCGTCCCAGATCCATGCCTCGCCGGCCTCCTGCTGCGGGCGGTAGGCGAAGGGCGTCTCCTGCGGGAAGCGCTGGCGGCGCGCGTCGATCGCGTAGCCGATCATCCGCGCGCGCTGGCGGATCCGTTCCGCGTCGTAGACCGCAGGGGCGTTGTGCACGCCGCCCCCCATCACGCCGAGCACGGAGCGGCGCCGGTGGAAGCCGAAATTCAGCGTCACGCGCCAGTCGGGGCTGGTGTTGGCGAAGGAGCCATGCACCGCCTGGCGGTTGGTCATCGCCACGTCGCCGGGCCTGCAGACGATCGGCACCGCCTCGGGCAGCCGCTCCGTCCCCGCCGCCGCGACCATCGCCCGGATGTCCGCCCTGCCGCGCTTGTGCGATCCCGGCACGACCCAGACGCCATTCGCCGGCGTGCAGCCATAGAGCTGTGCCATGAAATTGAAGCCGTGCGTGCCCTCGTCCCAGTCCGGGCTGTCCCAATGCGTCACCCCGTCCTGGTGCCAGGCGACGGAGGCGCCGCGCCCCGGCTCCTTGAGGAACATCGCCTCGTTGAAGGGGACGAAGTCCTCGCCATTCACCGCCGCCGCCACCGCCAGCAGCCCGGGATGGCCATAGAGGCGCAGATGCGCCTCCGAGAATTGCAGGGTGCCGAGGATCAGGTAGACCACCTCCTTCGGCGCCGCGTCGTCGGGCGTCGGCTCGAACATCTTCACCGGATGCCGGCCATTCGCCAGCGCCGTCCCGCCGAAGGGATCGCCGAGCGGGCGCGACCAGAACAGGTTGTTCGCCGCGCAATCGGCCGAGAGGGCAGGGCGCCCCTGCGCGTCGAGCGCCGCGCCCTTCTCGGCCGGCAGGCGCCCGAGGATCGCCTGCACGTCGCGCTCGATATCGGCGAGCTCCTCGGCGCCCAGCACGCCCTCGAACACGTAGAAACCGGTGCGCCAATAGGCCTCGAGGATCTGGGGATGGATCCGGCCGGCGGCGTCGCGGCGGATCGGGCCGCGATTGCCGAGCGCGAAGGCGCGGCGCTCGCCCTCGGCCAGGTAGGCCCGCATCGCGGCCTCCTCGGGGCCGTAATCCACGCGGAGCGGCTTGTTCATGGCGCGTTTCCTCCGGGGCGGCGGGTCAGGCCGCGGGCGGCGCGACGGACAGGCCGCGCACCTCGTGCTTGGCGATCAGCCCGGCGACCAGGCCGCTGCGCTTCGCCTCCTCGACGAAACCCGCCAGCCAGGCGGCGCCGGCGGTGTTCGCGCGCGCCGTGCCGATCGCCTGCTGCACCGCGCTGAACTGGCCGTCGAGGATGCGCGCGCCGGGCAACGCCTCCACATCCGAGAGCAGCCCGGGGCGCAGGCCGGCATAGATCTCGGCCTTGTCCTCGACGAATTTCCTGAAGGCCGCCCCGCCACCGCCCGGCACCTGCACCAGCGTCGCGTGCCTGATGTTGCGCTCGAGCCAGAGCGTGTAGGCCGCGCCGGCGCCCGTGTAGATGCGCTGCCCCGCGCGGTCGACCTGGTCCATCGCGGTGATCGCGGAGCCGGGCGGGACCAGGTAGGTCGCCTCGATCTCGCAATAGGCGGCGGTGAAGGCGATCTTCTCGGCGCGCTGCGGCTCGGCGCCGATCAGCCCGATATCCCAGGCGCCGGTGCCCGCGCTGTCGGCGATCTCGCTCGGCCGCGCATAGGGCACCAGCTTCACCGGCACGCCGAGCCGCGAGGCGATGGTGCGCGCCATGTCGGGCGAGACGCCATCCGGGTCGCCATCCGGCATGCGTCCGGTCACGAGCAGGAAATTGCCCATGTTGACAGCGGCACGGAGCACCCCGGTGGGAGCGAGCTGGGCGATGATCTCGGGCGACATGGGCGGGGCTCCGCTGCGGTTCCGCGCGGTGGCGGCGCGGGGCGGGGCGGCACGCCCGAAGCCGATGATCGCGGCGGCGCGATGCGTCGCCATGGCGGCTTCCTTCCCCGGGCCGCGACGGCCGCGTTGCCGCGGATTAGACGGCACCGACAGCCAGGCGGCAAGCCGGCCGCGCGCGGGATCGCCGGAAGCCCGCGCCTGCCGTAGAAGACGGCCCGCAGACGCAGGGGGAGGGACCCACGATGACGAAGATCCTGGTGATCCACGGCGCGGGGATGGACATGCGCGGCAAGGTGCAGGTGGAGGTCTTCGGGCCGATGACCCTGCCGCAATACGATGCCGCGATCCGCGGCTTCGCCGCGGGCCTCGGGATCGAGGTCGAGATCTTCCACTCCAACATCGAGGGCGAGGTGATCAACCGCCTGCACGCCGCGCATGACGACGCCACGATCGACGCGGCGATGGTCAACCCGGCCGGCTTTACGCGGGGCTATCCCGCGCTGAACGCCGCGATCGCCGGCATGCGCTTCCCGGTGATCGAGGTGCACATCTCCAACCCCGCGCGGCGCGGCCTCGTCTCCGACGTGCTGGCCAGCAGCCGCGGCGGCGTCAGCGGCTTCGGCCTGGTGGGCTATGAGCTGGCGATGCGCGGGCTGCAGGCGGTGCTGGCGGCGAAGTAGCCCGCGTCAGCCGCTCCGGTCCGCCAGCCCCCCGGGCGTCGCGCTCAGATGCGTCAGGGTCCGGTCGGCATGGCGCAGTCGCCAGTCCAGCATGCGGCCGCGCGCCTCGGTCAGCAGCGCGGCATGCGCGGGATCGCCCGCGAGGTTGCGCATCTCCTCCGGGTCGGCGCGCAGATCGTACAGCACCGGCGGCAGGCCCCCGGCGAAGTGGACGTATTTCCACGCCGCGGTGCGCATCGCCGCCATCGCCGCCCCCTCCGCATCCAGGCCGAGCGGCGGGCGCCGCGGATCGGGCCAGCCGCCGCCCAGATCGTACTCGAAATGGACGGCGTCGCGCCACCGCGCCGGCACCTCGCCGCGCAGCCAGGGGGTCAGCGCCATGCCGTCGCAGGCGCGCGGCACCGGCAGGCCGACCGCGTCCAGCAGCGTCGGCATCAGGTCGACGGCCTCGGTGAAGGCATCGACGCGCCGGCCCGGGGCGACGCCGGGACCGGCGACGACCAGCGGCAGGTGGTAGCTCTGGTCGAACCAGCCGAGCTTGCCGAGCAGCCCGTGATCGCCGAGCTGCTCGCCATGGTCGGCGGTGAAGAGGATCAGCGTCTCCTCCGCCTGGCCGGTGCGGTCGAGCTCGGCGAGCACCGCGCCGATCGCCGCATCGACCTCCGCGATCAGGCCGTAATAGGCGCGGCGGGTGCAGGCCAGCTCCGCCGCCGTCATGGGCTGCACGGGGCCGGTGGCGCCGTGGAAGTAGCTCGATCGCTTCTGCGACCGGAGCCAGTGGGCCAGCAGCGGATGCTGCGCCGCCGCGTCCTCGGCGCCGATGGCAGGCGGGATCGCCTCCCAGGGGGTTGCCTCGTGCCAGGGCGCGGGCGCGGCGAAGGGCGGGTGCGGGCGGAAGAAGCCGAGATGCAGCGCCCAGGGCCGGTCGCGCCGAGTCGCGCGCAGGAAGCGGATCGCATGCTCGGCCGACCAGGCGGTGTCGGAGGCCAGGGCGGGGATGCGGGCCGGCGCCGCGGTCGGGCCGGGCGGGCCCTCGGCCGCCATCAGGGCCATCGGATCGGCAGGCAGGGCGACGCCCTTCGACTCGACCCAGGCGAAGTAGTGCCGCCATTCGCGCTCGTCGAAATGCGCGAAGACGCGCCAGCCCTCCTGCACGTCGCCCCATTCGCGGAAGCGCGGGTCGCGCGGCGACGTCCCGCGCGGGTCGGGCACCGTCGTCGTGTAGCCGATCAGGCAGGGATCGAGGCCGCCGCGCCGCAGCTCCAGCGCCAGGTTCGGGTGGCGCGCATCGAGCGGCACGCCATTCGCGACCACCCGGTGGTTCATCACGTAGAGGCCGGTGAGCATCGAGGCCCGCGCCGGGCCGCAGGGGGCGCTCTGTCCGAAATGCCGCAGGAAGGTCGTCCCGCGCGCCGCCAGGGCATCGAGGTGGGGTGTGCGCAGGGCAGGGTGCCCGAGCATGCCGAGGCAATCGCCCCGCCACTGATCGGCGACGATCAGCAGGATGTTCATCGGCCTCGCGTTGCCATCCATGCGCCTGACCCGGTAATTGCCGCCTTCGGAGGGCATCATGACCGATCCGCGCCTGGCCCGCATCGCCGAGCTGCTGACCCTGAAGGCCGGCGGACAGTACGGGCTGCACGACATCAACCAGCGCCAGCACGCGCTGCAATCCGCCTGGCTGGCCGAGCGCCAGGGCTGCCCGGACGCGCTGGTCGTCGCCAGCCTGCTGCACGATGTCGGCCACCTGGTCCATGACCTGGGCGAGGCGCCGGCCGAGGCCGGGGTCGACGACCTGCACGAGGAGCGCGGCCACGCCTATCTCCAGGCCATGTTCGGGCCCGAGGTGACGGAGCCGGTGCGGCTGCATGTGGCGGCGAAGCGCTACCTCTGCGCCAGGGAGCCGGATTATTTCTCCCGGCTTTCGAAGGATTCCGTGCTGAGCCTCGGCCTGCAGGGCGGGCCGATGTCGGTCGAGGAGATGGCCGCCTTCGAGGCGCTGCCCGGGCATGCCGCCGCGATCCAGCTGCGCCGCTTCGACGAGCAGGCCAAGGTCAAGGACCTGGAGACCCCGCCCGTCGCGCATTTCCTGCCCTATGTGGCGCGCTGCCTGCTGCCGGACGCCGGGTGAGCCGACAGGTCTGGGACGCGCCGAGCTACACGCGGGGCGAGCGGATCGCCGACGCGATCATCCATGTCCTCGGCCTGGCGGCGGCGCCCGCCGCCTGCATCGCCCTGGCGCTGGCGGCGCCGACCGAGCCGGGTGCTGCGGTCGCGCTCGGCCTCTACGCGGCCGGTCTGGTGGCGATGCTCGCCTGCTCGGCGCTCTACAACCTGACCCCGCCCGGGCCGCGCAAGGCGCTGTTGCGGCGCTTCGACCACGCGGCGATCTTCGTGATGATCGCCGGCACCTACACGCCGATCGCCGTGCTGGCCATCGGCGGGACCTGGGCCTGGGCGCTGCTGGGGCTGGTCTGGACCGGGGCGGTGGGGGGTGTCGCGCTGAAGCTCATCGGTCCGATGCGGCTCGAGCGGCTCTCGGTGATCGCCTATCTCGTGCTGGGCTGGGTCGGCCTGGCGGCGCTGCACCGGCTGCTGGCCGTGCTGCCGGTGACGGATTTCGTGCTGCTGGCCGCGGGCGGCGCGCTGTACAGCGTGGGCGTGCTGTTCCACCTCGCGAGGCGGATGCCCTACCACAACGCGATCTGGCACGGCTTCGTGCTGGTCGCGGCCGCCTGCCACTTCGCGATCGTCCTGCGGCTGGCGACGGGGTCGGGCGAGGCCTGAGAGAGTGCGGAAGAATGCCCGTCAGCCCCGATCCGCGCGACGGGGGGCGGGCGTCTTGCGCCGCCCCCCTCCGCCGTCAGCGGAAGGCGCCGGTGAAGTCGCGCCGGCGCATCTGGCTCTCGCGCACCACGCGCTCATGGCCATCGCGGGCGCAGCGGACGCGATACTCGCGGTCGGCGGAATCGTTCGGCAGCAATTGCAGGACCGTGTAGGTTCCGCCGGGCGCGGAGCCGCCGAAGCGGCCCGGCACGAATTCGAAGCTCTGGCCGATCGTGAAGCTGTGGGCGCTCATCTCTCTGGGTCCTCGCGTCACGCGGGAAGTGTCAGGCGGCCCGGCCGTCGCGTGTTGCCGGTCTGGGCTGGCCCGCGACCGGCCCGGCGCGTCAGCCGAGGATGTCGAGGATGATCTGCCGGATCTCGTCCGGGCTGAGGCCCGAGCCCGTCTCGGGCCGGCGGGGAGGCTGGTCGTGGCCGCCCTCGGCCTGAAGGTCGGATGCCGGGACGACGGTTCCGGGCTTCGTCGAAGCCCGCATGGGATAAGGATGCAAGGGAGCCTTTGGGGGCCGTCCCGGGCGCCTTGCGGCACCCGTGGCCCGGTCTGTGGGTCGGGAGGAGGCGCCGCCGGGACAGGCCCGGCGGCGCGCCCCGGTCAGATGCGCTTGAGGTTGCAGGCGGAGCTCTTGCCGTTCTGGCCGGCCTGCACGTCGAAGGAGAGCTTCTCGCCCTCCTGCGGCGAGTCGAGCCCGGCGCGCTGCACGTCGGAGATGTGCAGGAAGACGTCCTTCGAGCTGTCGTCGGGCTGGATGAAGCCGTAGCCCTTGGTCGCGTTGAACCATTTCACGGTGCCGGTGGGCATGCCGATAGTCCCTTTCCTGGGGTTACCGCCCGACGGATCCGACGAGCGGATCGATATGCGTGGGAAGCGGACACCAGGCTCGGCGCTTGTGGACAAGCGGGAGGGCAGGCCGAACCGAACGAAACCGACCCCACCTAGATAGGTGGCGCGGGTGGCGGGTGCAACCACCATGGCGGGTGAGCCCTTGCCGGTCGCCCCCGGCCGCCGGGCCATCGGGCGGACGACGTCGGCTTTGTCGCCGCAGGCGAGGCAAGGTAAGGCCGGGGAGAAGCCATTCTCCCGTCGCCGTACATGGCGCCCCCTCATCCCCTTCTGCTCCTCGTCGTGCCGCCGCGAGGTCGGTGCGAGGGCGCTTCAGCCTCGACGCGCGGGAAAGCGGAAGGGGAGCAGAAAAAGCAACCATGGTTTTCGTTGCAGTT
>CAZMCV010000085.1:0-17682 GCA_964564645.1 uncultured Acetobacteraceae bacterium
GCCGCCCGCCTCGCCGCCCATGCCGCCGCCCTGCGCTTCGAGCAGCTGCCGGCGGAGGTCGTCGCCCGCGCCAAGGTCTTCATCCTCGACACCCTCGGCGTCGGCGTCGCCGGCGCGACGGCCGAGGGCGCCGCCGTGATCCTCGCCGCCGCCGCGCGCTGGGGCGCGGGGGAGGAGGCGACGGTCTGGGGCGCCGGCGCGCGCCTGCCCGCGCCGCAGGCCGCGCTGGTCAATGGCTTCCAGATCCACGCCCAGGAGTATGACTGCCTGCATGAGGGCGCGGTGATCCACGCGCTGGCGACCCTGCTGCCGGCGGCGCTCGCGCTTGCCGAACGGCAGGGCGGCGTCGGCGGGCGGGACCTGATCGCCGCCATCGCGGCGGGGGTGGATGTCTCCTGCCGCCTCGGCCTCGCGGCGCAGGAGGGGCTGCGCTTCTTCCGCCCCGCGACGGCGGGCGGCTTCGGCGCGGTGGCGGCGCTGGCGCGGCTCGCCGGGCTGGATGCCGCGCGGACGCTGGCCGCCTTCGGCATCCAGTACGGCCAGACCAGCGGCACCATGCAGGCGCATGTGGAGGGCAGCCCGGTGCTGCCGCTGCAGGTCGGGGCGAATGCGCGGGCGGCGGTGCAGTCCGTGGACCTGGCCGCGGCGGGGCTGCCCGGCCTCGCCGACCCGTTCGAGGGGCGCTGGGGCTATCTCCGCCTGTTCGAGCATGACGCCTATGAGTGGGGCGACCTGCTGGACAGCCTCGGGTCGCGCTTCCTGATCGCCGAGTTCAGCCACAAGCCCTATCCCGCCGGCCGCGCCACGCATGCCGCCATCGAGGCCGCGATCGCGCTGCGCGCCGAGGAAGGCTTCGCGCCGGACAGGGTGGCGGAGGTGGTGGTGACGGCGCCTCCGCTGATCCACCGCCTGGTGAACCGGCCGGATCTGCCCTCGCCCGGCCCCAATTACGCGCGGCTCTGCCTGCCCTACATGATGGCCAAGGCGCTGCTGCACGGAGAGGTGCGGATCGGCGATGTGCGGGGGGCGGCGGCGCTCGAGGATCCGGCGACGCATGCCCTGGCGGCGCGGGTGCGGATGGAGCCCGACGGCACCACGGACCAGAATGCGCTGGCGCCGCAGACGGTGCGGCTGCGCCTGGCCGATGGGCGGGTCCTGCACCGGGACATCCCGGCGATGCTGGCCAGCCCGGCGCGGCCGCTCACACGGGGCCAGCACCTGGCCAAGTTCCGCGATTGCTGGGGCTTCGCCGCGACCAGGCTGCCGGAAGCGAAAGCAGAACGGCTGATCGGGCTGGTGGACGGGCTGGAGGCGGTCGCGGACCTGCGCGAGATCGCCGCGACGCTGCGCCCCGCCGGGTAGCGCCGCCGCCGCCCCCGCCCGCGCTTGGCGGGCGGGGGCGCCGGGGCGGTCGCGGGGTCAGCGCCGCGCCGTGCCCGCGCCGGCCAGCGCCAGTGCCGAACCGGTGGCCGCCGGCTGGTAGACGATGACCGCATTGTCGCCGCCGCCGAGGATCATGGCGAAGGGCCCGGCCTGGCCGGCATGGGTGCTGGCGTAGACGGCGCTGCGGTCGTCGCCGCCGCCACTCATCCAGGCCTCGCCGCCGCCGGCGATGCCGCCGCCGCCCGGCAGGCTGCCGGCGGGGTAGAGGATGGTCATGTTGTCGCCGCCCCCGATCAGCACGGGGCCCGGCTGGGCATGGGCGGTGCCGGCGGCGATGGCGGCGATGGCGGCGAACAGGGTGTTCCGGATCATGATGGCTTTTCCTTCTGGCTTCGACGGGGCGGCAGGATCGCCGCCCTCGGTGAGCCGGAAGATGCCTGCCCCGCGTTTCAGCCGCGTGCCGCGCCCGGCGCAAAGCGATTGCGCGGCCGGGCCGCGGCCGCCCCTTGGGTTTCGCGGCGGGCCGCTTCAGTTTCATGCGTTTCGATGGAGGCAGGCGGGATGGAACTTGGGCTTCGCGGCAAGGCCGCGCTGGTCAGCGGCGCCAGCCGCGGGATCGGTCTGTCGATCGCGCGCCGGCTGGCGGCGGAGGAGGGGATGCGCGTGCTGCTGGTGGCGCGCGGCGCCGCCGCCGCCCTGGCGCAGGAGGGGGAGGGGGCGCTGCCGGGCGCGGTGTCCTTCGATGCCGATCTGCGCAATCCCGTCGCCTGCGAGGAGGCGGTGGCGACGGCCGTCGCGCGCTTCGGCGGGCTCGACCTGCTGGTCAACTGCGCGGGTGCGACGCAGCGCGGCGATTTCCTGGGCCTCGACGACGCCGCCTGGGCGGATGGCTATGCGCTGAAGCTGTTCGGCGCCGTGCGGCTCAGCCGCGCCGCCTGGCCGCATCTGGCGGCGGCGGGGGGGACCATCCTGAACATCGCCGGCGTCGGCGGGCGGCTGGCGAGTGCCGATTTCGCGATCGGCGGCTCGGTCAACGCGGCGCTGATCAGCCTGACCAAGTCGCTGGCGGATCGCGGCGTGGCCGAGGGCGTGCGCGTCGCCTGCATCAACCCGGGCAGCATCCGCACCGAGCGCCTGTCGCGGCGGATCGAGGCGCTGGCCGCGGCGCGGGACCTGTCCATCGAGCGGGCCGCGCAGGTGCTGGCGACCGAGAGCGGGATCGCGCGCTTCGGCGAGCCCGGGGAGATCGCGGCGGTGGTCGCCTTCCTGGCGGGCGCGCCGGCCTCCTACGTGCAGGGGGCGGTGATCGACGTGGATGGGGGGTGGAACCGGGCGTTGTGAGGCGGCGCTGCTTTCCCCGGGGCGGCCGCGCCGCTAGAAAAGCGGCCTCCTCCAAGCCGACCTGCCCCGGGAACGCCGCCGATGCCTGCGTACCAGTATGTCTACGTGATGAAGAACCTCACCAAGGCCTATCCGGGCGGGCGCGAGGTCTTCAAGGGCATCACGCTGTCCTTCCTGCCGGATGCCAAGATCGGCGTGCTGGGGCCGAACGGCGCCGGCAAATCCACGCTGATGCGGATCATGTCCGGGCAGGACAGGGAGTTCGGCGGCGAGGCCTGGGCGGCGGAGGGCGCGCGGGTCGGCTACCTGCCGCAGGAGCCGCATCTCGACCCGGACAAGAATGTCGGCGAGAACGTGCGCGCGGCCTTCGCCAGCCTGGAGGCCGATCTCGCGCGCTTCAACGAGATCAGCGCGGCCTTCGCCGAGCCGATGGACGACGAGAAGATGAACGAGCTGCTCGCCGAGCAGGCCGATCTGCAGGAGCGGATCGACGCGGCGAACGGGTGGGAGCTCGACCGCACCATCGACATCGCGCTGGATGCGCTGCGCTGCCCGCCGGCGGAGCTGCCGGTGACGAACCTCTCGGGCGGCGAGCGGCGGCGCGTCGCGCTGTGCAAGCTGCTGCTCGAGAAGCCGGAGCTGCTGCTGCTGGACGAGCCGACCAACCACCTGGATGCCGAGAGCGTCGCCTGGCTCGAGAAGACCTTGCGCGAATATCCGGGCGCGGTTCTGGTCGTGACCCACGACCGCTACTTCCTCGACAACGTCACCAACTGGATCCTCGAGGTGGATCGCGGGCGCGGCATTCCCTACCAGGGCAACTACTCCGCCTACCTCGACCAGAAGCGCAAGCGCCTGGCGCAGGAGGAGAAGGAGGAGAGCACGCGCCAGCGCCAGCTCGCCGAGGAGCAGGAATGGATCGGCCGCAGCCCCGCCGCCCGCCAGGCCAAGAGCAAGGCGCGCATCCAGGCCTATGAGGAGCTGCTGGCCCGCAGCCAGGAGAAGGCGCCCGACCCGACCGAGATCGTCATCCCGCCGGCGCCCCGCCTCGGCAACGTCGTCATCGTCGCCGAGAACCTGCGCAAGGGCTATGGCAACCGCCTGCTGATCGACGAGCTGTCCTTCAAGCTGCCGCCGGGCGGCATCGTCGGCGTCATCGGGCCGAACGGCGCGGGCAAGTCGACCCTGTTCAAGATGATCACCGGCGTCGAGCAGCCGGATGCCGGCACCCTGACCGTCGGCGAGAGCGTGGCGCTCGGCTATGTCGACCAGAGCCGCGACAGCCTCGACGACAGCCGGACCGTCTGGCAGGAGATCTCGGACGGGATGGAGCAGATCACCATCGGCAAGCGGGTGATCCAGTCGCGCCAGTACGTCGCCGCCTTCAACTTCAAGGGCGCGGACCAGCAGAAGCGGGTCGGCGTGCTCTCGGGCGGCGAGCGCAACCGCGTGCATCTGGCGAAGATGCTCAAGCGCGAGCACAACGTCATCCTGCTCGACGAGCCGACCAACGACCTCGATGTCGACACGCTGCGCAGCCTCGAGGAGGCGCTGATGGATTTCGCCGGCTGCGCGGTGATCATCAGCCATGACCGCTGGTTCCTCGACCGGCTGGCGACCCACATTCTCGCCTTCGAGGGCGACAGCCATGTCGAGTGGTTCGAGGGCAATTACGAGGCCTACGAAGCCGACAAGAAGCGCCGCCTCGGCGCCGCGGCGGACCAGCCGCACCGGATCAAGTACCGGCCGCTGACGCGGTAGCGTGGCCGCGCCCCCACCCGACCCTTCCCCGCAAGCGGGGGAGGGCCCTGCCGCCACCCACGCCCTGCCGGGGAGGGAAGGGGTGGGGGCGCTGCACACGCCGCGCACCATCGCCACCGCGCGCCTGTCCCTGCTGCCGCCCGGGCCCGAGCACCTCCCCGACCTCATCCGCCTCAAGGCCGATGAGCGCGTCTTCGGCACGATGCTGCATGGCGTCCGTACGCCGGAGCGCACGCGCGACGAGCTCGAGGACGACATCGAGTTCTGGCGGGTGCGCGGCTACGGCACCTGGAGCGTGTTCGAGCGCGGCACCGGCGATTTCCTCGGCCTCGCGGGGCTGATGGAGCGGCCCGATGGCCGTGGTGTCGCGCTGCGCTTCGCGCTCTGGCCCGAATGCCGCGGCAAGGGCTATGCGCGGGAGGCGGCGAGGGCCGGCCTCGATTTCGGCCATCGCGCCGGCCTGCGGCGCATCATCGCGGTGGCCTGGGCGGAGAACCTCGCCTCGCGCCTGGTGCTGCAGGACATCGGCATGACCGAGTGCGACGAGTTCCTGCATCGCGGCCGGCGCATGCTGGTCTACGAAAGCGGTGTCCCAAGCTGAAAAAGTGCAGAAAGCGATGATGGGTCGGACGTATACGTCCGACGGGGGGAAGAAGCGCCTTCTTCCCCCCGTCTTCTCACGTCTGCGTCGGATGATCCCGCCTGCGCAGCCAGCGCTTCAGGCGTTCAGCGCCGCCCAGACCCGCGGCGGCGTCAGCGGCATCTGCAGCGTCGCCGCCGCCGCCGCGCGGCCGTTCCGCGCCAGCGCATCCGCCACCGCGTTCACGATCGCCGGCGTCGCGCCGATGGTGCCGAGCTCGCCCACGCCCTTCACGCCGAGCGGGTTGGTCCGGCAGGGGATGGTCTGGTCCAGCACGGTGGCGAAGGAAGCGATGTGGTCGGCGCGCGGCATGCAGTAGTCCATGAAGCTGGCGCTGAGCGGCTGCCCGCTCTCCGGGTCGTAGACCACCTGCTCATGCAGCGCCTGGCCGATGCCCTGCAGCGCGCCGCCGACGATCTGGCCCTCGACGATCAGCGGGTTCACCACGCGCCCGGCATCATTGGCCGAGGCGTAGCTGGCCAGCGTGACCTCGCCGCTGTCGGGGTCGATCTCCACCTCGCAGATGTGGCAGCCATTCGGCCAGGTGGGGCCGGAGACGGAGGAGGTGCTGTCGATGAAGATCCGCCCCTCCGGCTGCTTCGCGGCCAGCTCGAAGATCCCGATGGCGCGGTCGGTGCCGGCGACGCGGTACTCGCCGGCGCCGAACTCGATGTCGACGGCCGCGGCCTCGAGCGCCTCGGCCGCCATCTCGCGCCCCGCATCGACGGTCTTGTCGGAGGCGACCTTCACCGCGCTGCCCGCGGTGAACAGGCTGCGCGAGCCGGCGCTGCCGAAGCCGCTGCCGCGGTCGCTGTCGCCGAACACCACCTTGATCTTCTCGATGGGCACGCCGAACACGTCGACCGCGAGCTGGGCGTAGCTGGTGGCGATGCCCTGGCCCATCGCCTGGGTGGTGGCGTAGATCTCGATCTCGCCGCTGGCCTGGACGGCGACCGTCACGCGCTCCTCGAAGACGTTGCCGCCGGTCCATTCGAGGAAGGTGGCGATGCCGCGCCCGCGCAGCCGGCCGCGCGCCTTCGATGCCGCCGCGCGCGCCTCGAACCCGCCCCAATCCGCCAGTGCCAGCCCCTGGTCGAGCACCTGCTCGAAGGCACCGCTGTCATAGGTCTGGCCCATCGCGTTCTTGTAGGGCATCTGGCCGGGCGCGATCATGTTGCGCCGGCGCAGCTCCGCCGGGTCGAGGCCCATGGTCCGCGCGGCCTCGTCCATCAGCCGCTCGATCAGGTAGATCGCCTCCGGCCGCCCGGCGCCGCGATAGGGGCCGGTGGTCGCGGTGTGGGTCAGCACCGCGGTGAAGGCGAAGTCGATGTTGGTGATGTCGTAGATGCTGGTCGACACCCAGGGGCCGATCAGCAGCTGGATCGCCACCGACGGGTTGCGCGGATAGGCGCCCATGTTGGCGAGCGTCCGCACCCGGAAGCCCAGCACCTTGCCCTCGGCGTCGAGTGCGAGCTCCGCCTTGCTCTCCGTGTCGCGGCCGTGCAGCGCGGACAGGAAATCATCCATCCGCGTCGCCGCCCACTTCACCGGGCGCGCGACCTCGCGCGCGGCGAAGGCGACGACCGCGTCCTCCGGATAGAGGCCGGTCTTCATCCCGAAGCCGCCGCCGACATCGCCGACCAGGACCCGGACCTGCTCGGGCGGGATGTCCAGCACCTCCTTGGCGACGGAATCACGGGCGCCGGAGGGCATCTGCGTGCTCATCCGCAGGGTGATGCGGCCGCTCGCCGCATCGTGCTCCGCCATCACCACGCGCGGCTCCATCGAGACGGGCGCGAGGCGTTGGTTCACGAGATCGAGCGCGACGGTGTGCGCCGCCCGATCGAAGGCCGCCTGCACCGCGTCCCGGTCGCCGTAGCGCGTCTCCGCCACGACGTTGCCCGTCGCCGCGGGCCAGACCAGCGGCGCGTCCGCCGCGGCGGCGCCCGGCAGCGTCGTGACCGCCGGCAGTTCCTCATACTCCACGACCACGGCCTCGGCCCCGTCGCGCGCCGCGGCCGCGGTCTCGGCGATCACGGCGGCCACCGCCTCGCCCACGAAGCGCACCATGTCCTGCGCGAGGACCGGGCGGGGCGGCGCCGCCATGGCGGAGCCGTCGGGCCGCTTGAAGGGCAGGGCCGCGCCGAGCGGCTTCAGCCCCGCCCTGGCCACATCCGCCCCGGTCAGCACCGCGATCACGCCCGGGATGGCGAGCGCCGGCGCGGTGTCGACCGAGAGGATGCGCGCATGCGCATGCGGGGAGCGCAGGAAGACCAGCTGCGTCAGCCCGGGCAGCGCGAGATCATCCGTGAACCGTCCCTCGCCGCGCAGCAGGGCCTGGTCCTCGACCCGTCGCACCGCCTGACCGCTGCCGAAGCGGCCGAGCCCGCCGCCGCCACCACCCTGCATGTCCATCTCGCCCGAGCTCCCGATGCCGCGAGCCGCCCCGCACGGGGGCGCTCATCCCGCCGCCATTCCTGGCCGAAGCGCCGCGCCGGGTCGAGGGGGGGCGCGCGCATCCGGCACGCCGGAGGCGCATGGCCGGACGGGATGCGGGCCAGGACGGGGGGAGAGGTGGGCTTTCGCGGCCTCCTCCCCGCCGGCGCGCGCGGGCGGGGGTCGCCCCGGGGGGGCTAGCTGCGGCCCTCGCGCGCCGCCAGCTGCTGGACCTGCTGGCGCATGGCATCCAGCAGCGCGCCGACCTGGCCGCCGCTGCGCTGGATGACGGAGGAGTACTCGCTCCGCTGGGTCAGCCGCAGCGAGGTTCCCTCCGCGATCACATCCACGATCTTGGGCTGGCCTCCGACCTCGCTGACGCGCCAGTCCAGCGCGATGGCCGGGGTGTTCGGCCGCTCGATGATGGTGTTGACCAGCACGTCGTCCTCGGTGCGCTGCTGGATGCGGCCGAGCTCGAAGCGGACGCCGCGATACTCGCCGAAGCGGGCGGAGAGGTTGCGGATCAGCGTCTCCTCGAACAGCCGCATGTATTCCTGCTGCTGCGGCGGGGTCGCCTGGCGCCACCAGCGGCCGAGGATGAAGCGCCCGACGCCGTCGATGTCGACGGATTTGCGCAGCACCGCGCCGACCGCATCGCGCCGCGCCGGCAGGCTGAGGCGCGGATCGTTGATGGCGGCCACCAGCTCCGTCCCCGTCGCCTGGATGAAGGCGGCGGCGCGTCCGGTGTCCTGCTGGGCCTGCCCGGGCCGCGGCGCGCCGAGGCCGATCAGGGCAGCCAGGGAGAGGACGGCGCGCCGTGGCATGGGATGCAAGCGGGTCATGTCGGGTCTCTCCCTTCCGTCGGGTAGCGGTCCGGTGCAGCCATGCATCGTTCGTCGCTGTCTCAGCGTTCGCGCTCCGCCCCGGTTCCGACTCCGAAGCCGGTGCCGGCCGCGGCGGCCGAGGCGCCGACCCCGCGGTTCTCGATCTCGTACTGCCGCCGCTGGCGATAGACGCTGCGCAGCGTGGAGTAGGGATCGATCGAGGAACGCCGCAGGTCGTCGATCGGCTCGATCAGCCCTTCGCGCGTGTCGACGACGGTCGCGCCGCTGCGCGCATAGGTCAGCGCGTCGACGGCGATACCCTGGCCAAACCAGAAGAACGGGTCGGCGACGACGCCGACGCCGAAGCCCGTCAGGTCGCGCGCATTGCTCGGGCCGAGGACGGGAATGAAGATGTAGGGGCCCTCGCCGATGCCCCAGCGGGCGAAGGTCTGGCCGAAATCCTCCGCATGGCCGGACACGCCGAACCAGCGGCTCGACACGTCGAAGATGCCGCCGAGGCCGAGGGTCGAGTTCAGCACGAACCGCCCGAGCGTGTCGCCCGCCCGCCGCGGTTCCCCCTGCAGCATGTCGTTGGCCAGGATCACCGGGCTGCGCAGGTTCCCCAGCACGTTGCGCACGCCCTGGCGTACCGGCTCGGGTACCACCACGCGGTAGCCGCGGGCGACGGGCTCCAGCACCGCCTTGTCGATCGCCTCGTGGAGGTCGAACAGGGTGCGGTTGAGGGGCTCCATCGGATCGTTGGTCTCGCGGAACTCCGCCACTGCCTCCGGGTCATCCGCCGGCGGGCGGGTGGCGCAGGCGGCGAGGGCGACGGCCGCCAGAAGGGCCAGCATGGTGGCGAAGCGGGCCGGCCGGGCGACGCGGAGGGGGAAGACGCGGAGGGGCTTGCGCATGCTCGGCCGGGTTGGGGGTGGGGGTGCCCGCCCCACTATCAGCGGCGGTGAGGCACTGTCCACCCTCGGACATCCGGGATTCTGACCGATTTTGTGACAATTTGTGTCGAAATCCGACGGAGCGCCCTCGGCAGGCCCGCGGGCCGCGCCCGCGCTTGCATCGCCTGTGCCCAGGCGTCACAGGGGTTGCATGGACCAGAATGCCGGCCCCGCGGCCGATCCCCGCCTGGCCGCGTCCAGCGGCGATACCCTCCAGCGCTGGCTGACCGGCCCGCGGATCGGCGCGCTGCCGACCCCGTCGGACCTGCCGCCCCCCAAGCTGTCCTTCGAATTCTTCCCGCCGAAGACCGAGAAGCTCGAGGAGCAGCTCTGGGCCTGCATCCGCCGGCTGGAGCCGCTCGGCCCGCGCTTCGTCTCGGTGACCTATGGCGCGGGCGGGTCCACCCAGGCGCGCACCCACGCAACGGTCGCGCGGATCGTGCGGGAGACCGCCCTGACCCCGGCCGCGCACCTGACCTGCGTCGGCGCGACGCGGGAGGAGGTGGACGAGGTCGCCCGCGGCTACTGGCAGGCCGGGGTGCGGCATGTCGTCGCCCTGCGCGGCGACCCGCCGGCGGGCGCCAGCCAGTACACACCCCATCCGGGCGGCTACGCCCAGGCGGAGGACCTGGTGCGCGGCCTGCGCCGCGTCGCCGATTTCGAGATCAGCGTCGGCGCCTATCCCGAGATGCATCCGGCCGCGCTCTCGGCCGATGCCGATCTCGACTTCCTCAAGCGCAAGATCGATGCCGGGGCGACGCGGGCGATCACGCAGTATTTCTTCGAGGCGGAGGTGTTCCTGCGCTTCCTCGACCGCTGCGCCGCCCGGGGCATCTCCGTGCCGATCGTGCCGGGCATCATGCCGGTCTCGAATTTCACGCAGATGGCCCGCTTCAGCGCGCAGTGCGGCGCCTCCATCCCCGGCTGGATGGGAAGGCTGTTCGAGGGGCTGGACGAGGATGTCGAGACCCGGCGGATGGTCGCGGCCGTGATCGCGGCCGAGCAGGTCCGGCTGCTGCAGGCCAACGGCATCGACGAGTTCCACTTCTACACGCTGAACCGGCCCGACCTGGTCTATGCCATCGCGCATATCCTGGGGGCGCGGCCGCGGCGGGGCTGAGGGCGGGGCTGCCTGCCCCGCCCCACGGGGCGGCCCGGAGCGCGTGACGCGACCAGATCCGCGAAGGGACGCCCCCTGACCTCACCCGGGGATTGCCTCGAGCTTCGAGGCTGACCGGCGTCCTCTCACGAACTTGCGGCGCTTCTTCAGACCCTCACGGCTTCTTCGCGGAATAGGACCCGCCCGCGGCCCGCACCTCGGCCGCATTCTTCGCCGCCCGCAGGCGGGCCAGGTGCTCGGCCTCGCCGGCCAGCATCTTCTCGGCGTTCTCCAGCACCTGCGCCGCCCGGTCGGCCGGGAATTTCACCGCGCCGTTCTCGTCCATGTGGATCAGCTCGCCGGGCGCGACATCCATGCCGCCGACCGAGACGGGCACGTTCACCGCCTGCACCGCCATCTCGCCATGGCCGGCCGTGACGCCGCCGAGCAGCATCTGGAAGCCGAGCCGGCGCACCGCATCGACATCGCGCGACGGGCCGTTCGAGAGCATGCCGATGCAGCCGACCGACATCATCGAGGTCACCATGATCTCGCCGGCCAGGCCCGCCTTGGCCATCAGCTCCGGCGGCCATTTCTGCTGGATCACCAGGATGGTCGGCTTCGGCATGGCGTCGAGCGCATCGACCACGTCCATGAAGGTGAGCCGCCCCTGGTAGTTCGGGTCCGGCAGCCCGTAGACGCAGGTCACCGCGTGGCCGAGGACCGGCCCCATCTCCGGGTAAATACAGCGGATGGAGCTGTCCGTGTACCAGTTCTCGGTCCAGGGATTGTAGAGGCCGAGGCAGAGCGGGTTCTTCGGATAGGTCGCCACCACGTTGGTGATGGTCGGCGTGTCGATCTTGCGCAGGCCCGCGAAGACCTCGTCCCTGCTGGCAGCCATGGCATTCCTCCCCGGATGGTGGGCGGCAATGGTCGCGGCTCCGGGCCGGCGCGTCCAGGGGGCGTGGACAGGGCCGCCGGTTGAACAGGCCGCCGCGTCGCGCGTTGCCGGTCCCACCGACCGCGAGGCGCCATGAACCCGGACCCGGTCCCCCGCTGATGCGGACCCCGATGCTGGTCCTGCCGCTGCTGGCGCTCTGCGGATGCCAGGCCCTGCTCACCGAGGCGACCTCGAGCGTCGCCGGCATCACCGGGGCGAGCGTCGCCAGCGGCGTCGGCGCCGATGCGGCCGTCACCACCGGCATCGGCCTGGGCGTGCAGGCGCTCGGGCGCGCCGGGCTGCAATACGCGCAGCGCCGCATCCACCGCGACGCGCAGGACCGGATCGCCGCGGCGGCCGGGCCGTTGCCCGTGGGCGGCGTCGCCGCCTGGGAGACGGACCACGCGGTGCCGCTGGAGGCGAACGAGCAGGGCGAGGTCACGGTCAGCCGGGTCATCAGCGACGACGCGCCGCTCGCCTGCAAGGAGATCCTCTTCTCCGTCCATGACGACGAGGCGGCGCCGCCGCGGCGGGCCTTCTACCTGGCCGCGATCTGCCGCGACGGCGAGACCTGGCGCTGGGCGACCGCCGAGCCGGCGACCGAGCGCTGGGGCTCGCTGCAGTGACGCGCCTCCGCGCCCTGGGGCTGGGCGGGATGCTCCTGCTGCCGCTCGGCGGCTGCTCCTCGCTCGCCGACATCCTGGGCGCCGGCGCGGGCACGGCGGCGACGGTGGGGTCGTCCAACCCGGCGGTCGGCATCGCCGTCGGCGTCGCCACGCGCGCCGCGGCGGATTGGGCCATCCGGACGGTCGGCCGGCGGTGGACCCGGACGGAGCAGGAGGCGCTTGCCAAGGCGATCGGCGCAACGGAGGTCGGCGAGGAGCGACCCTGGCAGGTCCACCACACCCTCCCGCTCGGCGATGGCCAGGGCGAGGTGCGGGTCCTGCGCGTGATCGACACGCCCCTCGCCCGCTGCAAGGAGGCGGCGTTCTCGGTCGCCGAGGAGGAGGCGGCGGACGCGCCGCGGCGCTGGTTCCTGACCACCGCCTGCCGGCAGGAGGAGGGCTGGGCCTGGGCGGGCGCGGAGCCCGCCACCGAACGCTGGGGCAGCCTGCAATAGGGCGGCGGCCGGTTCACCCCCTCCGGTGACCGCCGCGTCGCACCCGCTCCGTCGCCCCGGCGACCCATAGCCGGCCCGGGTCCCGCGGTGGGTGGCCGATGCAAGCCGCTTCGGCATTTCCCGATCCCGCCCTCCCTTGGTCGCCGCGCGATCGCCGGGGCCCGCGGGCGCCGGGCGGCATCACCGGCGGGCCTCGAAGAAGGTCTTGCCGCCGCGCTCGAAGCCGAGGGACTCGTAGAAGCGCCAGACCCCCTCCTGCCGCGATCCCGTCGCCAGCATCACCTTGTAGCAGCCCGCCGCCCAGGCCTGGTCGAGCGCGGCGCGCATCACCGCCCGGCCGAGGCCGCGGCGCCGATGCGTCGCCAGCGTCGCCACGGTCTCGATCAGCGCATAGGGCCGGCCGCCGCGGGTCAGGTTGGGGATGATCACCAGCGTGCAGGTGGCGGCGAGCCTGCCTTCGACCTCCGCCACCAGCACGGTCGTGAGCCCGTTGCCGAGCAGCGCGGCCCAGGCGGCCTCCTCCGCCTCGGGGTGGGGTGCCTGGTCGTCGGGCTGCAGGATCCGGCAGAGGTCGAGCATGCCCGGAAGGTCCTCCCGCCGGGCCGCGCGGATGATGGTCGCGGACACCGCCTTAGGCCGCCCGGTTGCCGTGCCCGCGGATCACCGCGCGCCGCCTGGTGATGCGATGCCTCATCCTCCGCCCTGCCCCCGTGGCGCCCCGCGCAGTCTGCGGGAGGCGGGGCCGGCGCGGAAGCGGGTGCTTGGGGGAGGGGGGGCGGCGGCGCTAATCTCCCGGCCCTGCGCGGGGGGGCGGGCACCCCCGCCCGGAAGGGAGCGAACCACCATGCGCCTCAACGACGAGCAGATCCGCCAATTCCACGAGGAAGGCTGGCTCTTCCTGCCCGAGACCTTCACGCCGGAGGAGGTCGCCGTGCTGCGCGCCGAGGCGGAGGGCATCTACGCCGCCAACCGGCCCGAGATCTGGCGCGAGAAATCCGGCGCGCCGCGCACCGCCTTCGCCGCGCACACCTACAACGAGGCCTTCCGCATCCTCGGCGCGCATCCGCGCCTGGTCGAGCCCGTCGAGCAGGTCTTCGGCGAGAAGCTCTACATGCACCAGTTCAAGATCAACGCGAAGGCGGCCTTCACAGGCGATGTCTGGCAGTGGCACCAGGATTACGGCACCTGGCTGCGCGACGACGGCATGCCGGAGCCGCGCGCGATGAACATCGCGGTCTTCCTCGACGAGGTGATGCCGATCAACGGCCCGCTGATGCTGATCCCGCGCAGCCAGCACCACGGCAACCTCGAGGCCGGGCACGACCTCTCGACCACCAGCTACCCGCTCTGGACGCTCGACGATGCGGTGGTGACGAGGTTGGTCGAGGAAGGCGGGATCGTCGCGCCCACCGGCAAGCCGGGCGGCGTGCTGATGTTCCACGGCAACCTGGTGCATGGCAGCGCGCCGAACATCACGCCCTATCCGCGCAAGATCGTCTACCTGACGCTCAACGCCGTCTCCAACCACATCCGCAAGCCGACGCGGGCGGAGTGGATCGCGCACACCGACTTCACGCCGATCGAGCCGGTGCCGGACGATGCGCTGCTGCAGTATGCGCGGGCCTGGAAGCAGGCGGCGGAGTAGCGCAGGGACCGGCGGCGGCGGGTCGGCGCCGGGCCATGTCCAGCGGGCCGCCACGGTCCGGCCCGGGCCTGACGGGCAGGTGATGCGTCTTCGGTGGCGCGGCACGGCGCGGGCGGGTATTCCCCTTGCATGGACGACGCCAAGCCCGACAAGACGACCATCGCCGCCACGCGGGCCGACAGCTTCCGGGAGCGCTTCGGCCGATCCCGGGCGATCGCGGCACAGGCGGCACGCGCCCGGACCGCCGGCCGCCCGCCGAATGCGGAGGAGGCGGCACGCCTCGTCGCCGAGTATCGCGCCCAGGGCGGCCAGGTCACCGCCTGCCCGCCGGCCGACCAGGAACTGCCCGTTCCCGGCAACAAGCGCTGAGCGCTTGTGAAGGCCGGCCCGCCGGCCCCGATTCGGGGGGGCTTTCGCCGGTGATTCCCGAGGGCATGCGTCCGCACCTTCGGTCGCTTCGCACGCTCTGAGCGCAACCGGCGGACCGGTTGCCGCCTGACCGGGTCGGGCATCGGCCGGCCGGTGGCCGCGTGATGTCAGGACGTCGCGATCTCGCCCGGGATCGCGGGCGGCGCCCTATCTGGCTTTGCCCCTCTCCACCCCCACCGGAAGCGAGCCGAGGCGCGCCATCGCCTCGCCCCGGAACAGCGACGGGTCGCCGAGATAGGCTTCGGCCATCGGCATCGCATCGGCTCCCCAGAACAGCTCGGTGCCGATTCGCAGCGTCGGGACGCCGAAGACCCCGGCCGCGATCGCCGCCTCCGTCGCCTCGCGCAGCGCGGCCTTGCTCTCCGGCGCCTGCGCGAGCGCGGCCGCATCCGCGACGCCAAGGCGCGCGCCGAGCGCCGCGAGCTCCGCCGGCTCGGACGGGTCGCGCCCCTCCGCCCAGACGAACTCGAACGCCGTCCGCACCGCCCCGGGCGGCGCGCCCAGCCCGGCCAGCAGCCGCAGCGCGGCCAGCGGGTTGAACGGGTGCCGCGGCGGGAAGCGCAGGGCCAACCCCGCCTGCTCCGCCTGGAATTGGCAGAGGCGATAGGTGTGGACGCGCTTCGGCGCGAGCTCCGCCGGCCCGACGCTGCCCCAATGCGACAGGATCGCGCCGAGCAGGACGGGGCGATACGCCACGGGCCGTCGCGCCGCGATCGCCTCGACCCGCGGCAGCGCGATCCAGGAGAAGGGCGAGACCAGGTCGAAATGCCAGAGGATCGGGTCCGTCATGCCGGTTCCTTCCACGTGCCGGGAGGCATCCTGGCATAGACCGGCCGCAGCAGCGCCGGTGCGATGAACAGCGGCACCTGCCCGAGCGCGAAGAAGATCAGCACGCCGGGATCGGCCTCCGCCGGCAGCACGGCCAGGAACAGCGCCTGGTTGCGGGTGCCGGCCAGCAGTCCCGCCGTCAGGCCGAGCGGCCGGCCCAGCCAGGGCGCGAAGACCAGCGCCGTCGCCGCGTTCAGCCCGAGATTGGCCGCGAGCGCCACCGTGATCCCGCCCAGCACCCAGGCCGGATCCGCCAGCAGCCGCGCCTGCACGCCATCCATCACCCCGAAGGCGAAGACGACCAGCACCAGCACCACCACCCCGTCGAGGCCCGGCGCGGCGCGCGCCAGCCGCCCCGGCCCCAGCGCCCGGCGCAGCGCGATCGCCAGCAGCGCCGGCAGCCCGACGATGAGCAGCAGCCGGAGCATCAGCCCTGGGATCGAGAGGGCGAGGTCGATCCCGACCAGCCCGAGCGCCAGCGGCGGCGCGGTGAAGGGCACCAGCGCCGTCGTCGCCAGCGCCACGACGAGGCTGATCTCCGGATCGAGCCCGACCAGCCGCGCGAAGGCGGGCGCGGTGGTCGCCGAGGCCGCGGCCGCGGCCAGCACCACGCCGGCGCCGAGCGGCCCGTCCATCCCGACCGCGCGCATGGCCCCCCAGGCCAGCAGGGGGGAGGCGAGCAGCACCCAGGCGGTCAGCAGCGCGACCATCCCCGGCCGCCGCAGATGCCGCGCCAGCAGCGCCGGGTCGATGCGCAGCAGCACCAGCGTCATCAGCAGCGCGACGATGGGCGAGACCACCTCGCGCAGCGCCGCGGCGACCGGGGCGAGGGCGACGCCGCCGAGGATGGCGAGGGCGAGCAGCGCCCCGCCATGGCGCGAGGCCCATCCGAGGAGAAGCATGGGGGAAGGATCTCGCCGCCGCGGCCGGAGGTTGGAGGAGTTCGCTTCCCGTTCTATATGCGCCCGCGTGCGCCCGCTACGTCTCGCCCTGATTGCGATTCCCCTCATCGGTATCGGGATGGCGGCGCTGCCCGCCGGGGCGGCCAGCCTCTGCGCCACGCCCCCGGCGCCGGGCGTCGACTGGCGCCGCTGCCTGATGGATGGGCGCGACCTGACGGGCGCGGATCTGGAGGGCGCGGTGTTTCGCGACGCCTCCTTCGATCGCGCGACGCTGGCTGGCGCCCGGATGCGACGGCTGGACGCGCCGAACGCCCGCTTCCTCTCGGCCGACCTCTCCGGGGCGGATCTGGAGGCGGCGGTCCTGCTGCGCGCCGATTTCACGCGCGCCAACCTCCGCGGGGCCGTGCTGCGGCGCGCCGATCTCCGCCGCGCGCGGTTCTTCCGCGCCGATCTCCGCGGGGCGGACCTGACCGGGGCGCAGCTCGAGGGCGTGGACCTGCTGCATGCGCGGCTCGAGGGCGCGCGCTGGACGGATGGGGCGAAGATCTGCGCCGAGGGCTCCGTCGGAGGCTGCGAATGAACGCCCCGGCGCCGCCCGACTACCTCGCCCGCCTGAACGCCGAGCAGCGCGAGGCGGTCGAGACCCTGGACGGCCCGCTGCTGGTGCTGGCCGGCGCGGGCACCGGCAAGACCCGCGTGCTGACCACGCGCTTCGCGCACATCCTGAAGTCCGGCCGTGCCTGGCCCGGCCAGGTGCTGGCGGTGACCTTCACCAACAAGGCGGCGCGGGAGATGCGCGAGCGCGTCTCGGCGATGCTCGACCAGCCGGTGGAGGGACTCTGGCTCGGCACCTTCCACGCGCTCTGCGCGCGGATGCTGCGCCGGCATGCGGAGCTGGTCGGCCTGACCCAGGGCTTCACCATCATCGACACCGACGACCAGATGCGGCTGCTGAAGCAGGCGATGGAGGCCGCCGGGGTCGATACCAAGCGCTGGCCGCCGAACGGGCTTATGGGCGTGGTGCAGCGCTGGAAGGATCGCGGCCTGACGCCCGACCGCGTCACGCCGGCCGAGGACAGCGACTACGCCGCCGGCCGCGCGCGGGCGCTCTACGCCGCCTACCAGCAGCGGCTGCGCGAGCTCAACGCCTGCGATTTCGGCGACCTGCTGCTGCACATGGCGGAGATCCTGCGCACCAATCCGGAGGTGCTGGCCGACTGGCACCGCCGCTTCCGCTACATCCTGGTCGACGAGTACCAGGACACTAACCTGGTGCAGTATCTCTGGCTGCGGCTGCTCGCCCATCGCGAGGATCCCCGGCACCGGAACATCTGCTGCGTCGGCGACGACGACCAGTCGATCTATTCCTGGCGCGGCGCCG
>CAZMCV010000086.1:0-17519 GCA_964564645.1 uncultured Acetobacteraceae bacterium
CGGCGGGGCGGGGCTGGCGCGGCTGGCCCCGGCGGCGCGATCCTGAGCGCGGGGCGCGCCGTCGCGGCGCCGGCCCCGCGCCCGGCGAGGGCGCGGAACACAATTGCTTCACATCGGCGTGCGTTATACAAACATACGTCATCCAAGGAATGCAGACCCCGGAATCGAAGGAGCCCCCCATGCCGCCATGGACGCCCCACTGCCTGCTCCTCGCGGCGCTCGGGACGACGCTGCTGCTGCAGGCCGACCCGCGCGATGCGGAATGGCTCGGACAGGCCGCGATGTTCCTGCTGCTCTGGTCGCTCGCCTCGACCCTCCTGGTCGCGTCCCTCGGTGCCTGGATCGCGTGGCGTCGTCGCGTCACCCCGGCGCGGCGGGGCGGAGCGCCGAACCGGCATCCGTCCGCCTGACGACCGACGCGCGGCGGAGCACCGCCTCCCAACCTTCCCCCGCTTGGCGGGGGAGGGCCGGGGTGGGGGTCGCGCGCCTCAGGAGGGCGGCAGCGCGGCCGCGATCTCGCGGAACAGCCGGGCGGGCAGGGTGCCGCCCTGCACCTCCTCCGTCGGCCGCGCATCGTCATTGCCGAGCCAGACGCCGATGACCCACGGCCCGGCCCAGCCGAGGAACCAGGCATCGCGGAAATCCTGCGTCGTCCCGGTCTTGCCGCCGACCGACCGGCCCGGGACGAAGGCGGCGCGCCCCGTCCCGCGCTGCACCACGGCCTCGAGCATCCGCCGCATCGCCGCGGCATCCTCCGGCGCCACCGCGCGGCGCGGCGCGTCATGCGGCACCGGGCGCGCGGCGCGGCCGCTGCCCGCGGTGGCCAGGCCGTAGGGCTCCACCCGCATCCCGCCATTGGCGAAGGCCGCATAGGACGCGGCCATCCCGAGCAGCGTCACCTCCCCCGTCCCGAGCGCCAGCGACGCATCCGCCGGGAACGGCCCCGCCAGGCCCAGCCGCTCGGCCACCGCGATCACCGGCCGCGGCCCGCCCGCCCGCAGCAGCACCCGGATGGCGGCCGTGTTCACGCTGTGGGCCAGCGCCTCCTCCAGCGGGATCTCGCCCCGCGCCTGCCAGCGCCCATTGCCGGGCGACCAGCCGCGCAGGGTCAGCGGCCCATCGGCCACCGGATCCCCGGGCCGCATCCCCTGCTCGAGCGCGGCGAGGAAGACGAAGGGCTTGAAGGCCGAGCCCGGCTGGCGCCGCGCGCTGACGGCGCGGTTGAACTGGCTGGCGCGGTAGTCCCGCCCACCCACCATGGCGCGCACGGCGCCGCTCGCCGCCTCCAGCACCACCACCGCGCCCTGGGTGACGCCGGCCCGCGCGCCCGGCCCGTCCAGCAGCGCGCCCAGCCGCTGCTCCGCCAGCGCCTGGGCGCGCGGATCGAGCGTCGCGCGCAGCACCAGATCCTCGTTGCCCGGGAAGCGCTCGGCGAGGTCGTCCAGCGCCCAGTCGGCGAACCACCCCGCCCCGAGGCCGGGCCGGTGGGGGATGTGCATCCGCGCCCGCTCGGCGTCCATCTGCGCCTCGGTGATGGCGCCATGCGCCACCATCGCCTCCAGCACCTCCACCGCGCGGGAAAGCGCCAGGTCGGGCGAGGCGCGCGGGTTCAGCCGCGACGGCGCCTTCGGCAGCCCCGCCAGCATCGCCGCCTGCCACAGCGCCAGCCGCGAGGCCGGGATGCCGAAATAGACCCGCGCGGCCGCATCCACCCCGTAGGCGCCGGCGCCGAGATAGACGCGGTTCAGGTAGATCTCGAGCAGCTGGTCCTTGGCGAAGCGCCGCTCGAGCCAGAGCGCTAGCAGCGCCTCCTGCGCCTTGCGCCGCAGGTTGCGCTCCGGGGTCAGGAACAGGTTCTTGGCGAGCTGCTGGGTCAGGGTGGAGCCGCCCTGCACCACCTCGCCCGCCCGCCAATTGGCCAGCGCCGCGCGGGCGAGCCCGACCGGGTCGAGCCCGGGGTGGCGGTAGAACCGCCGGTCCTCCACGGCGAGCAGCGCGGCGGGCAGGTGCGGCGGCAGCTCCTTCAGCCGGACCGGGTGGCCATAGAGGTCGCCCTGCCGCGCCAGCACCGACCCGTCCGCGGCGAGCAGCGTCACCGACGGGCGCCGCGTCGCCTGGAAGGCCGCCGCCTCCGGCCGCGGCAGGTCCCAGGCGAACCAGAGCAGGATCGCGGCCAGCGCCACGCCGCCCCAGACGCCCAGCACGACCAGCCAGCCGAGCAGCCGCGCCCAGCCGCCGCGGCGGCGGCGCGCGGCGGTCTCCTGGCGGGGGGCGGCGGTGGTCTTCGCGGGAACGGCCCGCCGGGGCCGCGCGCCGGCCGGGGGGGCGGCGGGCGCGACGGCGGCGCGGCGGCCGGGCCTGACCGGCGGCATGCGGTATCAGCCATAGCGCCTGATCCGCCGGGGGGGAATCAGGGTTGCCCCTTGGACACCTCGGCGGGGGGAAGAAGACGCTTCTTCCCCCCGCCAGCCCCCCATCATCGTTTTCTGGCAGCTATCATTCGTCGCCCGGGTGCGTGCCGGAAAGGGGAGGGGGGGAGGGGGGACGCGCTACTGCTGTGCGCACCGGCGGCGCCGCGGGCTTTGCTCCGCCCCGCCGCGGGGGGTAGTGTCCCACCCCGCCCTCCCGCCGGCCGGAGCCGCAATGTTTCAGCGCGCCGTTGCGGCGGCCGTCACCGCCTCGCACGCCGTCCTCGCCTGGAGCGACCGCGGCCGGATGCGGCCGCTGCTGGTCCTCCTGCTCGTCGCGCTGGCCGCCTTCCTGCCGGGCCAGGCCCGCCTGCCGGTCACCGACCGGGATGAGGGCCGCTACGTGCAGGCCACGAAGCAGATGCTCGAGACCGGCGATTTCATCGACATCCGCAACCAGGACCAGCCACGGCACAAGCAGCCGGCCGGGATCTACTGGGCGCAGGCGCTGGCGGCGACCGCGGTGGGCGATGGCGCGGCCTCGCCGATCCGGGTCTACCGCCTGCCCTCGCTGCTCGGCGCCACGGCCGCGGTGCTGCTGGCCTGGTGGAGCTTCCTGCCCCTGGTCGGGCGCCAGGCGGCGCTGCTGGGCGGGATGCTGCTGGCCGCGAACCTGCTGCTCGGCGTCGAGGCGCGCATCGCCAAGACGGATGCGGTGCTGCTCGGCGTCACCATGCTCGGGATGGGGGTGCTGCTGCGCGCCTTCCTCGACCCGGCGCGGCTGCGGGCCGGCAATCTGCCCTGGCTGTTCTGGGCGGCCCTCGGCGCGGGCGCCATGGTCAAGGGGCCGATCACGCTGCTGGTGCTGGCGATCGGGGCCGCCGGCCTGTCGGTCGTCGCGCGCTCGGCGCGCTGGCTGCTGGCGCTCCGCCCCTGGCCCGGGGTGCTGCTGGCGCTGGCGATCGCGCTGCCCTGGTACGTCGCCATCGCGCTCCGCACCGACGGCGCCTTCTTCGCGACCGCCCTTGGCTGGAACGTCGTCGGCAAGGTGACGGAGGTGCATGACGGCCATGGCGGGCCGCCCGGCCTCTACGCGGCGCTGGTCTGGGTGACCTTCTGGCCCGGGGCGCCCCTGCTGGCGGCCGCGCTCGGCTGGATCTGGGCGGCCCGGCGGCGGCGCGAGGTGCAGGCGCTGCTGGCGCTGATCCTGCCCCTCTGGCTGGTGTTCGAGGCGGTGGCGACGAAGCTGCCGCACTACGTGCTGCCGACCTACCCGGCGCTGGCGATGCTGGTGGTGCTGCCGCTGCTCGAGGCCGGCGCGCTGGTGAAGGGGTGGTGGACGCGGCTGGCGGTGCAGGGCTTCTGGCTGACGCCGGCGCTGCTGCTGGCCGCCGGCATCGGCGCCTTCGCCTGGTTCGGCGATCCGCCGCCCCTGGCGGCCTTCGCGGCCCTGCTGCTGGCCACGGCGCTCGGCGCGGTGGCGACCGCGGTCGCGCACCGCTCGGCCCGGGCGACGGTGCCGGTGGCGGTCGCGGCCGCCCTGGTCACCTGGCTCGGCGCCTGGCCGATGGTCGCGGCGCTGGACACGGCCTGGCCCTCGCCGCGCCTGGCCGCGGCCGCGCGCGCCGCCTCCCCCTGCCCGGACCCGCACCTCGCCAGCGCCGGCTACCATGAGCCGAGCCTGGTCTTCCTGACCCGCACCGATACGCGCCTGACCGACGGCCCCGGCGCCGCCGACTTCCTCGCGGAGGGCGGCTGCCGCATCGCGCTGGTCGATGCCGAGCCGGGCAAGCGCGGCCGCCCGTCGGCGGAGGCCGGCTTCCGCGCGCGACTCGAGGAGATCGGCGCCAAGGCCGCGCCGGTCGGCCTCGTCGAGGGCCGCAACCTCAACGGCGGACGCCCGCGCCGCATGGTCCTGTGGCGGCTGGAGGGTACCGAGTGAACCAGACCCCACCGCGCCTGACCGTGCTGATCCCGGTGCGCGACGAGGCCGGCAACATCCGCCCGCTGGTCGAGGAGATCGACGCCGCCCTCGCCGGAATCGTCGCGCACGAGATCCTCTACGTGAACGATGGCTCCTCCGACGGCACGGTGGCGGAGGTGCTGGCCACGGCGCGCGACGGCCGCCCGCATCTGCGCCTGCTCTCGCTCGAGCGGAACGCCGGCAAGGCGGAGGCGCTGCGCGCGGGGGCCCGGGCGGCGCGCGGGACGCTGCTGGTGCTGATGGATGGCGACGGTCAGAACGACCCGGCCTTCATCCCCCGCCTGGTCGAGGCCTTCGACGCGGCGCCCGGGGGCGGCCTGGCCATGGCGCAGCGCCTCGGGCGGAAGGACACGGCCTTCAAGCGCTGGCAGTCGCGCACGGCCAACGCGGCGCGGCGCCGGCTGCTCGGCGACGACACGCGCGACGCCGGCTGCGGCTTCGCCCTGCTGCCGCGCGAGGTGTTCCTCAGCCTGCCGGCCTTCGACGGCATGCACCGCTTCCTGCCGGCGCTGGTGCGGCGGGAGGGGCTCGGCGTGGTGTTCGTCGACGTGGTGGACCGGCCGCGCCGGGCGGGGCGGTCCAAGTACGGGTTCTTCGACCGACTCTGGGTCGGGATCGCGGACACGCTCGGCGTGCTGTGGCTGATCCGCAGGCGGCGGACGCCGCCACGGGCGGTCGAGGTCGAGATCTAGAAACACCCCCTCCCCCGCGCGCGGGGGAGGGCCGGGGTGGGGGTCGCGGGCCCCGCCAGGGAGGGGAGGCGCTGCCTCCCTGGACCCTTCGCCACAGGTCCTCATCGACGATGCAGCGCATCGTCGATGGGCGCCCGCAGAGGCCGAAAGGCCTCTGGACACCACACCCTGTCCGAAGCGGTTGCGAAGGCCGTGCGCCAGGGTGGACAATGCGGCGCATCAAGGGCGCGGCATGGGCGATTCCTACACCATCGCGGGCCAGCATTACGGCTCGGTCTTCGTCAAATGCACCTTTCTGGGGCCGCCGCCGGCCTGGGCGGTGGCGGAGGATCGGCTGCGCGCGGCCGAGGCGCTGTTCGCGGAACTGCCGACCGGATCCGTGCCCGGGACCGGGCCGCTGCCCGAAGGCTCCTGGCTGCCCCACGCGCCGAACCCGATGTTCGTCGGCCGGCAGGCGGAGATGCGCGCCGTCGCCGCCGCGCTGAAGCAGGGCGAGGCGACGGCCCTCTGCCCGCCGGTCGGGCTCGACGGCATCGGCGGGGTGGGCAAGACCCAGACGGCGGCGGAACTCGCCCACCGCTACGGGCGCTGGTTCGCCGGCGGCGTGTTCTGGCTGGACTGCGCCGAACCGGCCTCGCTGGATAGCCAGGTGGCGCGCCTGGGCACCGCCGACGCGCCGTCGCTGTTCGACGACATGAAGCTGGAGGCGCAATGCCAGGCGGTGCTGCGGCTCTGGGCCAGCCCGATGCCGCGCCTGCTGGTCTTCGACAATCTGGAGGACGACGCGCTGCTGCACGCGCTGCGGCCGAAGCAGGGCGGCAGCCGCGTGCTGGTGACCAGCCGGCGCAGCGAATGGGGCGCCGCCCATGGCCTGCGGCGCGTGCCGGTGGAAACCTTGCCGCGGGCGGAAAGCCTGCGCCTGCTCGGGCAGTTCCGGCCAGATCTGCCCGCCGGGCCGGGCTCGGACCTGGACGCGATCGCGGAGGAACTCGGCGACCTGCCGCTGGCCCTGCACCTCGCCGGCGCCTTCCTGCGCGAGCATCGCCGCGAGCCGGAGGGCGAGCCGGCACGCTACCGGGCGGCGCTGCTCGCAGTGGCGCTCGACCACCCCTCGCTGACCGGGGCGCCCGGGGCCTCGGGCGTGGCGGACCCCTCGCCCACGGGGCACGACCGGCATGTGGCCCGGACCTTCGCGCTGAGTTGGGACAGGCTGGACCAGGCGGCGCCGGTGGATGCGCTGGCGCGTCAGGCGATGGCCTGCGCCGCCTGGTGCGCGCCGCGCGTGCCGATCCCCCGCGCGCTGCTGACACGCGCGGTGCGGCGGATGGCGGGCGAGGCGCAGGCGCCGGTCGGCCAGGCGATCGCGCGGCTGGTCGCGCTGGGGCTGGCGACGGAGGAGGGCGACGACCCCGTGCTGCACCGCCTGCTCGCCCGCTTCGCCGCGACGGCGACAGCCGACGTCGCCACGGCGGCGCGCGATTCCGGCGGGGAAGCCCTGGCGGATTGCCTTTTCGCGGCGAACGAGACCGGCCTGCCGGCCACGGCCGTGCCGCTGGTGCCGCATGCCGAGCACCTGCTGGCGACCCTCGTGGCGGAGGCGCCGCCGCCCTGGCTGGCGGTCCTGCTGAACAATTTCGGTTCCCATGAGAACATGCGCGGCGACCTTGCCGGGGCGAAGGCGCGCTACGAGCGGGCGCTGGCGATCTCCACCGTCGCCTTCGGCGAGGACCACCCGAACGTCGCCACGGGGCTCAACAACCTCGCCGACGTGCTGCGGGCGCAGGGCGACCTCGCCGGGGCGAAGGCGCGCTTCGAGCGGGCGCTGGCGATCGACACCGCCGCCTTCGGCGAGGACCACCCGAACGTCGCCATCCGGCTCAACAACCTCGCCTCCGTGCTGCGGGCGCAGGGCGACCTCGCCGGGGCGAAGGCGCGCTACGAGCGGGCGCTGGCGATCTTCACCGCCGCCTTCGGCGAGGACCACCCGAACGTCGCCACCGGGCTCAACAACCTCGCCCGCGTGCTGAAGGATCAGGGCGACCTCGCCGGGGCGAAGGCGCGCTACGAGCGGGCGCTGGCGATCGACACCACCGCCTTCGGCGAGGACCACCCGAAGGTCGCCACCGGGCTCAACAACCTCGCCCGCGTGCTGGAGGATCAGGGCGACCTCGCCGGGGCGAAGGCGCGCTACGAGCGGACGCTGGCGATCGACACCGCCGCCTTCGGCGAGGACCACCCGAACGTCGCAACCGATCTCAACAACCTCGCCCTCGTGCTGCGGGCGCAGGGCGACCTCGCCGGGGCGAAGGTGCGCTTCGAGCGGGCGCTGGCGATTGTCACGCGGTTCCTCGGGCCGGACCATCCCAGCACCCGCATCGTGCGTGCCAACCTCGCCGTCCTCCCCCCCGGCTGACCCGCCCCATGCCCGCCGACCCCATCCTCGACCACCTGGAGAAATCCTTCGCCGATTCCTACCGCAAGGAGATCGACCAGGAGGAAAATGTCTGGCGCAGCCTGCCCTTCTTCGCCGCCACCCTCGCCTTGCAGCTCACCGCCGTGGCGCAGATGCGCGACTGGGTGCTGTCCGCGACCGGTCCCGTTTCCGTCGCCGCCGCCGCGATCCTCGGCTTCGCGGCCGTCGCCACCCTGCTCGCGCTGGTCTTCCTCGCCGCCTCCATCTGGCCGGCCGAGTTCCGCTACGTCACCGCCGAGCCCGAGGTGATGGACTATGCCGAGCGTGTGCGCGACGAGGCCCTGGCGCATGCCGGCGCCACGCCGGACCAGGCCGCCGCTGCCGCGCTCGCCGCTGTGCGTGCCTCGATGATGCGGCAATATGCCGGGGCGGTCGCCAACAACCGCGCCATCAACCGCCGTCGCGCCGGGCGGCGCACCCAGGCGGGGGTGGCGATCCTCGTCTCCGTGCTGCTGGTGCTCGGCTTGCTCGCGCTGTCCGTGGTCACCACTTCCCCGGTGAAGCCCGTCGCCCCCGGAGGCACCGCGTCCCATGGCGTCCAACCCGTTCGACCCGCGCGACATCAGCCCGGTCCCGCCGCCGGAGATGGAGGTGGTCCGCAAGGGCTGGTTCCGCACCCGCGTCCGGCGGGAGCCGGTGGAGGCGATCCTGCCCCCGGCGGGTGACAGCTTCACCCTCTCCGGGAATTTCCATGGCCCGGTGGTGATCAAGAGCGTGTTCCAGGACGCCGCGACCATCGCCTCCGGCCTGCCGAACGCCCGGGCGCCGCAGCGTGCCGCGCTGCAGGCGGCGCTGACCGAGCTTCAGGCGCTGCTCGAGGCGCTGCCGGAGGCGTCGCAGCCCATGGCCCGCAAGGCCGCCGAGAGCGCGCGGGAGGTGGTGGAGGCCGTTGCCGCCCAGGCCGAGCCCGATTTCTTCGACGGTGTCGCCGATGGCCTGCGCACCTGGGCGACCAAGCTGCGCGACGCCGCGCCGAAGATCCTCGACACGGCGGAGAAGATCATCAGCATCGCTGGGAACCTGCGCACCCTCGGCGCCTAGCCTCGCGCGAAAAGTGCCGGTGTCCAGAGGCCTTTCGGCCTTTGGCGGGGGTCGAGGGGGCAGCGCCCCCTCGCCTCATCACCCGCCGCCATCCCCCCCGAAGCCCATCACCAGCTCATGGATCCGCGCCGGGTCCGACTGTTCCATCACCCGTCGCGCGAACCGCGCGCAATCGGCGATGTCGAGCGCGCGGATCGCCTGCTTCACCCGCGGGATCGCGCTCGCGTTCATCGACAGGGTGCGGATGCCGAGGCCCAGCAGCAGCGGCACCAGCCGCGGGTTGCCCGCCATTTCGCCGCACACGCTGACCGGCATGCGCAGCCGCAGCGCCGCCTCGGTGGCGAACTGCACCAGCCGCAGCACCGCCGGGTGCAGCGGGTCGTAGAGATGCGCGACGTCGATCTCCCCGCGGTCGACGGCCAGCGTGTACATCGCCAGGTCGTTGGTGCCGATGGCGAAGAAATCCGCCTCCAGCGCGATCGCGTCGGCCGCCAGCGCCGAGGCCGGCGTCTCGATCATCACGCCGAGGTCGGGCAGGCGGTCGGGCAGGTGCACGCCGCGGCGGCGCAGGCGCCGGGCCACGCGCTCATAGATCTCGCGCGCCTGCTTCACCTCCCCCGGGGTCGTCACCAGCGGCAGCAGGATGCGCACGCGGCCCTTGTCGGCGACGCGGAGGATGGCGGCGAATTGCGCCTCCAGCAGCTCCGGCCGCTTCAGCAGCAGCCTGAGGCCGCGCAGGCCGAGCGCGGGGTTGGGCCCGTTGTGCACGGCCTCCATCCCCTCGGCGAGCGCCTGCATGTCCTTCTCGCCGCCCCAGTCGAGCACGCGGATGGTCACGGGGTCCCCGCCCATGGCCTCGACCACCTGGGCGTAGGCGGCGAATTGCGCCTCCTCGTCCGGCAGGTCCTCGCGGTTCATGAACAGGAATTCGGTGCGCAGCAGGCCGATGCCCTGGGCGCCGGCCTGGTGGATCAGCGGCAGCTCGGCCGGGATCTCGAGGTTGGCCTGCAGCTCCACCTCCTCCCCGTCCGTGGTGACGGAGGGCAGGCGGCGCAGCTTGCCGAGCTTCTGCCGCTCGCGCGCGAAGGCGGCCAGCGCCTCGCGCCCCTCGGCCAGCGCCCGCTCGCCCGGCCGCAGCACGATCATCCCCGCGCCGCCGTCGAGCACCGCCTGGTCGCCGCGCCGCGCCGCCTCGGTCAGCCCCTGCGCGCCGAGGATCGCGGGGATGCCGAGCGCGCGCAGCATGATCGCCGTGTGCCCGTCCGGCCCGCCCTCCTCGGTCGCGACGCCGGCGATGCGCGCGGGGTCGAGCAGCGCGGCATCGGCCGGGGTCAGCTCCTCGGCCACCAGGATCGCGCCCTGGGGCACGTCCTTGAGGCTGCGGAAGGGGGCTTCCAGCAGGTTCCGCGTCAGGCGGCGGGCGATCTCGCGCACCTCGTCGGCGCGGCGGCGGAGCCCCGCCTTGTCGTCGTCACGGGTGCCGAGGATCGCGGTCGCGATCGCCTCCGCCTCGTCGCCGACCGCGGTCTCGGCGGCCAGCAGCCCATGCTCGATCCGCTTGCGCGCGCCGCGCAGCAGGCGGGAATTGTTGAGCATGAGGATATAGGCGTCGAGCAGCGGCTCGAGCTCCTCCTGCGCTTCCTCGGGCAGGACGGAGAGGCGGTTCTTGAGCTTGGAGAGCTGCTTGCGGGAGAGGGCGACGGCATCCGCCAGGCGCTGCCGCTCGGCCTCCACCTTCTCCTCGGCGATGGAGCGGCGGGGCGTCTCGGCCGGGGCCTCGGTGGTGTCGAAGACGGCGCCGATCGCGACCCCGCCGGAGACGGCGATGCCGCGGACGATCACCTCGCGCTGGTGGCGCCGCCCTCCGGCCGCGCCGGCGCTCGCGGCCGGCCGCGCCACGACCGGGCCGCTGCCGCCGCGGGCGCCTTCGGGGGCATGGGCGTGCGCGGCGTCGCGGGGGTGGTCCGGCCCCTCAATCCTCATGGAATCCGGCCTCGACGAGGCCGGTGATCGCCTCGAGCGCCTCCTTGGCGTCCCATCCCTCGGCCTCGATGGTGATCGGGCTGCCGGGCCCGGCGCCGAGCATCATCAGCCCCATGATGGAGCAGGCCGGCACGGACTGGCCGTCGCGCAGCACGTTCACGCAGGCGGAGTACTGCTCGGCCAGCGCCACCAGCTTGGCGGCGGCGCGGGCGTGCAGGCCGCGGCTGTTGCGGATGGTGACGTGGCGCCGCAGCACCATCCCCGACCCTTCGGCGCCGCAGGGTGTCGCGGCGGCCAGCGTCGAGCCCATTTCCTGGCGTTCCCCCATCTCTTGCTTCACCTCTGCTGGCCTTCGGTCGTCCCGCCATCGGCGGGGTGTCCGTTGCCGTTGGTCCGGGCGGGCGCCGCCTCGGGCGCGTCGGGCGGCCGTGCGGGCGGCCGGCCATTGATCCGGGTCGAGGGCACGGCGGGCATGTCGCCGGTGGCCGCGATGTATTTCCGCCCGGCGGCGGCGGCGTGGTCGACGGCGTCGGCCAGGCGCTCGGTCCCGCGGATCTTCGCCAGCTTGACCAGCAGCGGCAGGTTCACCCCGGCGATCACGTCGACGCGCGTCTTGTCGGCCAGCGAGACCGCCAGGTTGCAGGGCGTCCCGCCCAGGATGTCGGTCAGCAGGACGACGCCGTCGCCCTGGTCGACCGAGGCGATGCTCTCGCGGATGTCCTCCCGGCGCCGCTCCATGTCGTCGTCGGGGCCGATGCAGACGGTCGCCACGGCGCGCTGTGGTCCGACCACGTGCTCCATGGCGGAACGCAGCTCCTCGGCCAGGCGGCCGTGGGTCACGAGGACGAGACCGATCATGGGGTGCGCGTCAGGGCCTCCAGCCCTTCTTGCTGGGTGCCGGGCCTCCCCTCGGGGGACCCGGCATCGCGCGGCGGCGTCGGGGGGTGCGGCTCGCCTGCCAGTTCACGATGGGCCACTTCGGCCCGCCAGCCAAGGGCCCGCAGATAGGCGGTCAGGCGCTCCGCCACAAGGACCGAGCGGTGGCGCCCGCCGGTGCACCCCACCGCGACCGTCAGGTATTTCTTCCCCTCCGCCACGTAGCGCGGCAGCAGCGGGACCACGAAGCCGGTCAGCCGCTGCCAGAAGGGCGCAAAATCGGGATCGGCCTCGATATAGGCGGCGACGGCGGGGTTGCGGCCGGTCTCCGGGCGCAGCTCCGGCACGTAGTGGGGGTTGCGCAGGAAGCGCAGGTCGAAGACCAGGTCGGCCTCGCGCGGCAGGCCCTTGGGGAAGGCGAAGGACTGCACCAGGATCGACAGGCCCGGCGCGCCCTCGGGGCGGAACTTTCCCTCGATCATGCGCCGCAGCTCGGGCAGCGGCAGCTCGGAGGTGTCGACGACGAGGTCCGCGCTCTCGAGCAGCGGCGCCAGCAGCTCCTTCTCGCGGGCGATGCCGTCGGCGACCCGGCTGCCGAGCGACCCGCCGGGGGCGAGCGGGTGGCGCCGCCGCGTCTCGGTGTAGCGGCGCAGCAGCACCGTCGTCTCGGCGGTGGCGTAGACCAGGGTGACGGCGATGTCCGGCCGGGCGCGCAGGCGGTTCAGGGTGACGAGGGCGGCCTCGGCCACGAAGCCGCGGGTCCGGGTGTCGATGCCCGCGGCGAGCGGCACGTCGCCATCGCCCACCAGCTCCTCGAGCACCCGCAGCGGCGGGTTGTCGACCGTCTCGTAGCCCAGATCCTCGAGCACCCGGAGGATGGAGGCCTTGCCCGCGCCGGACAGGCCGGTGACCAGCACGATCGGCCGGCGCGGCGCGGTCACCGGCGTTTCGCCTCGAAGGCGCCGAAGACCTGGGCGGCGAGTCCCATGGCGGCATCCAGCGCCAGCGCCACGCGGGCGGGGGCGGAGGCGTCGAAGGCATGGAGCGTCACGGCCGGCACATCCACTCCAGCGCAGTGCCAGGCCTCGGGTTCGGGCAGCCGCGCCATGACGGCCCGGTCGGCGGCGAGGTGCACCGCGAGGCGGAGCGCCGGCGGCGGCTCGGCCACCGGCAGGTCGCGGAAGATGCCGAGGCCCCGGACCTCCAGCATCCCGTGCAGCGCCGGCGGCGGCGCGGCGCTGAGCCGCGTGCCCTCGGCCTCGACATGCAGTGCCACCTGGTCGTCCGCCACGAGCGTCCAGCCCTCATGGATCAGCCGCAGGGCGAGATCCGACTTGCCGCACCCGGGCGGGCCCAGGAGCAGCACGGCATCGGCCCCACGGGCCGCACAGCTTCCATGCAGCAGCATCGGGACCGCACCCACCCAGGGGGCCGACCATGGCAGAAAGGTGGCGGGGGCGAAAGGGACCGCCGGTTGCAGGCCTGACCCACGAATGCCACGAACCCGGCCATGCAAGCCCAGTTCGATGCTGTCCCGCCCGACCGTGCCGCCATTGAAGCCGCCGCCATCCGGATCGCCCCGCATCTCCGCCGCACGCCGCTGCTCTGGCTGGAGGCGGGCGCGCTGGCGGTGCCCGGCCCGGTCTGCCTGAAGCTCGAGCTTCTGCAGGTGACGGGCAGCTTCAAGCCGCGCGGCGCCTTCCACCGGATGCTGACCGCCCCGGGCGGCCTGCCGGCGGCGGGGGTGGTCGCGGCCTCGGGCGGGAACCATGGCGCGGCGGTGGCCTATGCGGCCCGCGCGCTGGGTGCGGCGGCCGAGGTGTTCGTCCCGGAGCTGACGGGGGCGGCGAAGCGCGCCCGCATCGCCGGCTATGGCGCGCGGCTGGTGGTCGGCGGCGCGGCCTATGACGAGGCCCGCGCGGCGAGCGAGGCGAGGGCGGCCGCGACCGGCGCGCTGATGGTCCATGCCTATGACCAGCCCGAGGTGCTGGCCGGGCAGGGCACCGTCGCGCGCGAGTGGCAGGGGGACGCGCCGGAGCTGACCCATGTGCTGGTGGCGACCGGCGGCGGCGGGCTGATCGGCGGCATGGCCGCATGGTATGCCGGCAGCGGTGTATCGGTGGTGAGCGTGGAGCCCGAGGGATGCCCGGCGCTGGCGGCGGCGCTGCGGGCCGGCCGGCCGGTGCCGGCGCCGGTCGGTGGCGTCGCGGCCGACAGCCTGGGCGCGCGGCAGATCGGGGATCTGGCCTTCGCGGTGGCGGCGCGCGGCGACGTGGCCGAGGCGGTGCTGGTGCCCGAGGATGCGATCCGCGCGGCGCAGCGCTGGCTGTGGGAGGCCTGCCGGCTGGTCGCCGAGCCCGGCGGGGCGACGGCGCTGGCGGCGCTGCTGTCCGGCCGCTGGGTGCCGCCGGCGGGGGCGCGGGTCGGCGTGCTGGTCTGCGGCGGGAATTGCGAGCCGGGGAGCGTCGCCGCCGCGCCCGGCTAGCCGGCGGTCGGGATGCCCGCATCCCCGACATCGACCCAGGCCGAGATCGGCGCCCGACCGCCCCACCCATCGCCCTTGCTGGCACTCCCTCCCGAACCACGACGGACCAGTGCCAGAAAGCGATGATGGGGGGTGCGGGGGGAAGAAGCGTCTTCTTCCCCCCGCCGCGGCGCCCCTCACGGCAAGCATCCGGACTCGCGCGACCAGCGGCGGGTCACGCCGAGGAGCATGGTCCAGGCGGACCGGCCCGTCCCGCACGCATGACGGGCGCGCAATCCTGCCGCTTGGCGCGCCGGGCCTGCGCGGCGATGCTGCGGCGATGACCCCAGCTTCCCGCGGCGCCGCGCCGTGATCCCGCGCGGCACGCTCGCCGGCGTCGCGCTCCAGCTCACCGCCCTGGTCATCTTCGTCGGCATGGACACGCTCGTGAAGCTGCTGGCGTCGCGCTACGCGGTGCCGCAGCTGATGTGGGCGCGGTTCCTCTTCGGCTTCCTCGTCGTCGCCCTGGCGCTGCGGCTGACCACCGGGCACCTGCCCTGGCGGTCCCGCGCGCCGGGGTTGCAGGCGACGCGCAGCCTGCTGCTGGCGGTCTGCAACCTGATGTTCTCGACGGCCCTGGTGTTCCTGCCGCTGGCCGATGCGACCGCGATCGGCTTCGCCGCGCCGCTGCTGACCGTGGCGCTGGCCGCGGTCTGGCTGAAGGAGAGCGTGGGCTGGCGGCGCTGGGCGGGGGTGGTGATCGGCCTGGTCGGCGTGCTGGTGGCGATCCGCCCGCCCTTCCTGACCGGCGGGGCGCCGATGCACTGGGCGGCGCTGCTGCCGCTCGGCACGGCGGCGGCCTTCGCGGTCTACCAGATCCTGACGCGCCGGCTGGCCGCGGTGGACAGTTCGCGCACCACCATCCTGCACACCGGCTTCGCGGCGACGCTGGCGACCTCGCTGGTGCAGCCCTTCGTGTGGATTTGGCCCACCGCCTTCGACTGGGTGCTGCTGGTGCTGCTCGGCGTGCTCGGCGGGGTCGGGCATGGGTTGCTGGTGCTGGCCTATGCGCGGGCGCCGGTGAGCCTGCTGTCGCCGCTGTCCTACGCGCAGCTGGTCTGGGCGACCCTGGCGGGCATCCTGGTCTTCGCCGACTGGCCGGACCTGGCCACGCTGGTCGGCGGCGTGGTCATCGCGGTGGGCGGCGTGCTGGTGGCGCTGCCGGGCCCGGGCGGGCGGCGCCCGGCGCGCGGCGGCGGATGAGGCGGGCGGCACGATCCCGGCGCGGCGTGGCAACCCTGCCGGGTCGGGCGCGCTTCGCCCGGGACTCCGGCCGGGGGGCCGGGCCGGAGCGATCGGGCCGCCACCGCCCCGTGGCGGCTTGCATCCGGCCTCGCCCGGGGCGATAGCGCAACTCAATCGTCACATAAGGGAGGCGAGCCCATTCCCCCTTCCGCGCTGCACCCCTCCGACGCGACGCGGCCCGAGACCCATCCGCGCGCCGCGCTCGACGCCGCGGCGGTCCGCGATGCCTATCGGCGCTGGGCGGGCGTCTATGACGAGGTGTTCGGCGGCATCTCCGGGCCCGGGCGCCGGCGCGCGGTGGCGGCGGTCAACGCCCTGCCGGGCAACCGCGTGCTGGAGGTCGGGGTGGGCACGGGCCTCGCCCTGCCGCACTACGCGCCGTCCAAGCGCGTGGTGGGCATCGACCTCTCGCGCGACATGCTGCGCCGGGCGCAGGAGCGCGTCGCGGCCCAGCGGCTCCGCCAGGTCGAGGGGCTGATCGAGATGGATGCCGAGCGCATGGGCTTCGCCGATGCCAGCTTCGACATCGCCGTCGCGATGTTCACCGCGACCGTGGTGCCGGATGCGCGATGCCTGCTGCGCGAGATGCGACGGGTGGTCCGCCCTGAGGGGACGCTGCTGTTCGTGAACCATTTCCGCGCCGAGGGCGGGCTGCGCTGGTGGGCGGAGCGCACCCTCGCCCCGCTCTCGCGCGTGCTCGGCTGGCATCCGGATTTCGCGCTGGGGGATTTGCTCGAGGATCCGAGGGCGGCGGCCGAGATCACCCCCTGCCCGCCCTTCGGCCTCTTCACCCTGGTGCGCGTGCCGCGCGCGGCGCTGGCGACCGCCGCCTGAAGCGGTCCCGCGCGACGGCGCAGTCCGCAGGCCCGGAAGATCCGCCGGCCAGGCGGCGGTGCGAGGCGGCCAGTGCCCTCGCCGCCCGCCGCGCCGTGTTCGTGGCCGGACCAACAATTTCTCTCCTCGCGACTCTTTCATAGCGTGAGCGAGGCGCCTATCTGTCTTTTAGGTTGCATTTGAAAGGTCGGCGTCCGCCCTTGCCGCCCTCCTCCCGGAGGAACGCGGTCGCCGAAGCTCGGCCCATGCGGTCCCAGATCCCTCGACCCTCCGACATCGTGCCGGCGCCGCATGCATGGGGCGGCGAGCGCGCGCTCGCGGCATCCTCGGCCGAGCTGGTCCTCGCCCTCGATGCCGCCGGGGTCATCCAGGACCTCATCCTGCCGGACCGGGCGCTGGCGCGGGACCTGGCCGGGTACACGGAGTGGATCGGCACGCGCTGGGATGACCGGGTCACCCCGGAGAGCCGGGCCGAGGTGGAGGCGCTGCGCAACCAGGCGATCGCCGACCCCGTCGCGGCGCCCGCCGCCGCGCCCTGGCGGCTGGTCGAGCACGTGGCGCGCCGGGGCGAGGTGATCCCGCTGCTCTGCACCGTGCTGCCCCGTTCGTCCCCCGATGCCCCCTTCGTCGCCCTCGGGCGGGACCTGCTGCATCTCGATCTCGCCCGGCTCGCCCTGCGCCACGACGCGGCGGTGGTCCGCGCCTATGCGCGCGCCACCCTGGCGCGCGGGGGGGGCGTGCCGGAGAGCCTCTGCCTCGATGTCCTGGCGCCCGCGGCGAACCGGATCGGCGGCCTCTGGAGCGATGATCGCTGCGACTCCCTGGCGGTGGCCGAGGCGGTCGGGCGGCTGCGCGGGGCGCTCGAGGCGATCCCCGCCGGGCCGGGGCGGGCGCTGGGCGCCGAGGGCGCGCCGGCCTTCGGCCCGCTGGGCCGCCGGCGGGCGCTGCTCTCGCTGGCGGCCGGCGAGGAGCACAATCTCGGCCTGGCGATGCTGGCCCGGTTCCTGGAGTGGGCCGGGTGGGAGGTGCATGTCGCCGGGGAGGCGGCCGAGGTGCCGGCGCTGCTGCGCGGGCAGGCCTTCGACCTGCTGGGCTTCTCCGCCGCGTCGACGGCGGCGCAGGAGGGGCTGGGCGCCGCGATCCGCACCTGCCGCCGCGCCTCGCGCCACCGCGGGCTCAAGGTGATGGTGGGTGGCGCCGCCTTCCTGGCGCGGCCGGGGCTCGCCACCGAGGTCGGGGCCGATGCGCTGGCGCTGGATGCGCGCCAGGCCGTGCTGGTCGCGGACAGCCTGGTGCCGGCCGGCCCGCGCAGGGCCTGATCCGGCTCAGGACTGCCCCGGCGCCGGCCGCCGCGTCCCGGCCTGGCAGATGATGCGCGTGCTCGCCCCCCGGGCCGCCCGCGCCGCGGGGCGGCGAATGGTCAGCATCGGGGCGAGCCCGGGCGCGCACAGGCCCCGGC
>CAZMCV010000087.1:0-17304 GCA_964564645.1 uncultured Acetobacteraceae bacterium
GCGCGGGGCGCCGGCGGGCCTTGGGGGGGCCCCCCGCGGCCGCGGCCCGTCCCCGGGCCGCACCGCGCGCCGGACGGGGCGCCGGACCGGACGCCGGCTGGGGCTACTTGTCCAGCCAGAAGGTGTCGAAGCGGACCACGTCGTAGATCCCGAAATAGTCCTTCGGGTTGTGGCCCTTCACGAACTTCCAGTAGCCGTCGATGATCTGCTCCCACGACACCGGCAGCAGCGGCGGGTTCTCCTCCATCACCATCTCGGCCTGGCGGATCAGCGCCTGGCGCTTCTCCGGATCGACCTCGGCGTCGATCTGCGGGATCAGCTTGTCCATGCGCGGGTCGGACCAGTTGGAGTAGTTCTGCGGCCCGCCGGTCCTGTACCAGGCGTTGAAGTAGTCCGACGGGTCGAGCAGGGTCGAGACCACGGCGCCGATCGCCAAATCGTAATTGCCGTTGCGCACGTCGTCGAACCAGACGGATTCCACCACCGTGCGCAGCTTCGTCTCGACGCCGAGCGTCTGCTGCAGCATGGCCTGGATCGCCTGGCCCCAGAGCTTGAAGGTGGCGACGTCGCGGACGATGAAGTCGAGGCCGCGGATGCCGCGCGGATGGCCCGCCGCGGCGAGCAACGCCTTGGCTTCGCGGATCGCCGCCGTCGGATCCGCCTGGTAGCCGACGCGCTTGAGCAGCTCCGCCTTCGGCGTGGCGAATTCCGAGAAGGGATAGAGGAAGCCGCCGACCTGCATCGGCGCGACATCCTTCACCACGTCGACCAGGACCGCCTTGTCGAGCGCGAGGTGCAGCGCGCGGCGCACCCGCGGATCGTTCAGCGGGGTCTTCTTGGCGTTCACCCAGGTCGCCTGGATCACGCTCTGGTTGTACTGCGCCTTCGACATCCGCGGATCGGCCTCGATCCGCCGGCCGGAGACGGGGTCCATGATCCGCCCGTAATCGGCCCGGCCCGACAGCACCGCCGAGCCGAGCTCGGGCGAGAAGGGCAGGGCGTGGTAGAACTCGATCCCGTCGAGGTAGGGCAGCCCCTTGTTCCAGTAGTTGGGGTTCTTCTCCATCACCCACAGCTCGTTCTCGACCCGGCGGGAGGAGCGGAACGGGCCGGTGCCGGGGATGTCGGCGACGCGGCGCAAATTGTAGTTGTTGTCCTCCAGCGTCTTCTTGCGCAGGATGGTGTTCCAGCCGCTGGCGAAGGCGCTCATCATGAAGCTCGCCGGCCGCGCCTCGGCCAGCTTGAACTCGACGGTGGTCTTGTCGCGGGCGTTGATCTCCTCGACCGCGGCGAACAGCACGCTGCGCGGGATGCTCACCCCCTGCGGCGGCTTGCGGATGCGGTCATAGGTCGCCTTGATGTCCTCGGCGGTCAGCTCGGCGCCGTCGTGGAACTGCACGCCCTCGCGCAGGAAGAAGGTGTAGGTCTTGCCGTCCGGGCTGATCTTCCAGCTATGCGCGAGGTCGGGGATGATGGTCTGGCCGGAATCGCGCGGGTCGCGGCGGATCAGGTTGTCGTACATGCACCCTTGCGCGCCGAGGTTGTTGATCGTGCCCGACTGGTGCATGTCGTAGTGCGGCAGGCGGCTGGTGATGGCGTATTTCATCACTCCGCCGCGCTTCGGATTGGGCTCGGGCGCCGCGAGCTGGAAGCTGCGGCCGTCGAACTCCAGCGGAATCGGCGCGGCGGCCGTCGCGGGCCGGGGCCGCAGCCCCGCGCCGCCGATCGCGGCCGCGCCGGCGGTGGCCAGGACCCCACGCCGCGTCCAGCCGCGGCTCCCATGCTGCTCGCTCATCGTTCTCGTCTCCTCCCTGGTGGTTGTCGGCAGGCCCGCTTCCGGGACCGCGCGCGGCGGCGGTTGAGGCGCGCCTTCCTTCGGTGATAGCGTTTCCCGCAATACGCTAGATCGCCGCAGGGAGGAATGTCACGCCGTGAATCGGCCCGATCCGTCGCACCCCCCGTCCGCCTCCCCACCGCCCGTGCTCGAGGTCGAGAACCTGCGGACCGAGTTCCGCAGCGCCAAGGGGCCGCTGCCCGCGGTCGATGGCCTGTCCTTCACCGTGCGCGCCGGAGAGACGCTCTGCCTTGTCGGCGAGTCCGGCTGCGGGAAGAGTGTCACCGCCCTGTCGATCCTGCGCCTCGTCGCCGATCCGCCGGGGCGCGTCGCCGGCGGGCGGGTGCTGTTCGGCGGGCGCGACCTGCTCGCCCTCTCCGAGCCGGAGATGGAGGCGATCCGCGGCGACGAGATCTCGATGATCTTCCAGGAGCCGATGACCTCGCTGAACCCGCTGCACACGGTCGGCCGCCAGGTCGCGGAGGCGATCGCGCTGCACCGCCAGCTCGGCGCGCGGGAGGCGATGGCGGGCGCGGTGGCGATGCTCCGGCGCGTGCAGATCCCCGATCCCGAGCGCCGCGCGGCGTCCTGGCCGCACCAGCTCTCGGGCGGCATGCGCCAACGCGTGATGATCGCGATGGCGCTGTCCTGCACGCCGAAGCTGCTGATCGCCGACGAGCCGACGACCGCGCTCGACGTCACCATCCAGGCGCAGATCCTGGCGCTGATGCGCGAGCAGCAGGAGACGCTCGGGATGGCGATGCTGCTGATCACGCACGACATGGGCGTGGTCGCCGAGAATGCCGACCGCGTCGTCGTGATGTATGCCGGGCGCAAGGTGGAGGAGGCGCCGGTGGCCGAGCTGTTCGACCGGCCGGCCCACCCCTACACGCGCGGCCTGCTCGGCTCCCTGCCGCGCCTCGACGAGGCCGCGCAGAGCGGGCCGCGGCGGCCGCGCCTGACCGAGATCAAGGGCATGGTGCCGGCGCTGTCCGCGCTGCCCGCCGGCTGCCGCTTCGCCCCGCGTTGCCCGCTGGCCGATGACCGGTGCCGGGTGGAATCGCCGCCGATCGCGCCGCACCACCGGCCCGACCACGTGGTGGCGTGCTGGCATGCCGATGCGGCGGCGGCGGCCATCCCGGCGCGGAGCGCCGCGGCATGACCGAAGCGGAAAGCGGCGGCATGACCGATGCGGGCCAGCGGGGCGCCGCCCCCGCCCCCTTGATCGAGCTGCGCGACCTGAGCAAGCGCTTCGAGATCCATCGCGGCCTGTTCGGCGGCGTCGCCGGGCATGTGCATGCGGTGGACGGCATCTCCCTGCGCATCGCGCCGGGCGAGACGCTCGGGCTGGTGGGGGAGAGCGGCTGCGGCAAGTCCACCGCCGGGCGCGTGCTGCTGCGGCTGATCGAGCCCTCCGCGGGCGAGATCCGGCTGCGCGGCCAGGATGTGACGCGGATCGACGGGGCGGAGCTGCTCGGCTACCGGCGGCGCACGCAGATGATCCACCAGGACCCCTATGCCTCGCTCAACCCGCGCATGTCGGCCGGCGACATCGTGGGCGAGCCGCTGACGATCCATGGCATCGGCACCCCGGCCGAGCGGCAGGAGAAGGTCGCGCGGCTGTTCGCGCGCGTCGGCCTGCGGCCCGACCAGGCGCTTTCCTATCCGCATGAATTCTCGGGCGGGCAGCGCCAGCGCATCGGCATCGCGCGGGCCCTCGCCCTCGGGCCGGAGCTGATCGTCTGCGACGAGCCGGTCTCCGCGCTCGACGTCTCGATCCGGGCGCAGATCCTCAACCTGCTGATGGACCTGCAGGACGAGGACGGCATGGCCTATCTCTTCGTCAGCCACGACCTCGCGGTGGTCGAGCATATCAGCCACCGGGTCGCGGTGATGTATCTCGGGCGCATCGTCGAGATGACCGACAAGGCGACCCTGTTCGACATGCCGCTGCACCCTTACACGGAGGCGCTGCTGTCCGCCGTGCCGGTGCCGCGGGTCAGCGACCGCAGCCGGCGGCGCAAGCCGCTGCAGGGCGACGTGCCGAGCCCGATCAACCGCCCGAAGGGCTGTCACTTCCACCCGCGCTGCCCCTACGCCCATGCCCGCTGCCAGGCCGAGGAGCCGGCGCTGCGCGAGGTCGCCGCCGGTCACCAGGTTGCCTGTCACCTGCACGATGCCGGCCCGCGCCTTCCGCTTGCGCGGCCGGCCTAGCGCCGCCCCCTCCCTCCCAAGCTTTCTGGCATTCTTCCCAAACCCGAAGAACCAGTGCCAGAAATCGATGATGGGGGGTTGGCGGGGGGAAGAAGTGTCTTCTTCCCCCCGCCGCGGCGCCTACCCGGAACGGCCCAGAGACTATTCCCAACTCTCCCGAAGACCCGCTCCCATCCGCTTCGGAATGCGGGCCTCGCGACCCAAGCTCAGGCCGCGCCGCGGCTCCGCCCCGCCGGGTCGTTCGCCGCGCCGCCCTTGCCGAGGGCGGCGGGGTTGACCTCCTGCTCGGCGAGCTGGGTCAGGTGCTCGTCGGTCTGCTTCTCCTCCTGCAGGGTCTGCACCATGAGCTGCGCGCATTCCTGCTCGCCCATCGCCTTCAGCAGGGTGGCGAGGGTGCCATAGGTGGCGATCTCGTAATGCTCGACCTTCTGCGCGGCGCCGATCAGGGCGACGTCGAGCACCGGGCCGGGCTCGAACTCGTCCATCAGCTCCTCGGCCTCCTCGATATGGCCTTCCATCGCCTCGCAGGTCTCGCCCTCGACCTCGAGGCCGAGCTTCTCCGCCGCCTGCTGCAGGCGCTGCACCTGGCCCTCGGTCTCCTGCATGTGCTTGCGGAAGGCCTGCTTCAGGCTCGGGGTGGTCGCGGCCTCTTCCATCTTCGGCAGCGCGTCCAGGATCTGCGTCTCGGCGCTGTAGGCGTCCTGCAGGGCGAGCTCGAGCAGCTTCTTCATCTCTTCGGCCATGGTCGGTCTCCGTGGGTGACGGGCGCGTGGCCCGGACTGCCAACGGAACTCCGGCCCCGTCGGTTGCCGCCCGGGGCGCAACTTCATCATCCGGTCGCCCTCGACGGGCCGAGCCTGTCGGGCTAACTCCCTGAAATGAGACGCTCGCCGCGGCCGGGGATGGCGCCGGCGGGCCAGGCGGCCCCTCGGGGCGAGAGCTGAGGGCGACGGACCACCGGCGATGAGCAGCAGCAACGACATCCGCGCGACCTTCCTCGACTATTTCTCCCGCAACGGCCATGCGGTGGTCGAGAGCAGCCCCCTGGTGCCGCGCAACGACCCCACGCTGATGTTCGCGAACTCCGGCATGGTGCAGTTCAAGAACGTGTTCACCGGGCAGGAGAAGCGGCCCTACAGCCGTGCCACCACGGCGCAGAAGTCGGTGCGCGCCGGCGGCAAGCACAACGACCTGGACAATGTCGGCTACACCGCCCGGCATCACACCTTCTTCGAGATGCTGGGGAATTTCTCCTTCGGTGACTACTTCAAGGAGCAGGCGATCCCCTATGCGTGGGAGCTGCTGACGAAGGATTTCGCGCTGCCGAAGGATCGCCTGCTGGTCACGGTCTATTCCGAGGACGAGGACGCGGCGGCGATCTGGCGGAAGGTGGCCGGCCTGCCCGACAGCCGCATCATCCGCATCCCGACCTCCGACAATTTCTGGCGCATGGGCGACACCGGGCCCTGCGGCCCGTGCAGCGAGATCTTCTTCGACCATGGCGAGAAGATCGCCGGTGGCCCGCCCGGCAGCGCGGACCAGGATGGCGACCGCTTCATCGAGATCTGGAACCTGGTGTTCATGCAGTACGAGGAAGGGCCGCCCGGCACGCGGGTGCCGCTGCCCAAGCCCTCGATCGACACCGGGATGGGGCTGGAGCGCTTTGCCGCCATCCTCCAGGGCAAGCACGACAATTACGACACCGACACCTTCCGCGCGATCATCCTGGCCAGCGCCGAGGCGACCGGCCAGGACCCGGACGGGCCGTTCCGCGCCAGCCACCGCGTCGTCGCCGACCACCTGCGCGCCAGTGCCTTCCTGGTCGCGGACGGCGTGCTGCCCTCGAACGAGGGCCGCGGCTACGTGCTGCGACGGATCATGCGCCGGGCCATGCGCCACGCCCACATGATGGGCAGCCAGGAGCCGCTGCTGCACCGCCTGGTCCCCGTGCTGATCCGGCAGATGGGCGCGGCCTATCCGGAGCTGGTCCGCGCCGAGGCGCTGATCACCGAGACCCTGAAGCTCGAGGAGGGGCGCTTCCGCAACCTGCTCGCGCGCGGGCTCGGGCTGCTGGCGGAGGAGACGGCGAAGCTGGGTTCCACCCAGGCGCTGCCGGGCGATGTCGCCTTCCGCCTCTACGACACCTATGGCTTTCCGCTGGATCTGACGCAGGACGCGCTGCGCGCCGAGGGCCGCGCGGTCGAAGTGGACGGCTTCGCCGCGGCGATGGCCGAGCAGAAGAAGCGCGCCCGCGCCGCCTGGGCCGGATCGGGCGAGGCGGCGACCGAGGGGGTGTGGTTCGACCTGCGCGAGACGACCGGCGCGTCCGAGTTCCTCGGCTACTCCACCGAGACCGCCGAGGGCGAGATCCTGGCGATCGTGCATGACGGCAAGCCGGTCGAGAGCGCGCCCGTGGGCGCGGAGGTCGCCATCCTGCTCAACCAGACCCCCTTCTACGCCGAAAGCGGCGGCCAGGTCGGCGACACCGGGCTGATCTCGGCCGGCGAGGCGTGCCGGATCGTGGTGCGCGACACGCAGAAGAAGCTCGGCGACCTCTATGTCCATCTCGGCGCCGTCGCGCATGGCGAGGCCAAGGTCGGCCTGCCCGTGCAGGCGGAGGTCGACCACGCGCGGCGCACCACCATCCGCGCCCATCACAGCGCGACGCACCTGCTGCACGAGGCGCTGCGCCGGCGGCTCGGCCTGCATGTGTCGCAGAAGGGCTCGCTGAACGCGCCCGACCGGCTGCGCTTCGACGTCTCCCACCACGCGCCGATGAGCGGCGAGGATTTGGCCTGGGTCGAGGGCGAGGTGAATGCCCGGGTGCGCGAGAATGCCGAGGTCACGACCCGGCTGATGACGCCCGAGCAGGCCGTCGCCGCCGGCGCCATGGCCCTCTTCGGCGAGAAATATGGCGAGGAGGTCCGCGTCGTCGGCATGGGCCACGACGCGGCGGCGACCGAGAAGCATGGCGTCTATTCGCTGGAGCTCTGCGGCGGCACCCATGTGCGCCGCACCGGCGATATCGGCCTGTTCAAGATCGTCTCCGAGGCCGCGGTCAGCGCCGGCGTCCGCCGCGTCGAGGCGGTGACCGGCGAGGCGGCGCTGCGCCTGATCGAGACCGCGGAAAAGCAGCTGGGCGAAGCCGCCGCGGCGCTGCGCGTGGCGCCCGCCGAGGTCCCCGCGCGCGTCGCCGCGCTGGTCGAGGAGCGTCGCAAGCTGGAGCGCGAGATCGCCGAGCTGCGCAAGAAGCTGGCGACCGGCGGCGGCGCGGCCGAGGTCGAGACGGTCGGCGGCCTGCGCGTGGCGCTGCGCAACCTGGGCGAGGTGCCGGCGCGCGACCTCAAGGGCATCGCCGAGGCGATCCTGCAGGGCGGCACGGCCGACATCGCCGCGCTGGTCTCGACCGCGGAGGGCAAGGCCTCGATCGTGGTCGGCTTGGCGGAGGGCGCTAAGGGCAAGGCCGATGCGGTCGCGCTGGTGCGCGCGGCGGCGGCGGCGGTCGGCGGCAAGGGCGGCGGCGGAAGACCGGACATGGCCCAGGCCGGCGGGCCCGAGGCGGACAATGCCGATGCGGCGCTGGCCGCGGTTCGGCAGGCGCTGGCGGCGGCGGCTTAGGGCCTGGCGGGGAGCGGGTGCGGGGGGAAGAAGACACTTCTTCCCCCCGCAGGCCCCCCATCATCGTTTTCTGGCACCGGTCCTTCCTGGTTGGGGGGAGGGCGGGGGTGATCCGCGGCGAAAGCGCACGCTTTTTCCGCCCATAAACCGATCCTCAGTCCCGTTGCGGCAGCCTGCGCGCCGCCATGTTGGCGGAATTGCTCGGCATCTTCCTGGCGCTTGGGATCGCCACCTTCGTCTGGGGGATGGTGCGGCTTGGTCGCACCGTCTCCCGCTGGATCGCGCGCCCGCTGCGCCTGCCCGCGGAGGCGATCCGGGCGAGGCGGATGCGCGCCGCCCGCGGCCTTGCCCGCGCCCAGGCCGAAAGGATCGCCGAGCTGACCGAGGCGCTGGAGCAGACCCGCCTGCGCCTCCGCCAGGCCGAGCGCGCCCGCGACGCCTCGCTCGGCGCCCGGCGGTGGGAGGAGCGGTTCCAGCATGCCAAGCGCGCCTTCGCGCTGCGCTTCCATCCGGATCGGCTGCGCGCCGCCTCGCGGCTCGAGCGCAGCCTCAGGATCTCCATTTTCCGCGAATACTGGTCGGAGTTGCAGCGGATCGAGCGCGGCTGACCCGGCTTCCGAAGGGGCGCACACCCTCCCGACCCGCGCCGCCCGGGCGTGCCAACGGCGCACCCATCCGCGACCACGCAGGATCAGGGCCAGAAGACGATGATGGGGGGCGTGGGGGGAAGAAGCGTCTTCTTCCCCCCACCGGACCGGCTCCGACCCCGTCCTCGAGCGTCCCCCTCACCCCTCCTCCCGCAGCGCGTCGCGCACCGCCGAGCGGAATTCGCGCCGGGTGAGTTCCTGCACCACCCAGGCCGTCGCCAGCAGCAGCGCGACCGGATGGAGGATCCAGGCCAGCGCCGCCAGGCCGAAATAGTAGGCCCGCAGCCCCGTGTTGAAGTGTCGCGCCGCGCGGTTGGCGACCCGTGCCGCGACCTCGGCCCGCGGCAGCGCCGCCGGGTCGGCCGGGTCCTGCGGGATGCCGCCCATCACGATCGAGCAGTAGTTGAACTGCCTGAGCGCCCAGGTCAGCTCGAAGAAGGCGCGCACGAAGATCAGCAGCAGCAGCGCCACCTTCACCTCCCACGCCGCCGGGTCGGGCGGGTCGGCGAAGGGCAGGGCGCCGAAGACGCGGGCGCCGATCTCCGGGCTCGCCATCATCGCCACCAGGCCGCCCAGGATGAAGATCGAGGTGTTGGCGAGGAAGGACGTGCTGGTCATCAGGGTGCCGATGATCTGCGTGTCCATGATGCGGTTGTCGCGCGTCACCATGGTGCGCATCCAGCGGCGCCGGTTCTCGTCCATCGCCGCGATGACGCTGCGCCGGCGCAGGCCCGGAACGCGGTCGACCACCAGCGAATAGGCGAACCAGCTCGCGGCGAAGGCGCCGAGCGCCAGCCAGTCCAGCGTCGTCAGCACGCCGCCGGCATTCAGCCCCGGCGCAGCGGGTCGTAGGGGCCGAGGTCGATCCCGGGCGCCTGCCCGAGCGCCAGCCGCGCCGCGACCAGCCCGGCGAAGGGGGAGATGGTCAGCCCGCTCGGGCCCAGCCCGTTGGCGATCACCAGCCCGTCCAGCCCCGGCACCGTGCCGAGCAGCGGCCGGCCGTCGGGCGGCATGGGACGGAAGCCGACCCGCGTCTCGACATGCGTCGCCTGGGCGAGGCCGGGGGCGACGGAGAGCGCCGTCGCCAGCACCTCGGCGAGGCCGGCCGCGGTGACGCGGAGGTCGAAGCCCGACCCCGCCTCGCGCGTCGCGCCGATCACGACGCGGCCATCCTCGAAGGTCAGCAGGTAGTGCGCGGTCATGGGGTAGAGCACCGGCCAGGCGGCGGTGTCCGCCCCCTCCAGCCGCAGGTGCAGGATCTGGCCGCGCTGCGGCTGCACGTCGAGGCGGATCCCGAGGGGGGCCAGCACCTCCGGCGCCCAGGCGCCGCCGGCGAGGATCACCGCATCGCCCTCGATCCGCTCCCCGTCCGGCAGCAGGGCGCCGCGCACCCGCGACCCCTCGACCAGCAGCCGCGCCTCCGCCTCGCGGAGCGTGCCGCCGCGATGCGCGCCGATGGCGCGGTGCAGCGCCGCCGCCAGCCGCCGGCCATCGACCCGCGCGCCGCCCGAGACGAACAGCGATTCGCGCGGCGCCATGGCGGGGAACAGTGCGCGCGCGGCCGCGGCGTCCAGCCGCTCGACCGTGCCGGCGAGCGGGGAGGATTGCGCGCGGCGCCGCACCAGGGCCTCGTAGCCGTCGAGCACCGACGGGTCCTCGGGCGCCGAGAGGGTGCCGACGCGGCGGAAGCCGAGATCGGTCTCCCCCGCCTCGGCCAGCGCGGCGACCAGCTCGGGGTAGGCCTCCGCGCCGCCGAGCAGCATGGCGTAGAGCGCCTCGCCCTCGTAGCGGGTCGTCCAGGGGCAGATGATGCCCGCCCCGGCCTGGGTCGCGCGCCCGGGATGGGCGCGGTCCACCAGCACCACCTCGGCGCCGCCGCGCAAGGCCTGGAAGCCAGCGACGGCACCGAGGATGCCGCCGCCGAGGACGACGACCCGCATGGGCGGCCTCAGCCCATCTTCTTCTTCAGGTTCTCATCGAGCTTGGCGAGGAAGGCCTGGGTGTTCAGCCAGGGCTGATCCTTGCTGATCAGGATGGCGAGGTCCTTGGTCATCGACCCGCTCTCGACCGTCTCGATGCAGACCTGCTCGAGCGCCTCGGCGAAGGCGACGACGTCCGGCGTGTTGTCGAACTTGCCGCGGTAGGACAGGCCGCGCGTCCAGGCGAAGATCGAGGCGATCGGGTTCGTGCTGGTCTCGCGGCCCTTCTGGTGCTCGCGGTAGTGGCGGGTGACGGTGCCGTGCGCCGCCTCGCTCTCCACCGTGCTGCCATCGGGCGAGAGCAGGACCGAGGTCATCAGGCCGAGGCTGCCGAAGCCCTGCGCCACGATGTCGGACTGCACGTCGCCATCGTAGTTCTTGCAGGCCCAGATGTAGCCGCCTTCCCACTTGAGGGCGGAGGCGACCATGTCGTCGATCAGCCGGTCCTCGTAGGTCAGGCCGCGCTTCTCGTACTCCGCCTTGAACTCGGCGTCGTAGATTGCACGGAAGATGTCCTTGAAGTTGCCGTCATAGGCCTTCAGGATCGTGTTCTTGTGGCTGAAATAGACCGAGTAGTTGCGCTGCAGCCCGTAGTTGAAGCTGGCGCGGGCGAAGCCCTCGATCGAGGCGTTGAGGTTGTGGATCATCATGGCCACGCCGCCGGCCTTGAAGAGGAACTCGCCGATCTCCTGCGGCGCGCCGCCCTCCGGCGTGTAGGTCATGGTGACCTTGCCGGCGCCGGGGACCTTCATCTCGACCGAGCGGTAGATGTCGCCATAGGCGTGGCGGCCGACGACGATCGGCTTCGACCAGTGCGGCACCAGGCGCGGCACGTTCTGGCAGATGATCGGCTCGCGGAAGATCGTGCCGTCGAGGATGTTGCGGATGGTGCCGTTCGGGCTGCGCCACATCTTCTTCAGGCCGAACTCGGCGACGCGCGCCTCATCCGGGGTGATGGTCGCGCACTTCACGCCGACGCCATACTGCTTGGTGGCGTTGGCGGCGTCGACGGTCACCTGGTCGTCGGTCTGGTCGCGATACTGGATGCCGAGGTCGTAGTACTTCAGGTCGATGTCGAGGTAGGGAAGGATCAGCCTGTCCTTGATGAACCCCCAGATGATGCGGGTCATCTCATCCCCGTCCATCTCGACGACGGGGGTCTTCACCTTGATCTTCGCCATACCTGTCCTCGTCTCGTCCGGGCCGGAGGGCTTCGCCGCGCCCCGGCCCCAGGTTGCGGCCCGGCGATGCACCGGGCCCGCTTTCGGTGCCTTGTGCACCGCGGTCGAACGGGGCGGACCATCGCACCGGGGGCAGGGAGGGGCAAGCCCGCGGCTTGGGGGCGGGGCGGGGAGTTTCAAGGGGGTGGCGGGGCGCTGCCGGGGTCCCCATCGCGCAGCGCGCGATGGGGTGCCCCGTCCCGGGCCCCGCCAGGGAGGCTCTGCCTCCCTGGACCCTCCGCCAAAGGCCGAAAGGCCCTTGGAACCCGACACCTGCGGACCACCCGCCGCCATCACGCACCGGGCCGACGCACAGGGGCGATGGCTTGGAGAGACGCGTGCTTGCGGATTTCGGACAAATCCCCAGGCTGCGCATGGGTGCGATTTTCGGACAAACCCGGAACCGCGCGCCGGAGGACCAAGGCGCGCTTCGACGACAGGCCATGACCGGGGATCGGCGCGAGGCACCCGCGCAGACAGTCCCGCGCAAGGCTGTCGGGCAGGACGGGTTCAGCGGATGGGGCGGCGAATGGCTTGGGGTGGCGGGGCATGGCGGGAAACTTCGTTGGCGTCTCGGAACAGACATGAATAGGAAAAAATGCCGAGCCACACAAGCACATTCGACAGGCCGGCGCGCGTACCGGCCCCAAGCGCATGGAACCCGACGATGGGGTTCGGCCTGGGCGCGGGGCGCGGCAGGATTTCGGCGCTGTCGCCCGACCGGATGCTAGGATGTGCACCCTTGACCCAGGCGCCGCGGAGACGCCCATGAGCAGGACCGTGACGATCAGCATCCCGGTGGGAGAGGAAACCGCCCGGCGCCTGACCGGCGACGCGCGGCGCGCCGCGGCGATCGGGCAACTGGTCGACCGGATGGGGCGGCCCGCCTCGGCGGAGGATCCGCTGGCCGCGGTGCTGGCGGCTTCGGCCGCCGCGGCCGGGCAGGCCAGCCTGACCGATGCCGAGATCGACGCGGAACTCGCCGCCTACAACGCGGAGCGTCGGGGCGGCTGACGCCTGTTCGTCCTCGACGCCTCGGTGGTGGTCGGGGCGGCGCGCTTCTTGTTGCGTTTCCCGCCTAGTGGCAGATTGTGACCATGTCGCCGCCGACCCATTGCTTTGTGTCGTATTCGCATGCCGACCACGATGGGTTCGAGCGGCTTTGCGCCCATCTCGCGGCGGTCGCGCTCGCCTTCAACAACATGAAGCTGCTGCACGACCGCCGTATCCGCGCGGGGGACTACTGGAACGCCCGCATCCAGGCCGACATCGCGCAATCACAGGTCTACGTCCTGCTCGTCTCCGCGGACTTCTTCAACTCGGGCTACATCATCCAGCACGAATGGCCGGCGATTCACGCCCGTCACCGGAAGGATGGGGCGCTGGTCCTGCCGGTGATCTACCGCCCGTGCTTCTGGCGGGTGTTCTTCGGCAGCCACATCCAGGTCGTCCCGGTGACCGCGGACGGCCGGCTGCGGCCCGTGAAGGGATGGCCGCGCGTCGACAGCGGCTTCGCCACCGCCGCCGACGCCATCGCCCGCGCCATCGAGGATCATTTCCGCCTGCCGCCCGCCGGTCCCTTCGGGGGCGCCCCGTGAGTCGTGCGGACCGCATCGCCGAACTGCGCGCGGCGCTGAAGGAAGTGGGGCGCGAAGTCGAGAGCTTCCGCGCCGCGCTGCCACAGACCAACGACCCGGCGCACCGGGCCTTCTTCGCCGGCGTGCTCGATCGCGTCGCGCTGATCGTCGAGAACGAGCGCGAGGGGGCCACGGGCAACCTCGTCCCTGCCATCACCAAGGCCAGGACCGACCTGCGCCGCTACCGCCTGCCGGACCAGGACCCCGATCTGGGCGAACGCACGGCCGCGATGACGATCCTGCGCACGGAGCGCGGCAATTTGGTCGAGGCGCTGGAGAACGCGCTGGATGCAGCGCGGGACCTCGCTTTGCCGATGGCGTCGCCGGCCTCGGAAGCGCTGGAGGTGCCGCGCGACAGCGTCGCCGCCGGGTTGGTCCGCGCGCTGGACGACCGGCTCGATGCCTTGGATCGGGCCGTGGGCCAGCTGGAGCAGACGGCGGCCCGCGCCGATGCCGTCCTCTCGAACAAGGGCATCAGCCAGTCCGGCCTGGTCAATCTCAGCATCCGTGAGTTGAAGCTCGACATCGCCGGGGCGCGGTTCGAGACGCGGGCCGGAAAGGACGGAAGCGCGCCGCCGACCATCGACCTGGGTGCCCTGGCGCGCACGGCGGAGGCGATCCGCGACACCTCCAGGGAGCTGCGCCTGGCCGTCGAGGCCCTGCGCGATTGGGTGGCGCCGGCGGTGACGGAAGCCGGCCGGGCCGTCGCGCGAGGGGCGGAACGGGTCTTGCGCGGTGTGCGCACGGTCGTGCGGGTGGTGCGGAGGCAGATCGATGGACCGGCGCCTCAGTCTTTCCCCCCGCTCACGCCGCTCGCGCGTTGGCGCGAACCGGTCCCTGGCCTGCCAGAGGAGGCGTGGCCCGACATGGTCACGCTGCCCGCCGGCCGCTTCACCATGGGCCGGCCGGAGCGCGAGGAGGGTGACGAGGACGAGCGCCCGCAGCGGGAGGTGACGGTGGAGAGGCCCTTCGCCATCGGCCGTATGGCGGTGACCTTTGCGCAGTGGGATGCGGCGGTGGCGGCGGGCTTCGTCGCGCCCCTATTCAGAATGGGGCCTCGCGCGCACTTTTTGGGCCGCGGCGGTCACCCCGTAGTCGACATCTCCTGGGAGGATGCGCAGGCTTATTGCGCTTGGCTGAACGGGCGGCTGGGGCTGCGGGCTGGGACCTACCGGCTCCCGAGCGAAGCGGAGTGGGAGTATGCGTGCCGGGCCGGTACAACGACCCCCTTCAGCTTCGGCGATACAATCACGAAGAATCAGGTGAACCATTTCGATGGTCGCGGCGATCGAAGCAACGGTCGGACCGTGCCGGTGGGGTCGCTGCCGGCGAACGGTTGGGGCCTGCACGAGATGCACGGCAATGTCTTGGAGTGGTGTGAGGACGCTTATGGTCCCTACCCGGACCATGCCACCGACTCGCGGCCATTGACATCTTCCGACTCGTCCCTTCGCGTCCTGCGCGGCGGGTCCTGGCTCGTCAATCCATCGTACTGCCGCTCTGCTTACCGCAACAGGTTCGATCCGGAGAAGCGGATCATCGATGTGGGTTTCCGCCTGGCGAGGACCCTTTTCTGACTCCTTGGGTCTTCGCCCCTTCACCCTTTGGGGGTGTCCAGAGGGGGCGATAGCCCCCTCTGGTCGAATTTATCGCATTCCGCGACACCCCTCCCCGCGCTCCCGCGCCGCCCCATCCTCGCGCGCCCGATCGCCTGCTACATCTCCGCCATGGACACGCGGCCCGAGCCCGTCCCGCGCTACCCCGACGACGCCTACGCCTGGTCGCGCGAGCAGGCCGCGGCGTTGCGTCGTCTCGGGTCGGCCGGCCTGCCGCTGCCCAACGCGCTCGACCTGCCCATGATCATCGAGGAGATCGAGGCCGTGGGGCGCGAGCAGCTTCTTGCCGTGCAGGGCAATCTTGCCCAGGCCCTGCTGCACCTGCTCAAGCTGGCGCTGTTGCCGGATGCGCCATCGGTCCGGCACTGGCGAAAGGAGGCGCTGGCGTTCCTGCTGAACGCAAGGCGCCGCTATCGCCCTTCGATGCGTCAGGCGCTCGATCCCGACGGCGTCTGGTCGGATGTCTGCCGTCTGGCCGCCGCGGAATTCGAGGCGGAGGACTGGCCCCTCCCGCCCCTGCCGGCAGCCTACCCGCTCTCTCCCGAGTCCCTGCTCGACCCCGCCGCCGATCCGCGCCCCTTGGCGCAGGACCTCGCCGCCGCGCTGGACAGGTGACGGCGGGGTCCGGGGACCGCCACGGTCCCCGGCGGGGGTCGAGGGGGCAGCGCCCCCTCGTCGCGCACCCCCATCAAGGCAGCAGGATCGGCGTCAGCCCATGCCGTGCCGCCGCCGCCGCCAGCGTGCCATCCGCGCGCGCCGCCGCGATGAAGGCGTTCACCTCCGCCCGCCAGGCCGGCTCGCCCTTCGGCAGCGCGTAGGCGTACATCGTCTCCCCGAACCGCCCGGGCGGGTCGATGATCCGCGCCCAGGCGTGCATCAGCAGCATGCGCCGCGTGTAGGGGAAGTCGCTCATGAACACGTCCGCTCGGCCGGCCTGCACCTCCGCCTCGCGCGTCGCGGGCGGGCGCACGACCAGAAGCTCGGCCCGCTTCAGGGTGTCGCGCATCAGCGGCTCCATCAGCGTCCCGGCGGCGACCGCGACCACCGTCCCCGGCGTGTCGATATCCGCCCAGGCGCGGATCCGCCCGTTCTCCCGGCTGGTCACGCCATAGACGGGACTCGCCAGGTAGGGCTCCGAGAAATCCACCCGCAGCGCGCGCTGCGGCAGGATGCCGACGGCCATCATGGCGATGTCGCAATCCGCCCGCTCGATGCGGTCGATGAAGCCGGCGAAGCTGGTCTCGACGAAGCGCAGCGATGCGCCGAGCCGCGCCGCCAGGCCGCGCGCCATGTCGATGTCGAGCCCTTCCAGCCGGTTGTCGCGCGGGTTGCGGTAGCTGATGGCGAAGTATTGCGGCCAGATGCAGACACGCACCTCCCCGCGCGAGCGGATCTCGGACAGGCGGCCGGCGCCGGCCGCGGGGGGTGTGCCCTGGGCCACGGCCGGCAATGGGCAGCCGAGGATAAGCGGTGCCATAACCGTACCGATTGCCCAGACGAGCATGCGCGCCGAATCCGAAGCTGACCGACCCCGTGCCGCCATCCCCTCGACCCCCGCCCTCGCGCGGCGGGGACCGGCGGCGGAGCCGCGGCTGTCCCGCCTCTTCGCCGCCGCCGTCGTCCTCACCGCCGCGAGCCTCGCCGGGCTTTACGCGATCGTGATGGAGCGGGGCCAGGACCAGGCGCTGGCGGAGGCGGAGCGGCTGGCCCGGATCGTCGCCGAGAGCCTGGCCGACCAGCTCACCCGCGTGGCGCAGACCGTCGACCTCGTGCTGCTCGACCTCGCCGAGCGCCGCGGCGCGGCCGATGCCGACGCCCTCGAGGCAAGGGTGCGCGACATCCCGCAGATCCGCGCCCTTCTGCTGACCGATGCCGCCGGGCGCGTCGTGCTCTCGACCGTGCCGCGCCTGGTCGGCACCTCGCTCGCCGGGCGCGACTGGTTCGCCCGGCTCGAGGAGGCGGGCGCCCAGCCGCGACTCGGCGCGCCGGAGGCGGGGCGCTTTCTCGGCGAGGGGGGTGCTGCCGCGATCGAGGCGGCGGGGCGGTGGTCCATCCCGATGGTCCGCGCCCTGCGGGGACCGTCCGGCGACATCGACGGGGCGGTCGTCGCGCTGCTCAATCCCGACCATCTCATCGCCATCACCCGCCGCCCGGTTGCGGCCTTCGGCGTCACCGTGCGCCTGCTCGCCTTCGACGGCAGGCTCCTCGCCCACTCCGACGGGCGGGCGGTGGGGATCGGGGAGGCGCATCCGCGCGCCTGGCCCTTCGCCCCCGACGCCGGCTACCTGCCGCGGCGGGAGAGCGGGAGCTTCCGCGGGATCGACCAGGATGGGCAGGAGGTGATCGCCGCCTTCGCCGTCACCCGGATCGTCTCCGTGGTGACGGAGGTGGCGCGGCCGCGCGCGGCGGCGCTGGCCGAGCTGCGCCGCCGCGGCCTGCGGCTGGGGGGCGGCGTCGGCCTGGCGGGCCTCGTCATCCTGGCGGTGCTCTGGCGCCTGGTGTCGCTGGCCGAGCGGCTGCGCCGGCAGGTCGCGCGGCT
>CAZMCV010000088.1:0-17261 GCA_964564645.1 uncultured Acetobacteraceae bacterium
TGGCGATGCCGCGGAAGGCCGACTGGTAGTCGATCTCCTGGAAGGCGTTGCGGCGGAGATCGCGCTTCTCGACCTGGCCGACGAGGAGGATCAGCGGCACCGCGTCCTGCTCGGCCGTGTGCACGGCGATCGCGGCGTTGCAGGCGCCGGGGCCGCGGCTGACCAGCACCACCCCCGGCCGCCCGGTCAGCTTGGCGTCGGCCACCGCCATGAAGCCCGCTCCGCCCTCGCTGCGGCAGGTGACGAGGTCCATGGCGTTGTTCGCGTGCAGCGCGTCGAGCAGCGCGATGTAGCTCTCGCCGGGCACGCAGAAGGCGCGGTCGACGCCCTGCTGCGCGAGGAACTCGATCAGGCGTTCGGCGGCGGTGGGCATGCGGCGGTCCCGGATGCGGCAGGGCGGACCGTCCGTGAGTACAAGAGGGGCGGCGGATTGCAACCCGCCGCCCCCCGGAGGGCGCTACAGGATGAAATGCGTCGCGGCGAAGGCGCCGAAGCCGGTGCAGGCGACCTGCCAGTCCGCCAGGCCGTCGCCATTGACGTCGAGCTCCGCGATGCCGCCACCCGCGTCGCGCAGCTGCCCGGCCGCGCCGCTGAAGCCCGCGGTGCCGATGAAGGCGAAGGCCTGGTCGCCGCCGAGCACCGGGTTCGCATCGATCGCCGAGAGGTCGATCCGGTCCGCACCCACGCCGAAATCCGCGATGACGTCGCGATAGAGCGAGCCGACCGGGCTTTCCTGCAGGTTGGCATAGGCGAAGTGATCGGCCTCCGTCCCCCCCGTCAGCACGTCGCGGTCCGCGCCGCCGGTCAGCGTATCGAGTCCGGCGCCGCCATTCAGCGTGTCCGCCGAATCCTGCCCGTACAGCACGTCATTGCCGTCGAGGCCGTTGAGCAGGTCGTTGCCCAGCCCACCGACCAGCAGGTCGGCGCCCGCGCTGCCGGAGCTGGAGGAGCCGGCGAGCACGCTGATCAGGCGACCCGAGACGGTGAAGTCCCCGGGCGCGTAGGTGCCGACCAGCCGCACCACCGCATCGGCCGCGCCTGCGGAGGTGTCGAGGCCGATATAAAGGTTGGTCACCGGCCCCGTCGGGCCGTTGGTGACCTCGAGTTGGACGCGGCCATTGGCGACGGCCGTGCCGTTGCCGAGCGTCACGGGCCCGGTCAGGGACACCGCATAGTCGATGCGGATCCGGTCGCCGGACGCGGCATCGGTGATGGTGTCGATGCCGAGGCTGCTCCAGCTCGGCCCGATGCGGAAGATATCCGCCCCGGCGCCGCCCGTGAGCAGGTCGTCGCCCTGGCCGCCGACCAGGATGTCGTCGCCCGCACCGCCGGAGAGCGTATCGGATTTCGCCAGGCCGAACAGCTTGTCCGCCGCCGATCCGCCGGTGAGGGAGAGGAATTCGACGCCGGCATAGTCGATGCGGTTCGTGCCCTCGAGATCGGAGACGCGGAACCAGCCGCCGCCGATGTCGACATTGCGCACCGCGCTGGTGGCGCCCGCGAAGCTGATCGACAGGATGTCGTTGCCGCCGCCGAGATCGATCCGCCCGCGCCCGTCGCCGACCAGCACCGTGTCGTTGCCGCTGCCGGTCGCGAGGTCCGTGTTGCCACCGGCGATCGCCGAGGCGTCGATCAGGTCGTCGCCGCTGCCGGTGGTGATGTCGATGTCCTCCACCCCGGCCAGCGTCGCGTTCGCGCCGCCCACGGTCGCCGAGCCGCCGGCCGAGAGCACCAGCGAGACGGGCGTGACGCCGAGGCCGGACCAGTTGGCGGAGACGAGGTCCCGGCCCGCGCCGCCATCGATCGAATCCGCCCCCGATCCGGCATCGATCGTGTCGTCGCCCTGGCCGCCCCGCAGCGTGTCGTTGCCGGCGCCGGCGTGGAAGACATCGGCGGCGGTGCCGAGGCTGACGTCATAGGTCTCGAAGCCGGCGAAGCGGATCGAGCCCGCGCCCGGCGCCGCGGTGGCGAGCTGCGCCCAGCCGGAGCCGAGATCGGTCCAGAGCAGCTTCGCCGCGATCGTCGAATAGTCGAGGACCAGGAGATCCGAGCCCTGGCCGCCATCCGCCGTGTCCTGCCCGAGCCCGGCCACGAAGGTGTCGTTGCCGCTGCCGAGGGTGGCCGAATCGCTGCCGTTCTGGCCGGATGCGTCGATCCTGTCGTTGCCGATGCCGGTGGTGATGGCGATCCGCTCGATGTTGCGGATGTCGAGGCCGGCCGCGACGCCCTGCGAGGCGGTCTGGCTCGCGGTCAGGCCGATCACCACGCTGACGGTCTTGGCCGAGAGGTCGGCGGACCAGTTGTCGACGCCCGTGCCGCCATCCACCACCGCGTCGCCCTGGTAGGTCGCGATGGTGTCGTTGCCCGCGCCGCCACGGATGGTGTCGGAGCCCGTCACGCCGCCGCGCAGATCGTCGCCCTTGGTGCCGCCGCGGATGTCGAACTCCTCGAACCCCGCGTGGTCGAGCCGGGTGAGGCCGTCCGTGCTGGCCATCCGCGACCAGCCGAGGCCGAGATCGGACCAGGTGATCGCGGTGGCCACCGCGCTCCAGTCCACGATCAGCCGGTCGGCGCCGCCCGAGCCGCCCTGGATCGAGTCGAGGCCGCGCCCGGTCGAGACCGTGTCGTCGCCGCTGCCCATGTCGAGCGTGTCGTCATACTGGCCCGCGCCCAGCACCGCGCTGTCATTGCCGCCGCCGAACCGGCCATCGACCTGCTCGATCCCGGCGATGGCGGCGCCGGTGGTGACCGATTGCGCGAGGGGGTTCGAGAGGTCGAGCTGGACCGCGACGGGGCTGAGGCGGAAGTCGAAGACCCACTGGTCGCGCCCGGCCCCGCCATCGATGCTGTCGGCGGCGGACCCGGTGCCGGCGGTGATGGTGTCGTTCCCGGCGCCGCCGATCAGCGTGTCGATGCCGTCGCCGCCGCGGATCGCGTCATTGCCGCTGCCGCCGCGGATCGAGAAGCGCTCGAAGCCGAGGAACTCGGTCCGATGCGTCCCGCCGACCTGGTCGCCGAAATGCCGCCAGCTGGAGACCTCCCAGGAGGCCAGGTCGACGGTCAGCGCGCTGTAGTCGATGATCAGCAGATCCTCGCCGCCCGAGCCATCGGTCCGGTCGATCCCGCGCCCGAGCGAGACGGTGTCGTTGCCGACATTGCCGTAGACGTAGTCGTCGGCGGCGAAGGCGGAGGTGTCGATCGAATCATCGCCGCCGGAATTCGATCCGGTGAAGGAGATCCGCTCGACATCGGTGATCTTGAGGTTGGTGGTGGCGACGGTGGTGGTGACGCCGGCCTGCAGGACGATGCTGTGCCCCGCGGAGGGCAGGCCGGCATAGTCGATGAGGATCCGGTCGGTGCCGGTCCCGCCATCGACCGAATCGGCGCCGCGGCCCGGGGTCAGGTCGTCATTGCCGGCGCCGCCGCGAAGGATGTCGGAATTCGCGGCGTCGTCGAGGCCACGGATGTCGTCGTCATTGCTGCCGCCCGTGATGACCACCCGCTCGAAGCCGGTGAAGCGGACCTGGTTGGTGGCATCGTCATAGACGAGGGTCCAGCCGTCCCAGCCGTAGAGCACCGGCAGGGTCAGCGAGGAGTAGTCGATGATGATGGTGTCGGTGCCCGCACCGCCATTGACGTCCACGAAGCCCAGTGGCGCGTTGTAGGTGTCGTTTCCGCCCGTCAGTGTCGGCATGTCACCCTCCGTTTGCCTCGGCCTCCCTCGGGGGAGCCCGGCATCGATGGGCGGCAGAGTAGGTCCCCGTTGGTCGCGGACCAGTCGGATACGCGTTTCGCGGGCCGCAATCGCGTTTCGTCTGTTTCGCCTGTCCTTCAGTCCGCACGGCCGCGGCGGATCAGACGGCCCGGCGTCTCGCCGGTCAGCGCGCCGGCGTCCCAGGTCGCGATGCCGTTCGTCCAGACCGTCTCGATGCCTTCCGAGAGCTGCGTCGGCGCCTCGAAGGTCGCGCGGTCGATGACGCGGTGCGGGTCGAACAGCACCAGGTCGGCATAGGCCCCGGCGCGCAGCACGCCGCGATCGCCCATGCCGAACAGCGCCGCCGTGCGGCCGGTCATCTTGTGGATCGCGTCCTCGAGGCTCAGCAGGCCGAGCTGGCGCGCATAGAGGCCGAGCACGCGCGGGAAGGTGCCCCAGAGGCGCGGATGCGGGTGCGCGTCATGCGGGATGCCGTCCGAGCCGATGACGGAGAGCGGATGCACCATGATCCGCCGCACATCCTCCTCGTCCATCTGGAAGGTGATGGCGCCGGCGGGGGTCAGCTTCTCGGCGGCCGTGCGGATGTCGGTGTTCCAGCCGCGCGCGACCTCGGCCAGATCCTTGCCCGTCAGCTCCGGATGCGGGATCGACCAGGTGATGATGACGCGCGTGTCCTCGCGCAGCCGGTCCGGCATCAGCACGGTCGAGCCCGCGGGGTAGGGGTACATGTCGAAGGCGACCTCCTGCATCGAGGACGCCGCCTCGAGCAGCGCGAGCGTCTGCACCGACCGCCCGTAATTCTCCGGCATGGAGCATTTGTGGTGGCTGATATGGACCGGTACGCCGACCTGCTTGCCGATCTTCAGCGTCTCCTCGATGGAGGCGCAGACCCGGTCGGCCTCGTCGCGCATGTGCGTGGCGTAGAGGCCGCCGGCGGCGCGCAGCGGCTCGGCGACCGCGATCACCTCCTCCGTCGTCGCATGCATGTTGAGCTTGTAGTAGAGGCCGGTCGAGAAGCCGGAGGCGCCCTGCGCCAGCGCCTCGGCGACCAGCTTGCGCATCTGCGCGATCTCGCCGTCGCGCGCCGGGCGGAACAGATCGTTGCCCATCACGCGCCAGCGCAGGGTCTGGTGGCCGATGAAGGCGTAGGTGTTGACCGCAGCCGGCGTCCTGCGCAGCGCCTCCGCATAGTCGCCGAAGCTGTCGAAGGCGGTGCCGCTTTCCGCAACCAGGTCGAGCGGCGGCACAGGTCGCTCGTCGGGTGCGACGCGCATCGGCGCCAGCGAGATGCCGCAATTCCCCACCACCACCGTGGTGACGCCCTGCGAGGATTTGCAGGCGAGGCAGCCCGGCCCGCACAGCACCGCGCGGTCGTCATGGGTGTGGGCGTCGATGAAGCCCGGCGCCAGCGCGCGGCCGGTGGCGATCACCTCGCGCTCCGCCGTCGCGCCGCCGAGATCGCCGACCGCGACGATCCGCTCGCCCGTGACGCCGACATCGCCGGTGCGGCGCGGCGCGCCGGTGCCGTCGAACAAGGTGGCATCGCGGATGATCAGGTCGCAGCGCAGGGCCATGGGGCGGTCTCCGGGCGGGGTCGGCCGGATCCTGCCGCCCGCGCCCCGCCCTGTCCATGCGCCCTCAGTCGGCGACGGCGCCCGAGGCCTGGATCACCGGCCCCCACTTCCTCATCTCGGCATCGAGGAAGGCCGAGAAGCCCGCCGGATCCAGATGCGGCATCGTCTCGAAACCCTGCCGCTCGAGCTTCGCCCAGACCGCCTGGTCGTCGAGCGCGCGATAGGTCTCGGCGGCCATGCGCGCGATGGCGGCCTCCGGCGTCCGCGCCGGCGCCACCATGCCCATCCAGGTGGTCAGCTCGTAGCCGGCGAAGCCCTGTTCCTGCAGGCTCGGCACCTCCGGCAGGAAGGCGCTGCGCGTCGCGGAGGTGACGCCGAGCGGCCGCAGCTCGCCCGCGCGGATCTGCGCGAGCACGGTCGGGATGTTGTAGCAGCCCGAGGCAACCTCGCCGGTCATCACCGCGGTGATGCCGGCCGGCGCGCCGCGATAGGGCACATGCGTCATCTCCGACTTCGCCACCTGGTTGAACAGCACCATGGAGATGTGGTGCGAGGTGCCGTTGCCACCCGAGGAATAGGTCAGCCGCTGCGGCTGCGCCCGCGCCGCCTCCGCCAGCTCCTGCGCCGTGCGGTAGGGGCTGGTCTTCGGCACCACCAGCGCGTTGGTCACGGTCGAGAACATGGCGACCGGGGCGAAGTCCCGGCGGCTGTCGTAGCGCGGGCTGCGCGTCAGGTAGCTGTTGAAGACCAGCGTGCCCTGGCTGGCCAGGCCGAAGGTCTGCCCGTCCGGCGCGGCGTTGCGGATCTGCTCCATGGCGACCACGCCGCCGGCGGCGGGGCGGTTGTCCACCGTCACCGGCTGGCCGAGCCGCGCCGACCAGATTTCCGCCATGGTGCGGGCCAGGATGTCGGCCGTGCTGCCCGGGGCGAGCGGCACGATGAAGTTGACCGGACGGGTCGGCGCCCAATCCGCCGCGCGCGCCGTGCCCGCCGCGACGGCGCCCGCCGCGCCCAGCATGAATTCCCTGCGTCGCATCTCGCCTCTCCTTGGTTGGTCGGAGGCGTCTCCGTCCCTAGGCGGTGATCAGGTAGATGGGGCTGGACCAGAGGACATTGCCGTCCTCCATCGTCGCCCGGATGTAGAGCGCATTGTCCTCGTCGCGCCGCAAGGGCACGCGCAGGGAATGGCGCACCGCGCGGTGCGGGTTGCGGTCCGGCAGGCGGAAGGCGCGCACCCGTCGCCCGAGGCCGCCCGCCTCCCACACCTGGTCGTCCAGCGTGCCGAGCTCCGCGATGGGCACGCTGCCTTCGACCAGGTTGGTGCGCACGGAGAGCGTGCCGGCGCTGGCGCTGTCGAGCATCGCCTCCACGCCCATGAAGCCGCCGGTCGTCACGCCGTCGAACACCAGGCCCTGCGCCGAGGGCTCGAAGCGGCGGTCGAGGTTGAAGCGGTTGATCGGCACCGCGCCGGTCCAGCGATTGCCCTCCAGCGCGATCTCGCCCTTCCAGAGGGTCTCGCGCCCGCGGCCGCGATACTCCGACCCCTCCCACAGCACGCGCACGCGCCGGCCGAGCTCGGACGCGGCATAGGGGCGCCACAGGCCGACCAGCCGCGTGCGGTTGCGGATCTCGACGCGTTCGATCGGCGCGCCGGCCATGATCTCGAAGCCGAACTCGACCTCCTCGTCGGCGACGCCGGTCAGGATGTTGCCGAGGGTCGCGCGCGCCGTCTCGCCGACCGCGGGCCGACCCAGCGCCGGGTCGTCGCGGTGCAGCGCGGCGGGCTTCGCCAGCACGGCCCAGGCGTCGCAATGCGCGCGCGCCGCGCCGGTCGTGCAGTATTGCCGCCGCCACAGCATCGCGTCCCACAGCGCGTCGCGGGTCAGCTCCCTGGCCAGGTAGCAGGTCAGCCCGCCATAGGCGCCGAACAGCGAGGCACCGGGATGCGACGCGCCCTGCCGTCCCTTGTGGCCGTCGGAATTCGCCGCGATGCCGACACGCGCCCCCGTGGCGAAGGCGTCCTCCAGCATCCAGTCGAAGGTGCCCCAGTCGGAATGCACCTCGACGCTCCTCTCCAGCGCCTTGTCGTGCGCGTAGCCCAGGTTGGCGTAGCGGCCGCCGACATGCGGCAGGCTGAGCGCGGCCTCGTCGCCGCCCTCCGCATGCAGCGCCGCGTGCAGCGCGCGCACGTCCAGCGCGTCGGTCGCGGCATCCGACAGATCCTCGACCAGCGCGTGGCAGGACCGGTGCAGGGTGCCGCCCTCGGCGCGCAGCACCACGTTGCGGTCGCCGCCGAGCGCGGTGTTGCCGGACCACTCCCAGCCGGGGAGGAAGACGAAGCGGCCGGGCTTGTCGAACTCGGCGGTCACCGCGTTCAGCTCCTGCCAGAACGCGCTGGTGATCTGGAAATCGTTGCCCTGGTGGCACATGGCGTCGATGAAGGCGCAGTCGCGCGCGTATTCCGCCAGCCGCCGGGCGCTGTTGGTGCCGATCGTCTCCTCGGACTGGCCGTGCATGTCGGCCCAGAAGGGCAGGAAGCCGGGCGCGCGATCGGCGACGCGCATCGGGTTGCTGCGCGCTACCTCGCGCCCCGCCTCGTCCAGCAGGGTGATGGCGATGTCGCCGGGCGCGGCGCGCAGCCCCTCGATGCGGTGGCTGCGCGCGCCGGTCGGGAAGGTGAAGGCCTCGGGCAGCCCGACCACGGCGGCGCCGCTCGCCACCAGCCGGAAGCGCGCGCGCGCCAGCGGCGTCGGGTTGCCCCAGCGATCATCGGCACGGATCGAGAGCGCGAAGCTCTCGCCGCTGCGGCGCAAGGTCGGCAGCACCGCGCGCCAGGTGGCCGCGGGCCCGGGCACCAGCGAGATCCAGGGCTGGTCCGGCAGCAGCGCCCAGTTGAAGCAGGCGAAGACGTCGGCCAGCACGCGGAACTCGAAGCGGTCCTCGCAGAAGGTCTGCATGCGGAAGCCGGGCGCCCCGCCATAGCGCACCGTGATCGTGTCGCCCGGCGAGAGGTAGCCGCGACCGACCGCGACGGTCAGGCACTTGCCCCAGGGCCGCATGTTCAGCCGCGGGTTGTAGGAAAGCTCGAGCCTCGCCCCGTTCGACGCTTCCGCCGACACGTAGTTCGGCGCGTCCGGGTCGGTGAATTGCGGCACGCCCATGTCGGAGGCGAAGCGGTGGACGATGCGGATCGAGCCCGTGTCATCCATGCCGAAGCGGCCGGCGGTGAAGACCAGCTCGAAGCGCTGGAAGCTGCCGGCCTCGAAGCCCTGGCCCTGGCCGGAGACCAGGCGCGCAGTGCCGATCTCCGAGGCCATGTAGTCGGTGTGGCGCGCGACATGCGGCATGCGGGGCGATCTCCTGGCGGGGTCGGGCGGGGCCGGGCGGCCCGCTCCCCCGGCCCGGCGCAGATTACCGCGGCGGGCGCCCGGGCAAAGCCTCCCCTCCCGGGCCGCCGGCGCGGGGGCGCTTCCTCCCCCCCGCCGCGCGTGTCCCGCCGGGCCGGAGTGCAAGCGGGCGTAGTGCGCGGCCGGGTTCCTCCCCGCGGGCAGGATGCGGGCCGGGCGTGCCGGTCCCCTTTGAGCGGTCGCTGCGCGATCTGTGCGTCGGAACATGGCTTGTCCCCGGATGCGTTGCGCCATTCTATGCGGGCCCCAGCCGGCGGGCGGCATCGGGAAGGCAGGAATGGACGAGACGCTCCACAGGAACCTGCTCGCAGCCATCCACGACCTCGCCCTGAACGGCGAGTGGCCCGCGATGCTGCGGATCCTCGGACGCGCCCTGGACTGTCCCTATGCCGCCGCGGTCGACACCACCGCGGACCGGAATGCGCCGCGCAGCCTCGGCGCCGTCGGAATCACCGCGGCGGATCACCAGGAATCGCTCAGCACCTGGCACCGGCGAAGCCCCTACGGGCTGCGGCGGCCGATCCGCGAGGCCGGGGCCGTGGTCCTCGGCGAGGACATCGTCCCGCGCGCCGCGCTGATCCGCTCGGCGATGTACCGGCACTACCTCGCGCCGCGCGGGATCGAGGAAGTGGTCCGGCTCGACATCCTCCAGGAAGGCGGCAGGAGCCAGTGCATCACGCTCGCCCGGCCCTGGTCGTCGGGATCGTTCACGCCGCGGGAGCTGCGCTTCGCGCGCGCCCTGATGCCCGACCTCCAGCACGCGGCGGCGGTCCAGGCGCGCCTCGGTGGCGTCGCGGCGGTCGCCCGCTCGGCCTTCGCCGCGCTGGAGGCGGCGCAGGGCCCGCTGCTGCTGCTCGACAGCCTCGGGCGCGTCGTCCATGCCAGCACCGCGGGCGAGGCGCTGCTGCGCGAGGCCGACGTGCTGCGCGCCGGCGCGGCCGGGCTGCGCGCGGCGACGCCCGCCCTGTCCGCGCGCCTGGCCGCGGTGATCGCGCGGGCGCTCGGCCGGCCCGGCGCGTCCGGCGCGCTCCGCCTGCCGCGGCCTTCCGGGAAGCCGGAGCTCGTGCTGGTCGCCATGCCCCTCTCGCCCGGCGCGGACCATCCGGGCGGCGTGTCGCGGCCCGCCGTCCTGGTGCAGATTTCGGATCCGCTCGCGCGCGCCGCCCCGGACCGCGCGCTGATGACGGAGGCCTTCGACCTCACCCGGTCGGAGGCGGATCTCGCCGCCGACCTGCTGCGCGGGCTGACCGTCGCCGAGGTCGCTTCCGCCAGCGGCCGGAGCATCGCCACCGTGCGCACCCACCTGGCCCATCTGCTGGCCAAGACGGGGACGACCCGGCAGAGCGAGCTGGTCCACCTGCTCGCGCAGCTGCCGCGGGCGGCGGATCCACCCCGGCCGGTCGCTTCACGAGTTCGAGAGCGCGCGATCGGGCGCGAATCCTCATTCGTGTGGATGAAGCCCACGTCCCCCCAGGGCGCCTAGCGTGCCATCCGCCGCCCCCGGACATCGTCCTGCATCGGGCGGCGGGAAGAAGGAGATGGACCATGGCAGCCAGCTTCACCGCGCCGATCGGCGGCAGCGCCGGCGCCGACTCCCTGGTCGGCGACCGGTTCGGCAACCCGGCGAATGACACCATCCTCGGCCTCGGCAGCGCCGACAGCATCGAGGGCCTCGGCGGCAACGACGTCCTGTTCGGCGGCTTCGGGAACGACAGGATCGACGGCGGCGCCGGGCGCGACTACGTCGAGGGCGGCGCCGGTGCCGATACCCTTTCCGGCGGCGGCGGCCGGGACGTGCTGTCCTACGCGCAATCCGCCGCCGCGGTGGAGGTCAACCTCGGCACCGGGCTGGCCAATGGCGGCGACGCGACCGGCGACCTGATCGGCGGCTTCGAGGATCTCGTCGGAAGCCAGGGCAATGACAGCCTCGCCGGCGACGCGAAGGCGAACGGCATCGCCGGCGGCTTCGGCAACGACGCCCTGACCGGCAATGGCGGCAACGATACGCTGCAGGGCGGCGCCGGCGAGGACACGCTGCTGGGCGGCGCCGGGGCGGACGTGTTCCTCTTCGTGGCGGAGACGGACAGCACCGTCGGCAATCCCGACATCATCCTGGACTTCGCCAAGGGCGTCGACCTGATCGACCTGAGCGGCATCGACGCGAACGCCAACACCGTGGGCGACGACGCGTTCGTCTTCGTCGCCGGCGGCTTCACGGGCGTGGCGGGGCAGCTGGTCGACACCGGGCTGGACCTCCAGGGCGACACCGACGGCGACGGCGTCGCCGACTTCGCCATCCAGGTGTTCAGCCCCGGCGGCGGCGTGGTGCTGGCCCCGGCCGACATCGTGCTCTGAGCCCCGGCGCGACGGACAACCCTGCGCGGGCCGACGGCGCGCGCTTCCGGTTCCGGGAGGGCCCGGGTGGGACCCTCCCGGCGCGGAGAAGGGGTCGCGCGGCGGCCCCGCCCGGTCCCGCCGCCGCGGGAGGCCGGGCCCACGCCCGCAGCCAGGCCGTGAACCCAAGACCCAAGCACCCGGCGGCGGGGATCGGCGCGAAAGCCGGGCCCCGGCCCTCGGCCAGCGGCGCGGTGCCGAACCCCGCGCCCATGCGGCCGGGCCGGCGGGCGACAGGCGGGCCGTTCCCCGCCTTCCGGCACGGTGACGGCTCGACGCCGGTCGGGAACGCCGCCTACCAGCCGCTGCCCCCGCCGCCGCCGCCGCCCCCGCCCCCGCCGCTGCTGCCCGAGCCCGAGCCGCTGCTGTCGCTCGCCGCCGGCGCCGCGGCGGCGCCGACCGCCCCGCCGATATCCTCGGTCATCGCGGCGACCCGGTCGGTGAGCCCGCCCGCATCCTCGCCATCCCCCCAATCGATGCCGTGATCGCCGCCCTCCGGCAGCGCGGGCACGGCGCCGGCGGCGACCGCCGCGGCGAAGCGCGCCGTCCACGCGTTGAGCACGTCGAGCGCCAGCGCATAGGGCAGGAAGTCGCGGAACATCTGCCGCGTCATCGCCGGCGGCTCCAGGTCGCGCAGCCGGTCGGTCTCGGTCAGCGCGAGGAAGCGCCGGAAGCCCTCGACCTCCTCGTAGAGGCGCTGGCCGCGCGGCGTCCGCGCCGGCAGGATCCGCCAGGCGAGCAGCAGCGCCGCCGCCGAGGCCAGCAGGAAGAGCCACCACAGCAGGCCGAAGCCGCCGAAGGCGGCGAGGGCGAAGGCCAGCGCGAAGACGGACCATCCCGCCGCGCCCGCCAGCGCGAGCAGCCAGCCGAGCCCCCGCCACCATGTCCCGGTCCGGCGCGCCATCGCGCCGCCGATCAGGATCAGCGGGATGCCGCCGAGGAACGTCAGGCCTGTCAGCAGCTCGTCGTAGAGCAGGACGTCCTCGATCGCCGGCGGCGGCGGCGCGGTGAGGTCCGCCTGCATGCCCATCAGCAGGCCCAGCAGCGCGACGAGGGCGATCCCCCCGGCGAAGGGCAGCCGGTTCAGGGCGAAGGACGGGCCGAGATGGGATCGCCGCAAGGCCAGCTCGAAGGCCTGCCGCGCCGCGTGCAGCGGCCCCGCCCGCTTGCGCTCGGTCTGCGCGAGCGGCATGGGCTCGAAGGGCAGGCGCTCCAGCAGGGTCGCCTCCGCGTCGTCCAGGGTCGGCGGCGCCCCGGATGGCGCGATCCGCCACAGGGTCGGCGGCCGGGTGTCCCCGATGCCCACCACCCCCTTGGCCGCGAGCCCGATCAGCGTCGCGGACAGCGCGACCGTATCCGCCTCCATGCGCACCAGGTAGCGGCAGGCGCCGGGCGACAGGCCGGCGGGCGGGGCGAAGCGCGGGACGACGGCGCGGCCGGCCGGGTCGCGCCCGATCCGCCACCACATGCCCCCGACATAGCCCAGGACCACGGCCAGCGCGCCGAGCAGCAGCGCGACATTGCCCGCGCCGCCCACCCATTCGATGGCGGTCCGCGGCTCCCGCAGCCCGGGCGGCGCGGCGGCGAAGGCGACATGCCCCTTCGGCCAGCCCAGCGCGACCGTGAAGCCCTCCCCGCGGCCGAGCGGGCGCAGGCTGGCGAAGCTTGGCGTCGCGGTGCCGAGCCCGCTCGTCGCCGCCATGTCCTCGCGCGTCCCGCGCGGCCCGGTCCAGGCGCGCAGCCAGGTCGCCCCGGCGCCGCCCGGCAGCCGCACCACCGCCTCGGCGCGGAGGATCGGGAAGGTCCAGTGCTCGCCGGTGACGTTCCACCAGAGCTCGTCATGCTCGGGGAAGGGCCGGACCTGGGCGCCGCTTTCGTAGGCGATGACGTAGCGGTGGGTGCCGTGCGGCAGCAGCACCTCCGGATCGCCGATGCGGATGCGCAGCAGGTCGCCGCCCGGCTGCTCCGTCCGCCAGCGCGCCGGCGCGCCGTCCTGCGTCACCGAGAGGATGCGGTAGGGCGTGCGCCAGGAGGCCCCGTCCGGCGCCGTGCGCGAGAGCGGCAGGTCGCGCAGGATGCCGCGGCGGATCTCGACCCCTTCGACCGTCACCTCGATGGTCTCGCGCACCTCGATGACGGAGTCCGGCCGCACGGTGATCTCGGCGTGGAACAGCGTGATCCGCTCCGCCGCCCGGGCGGCCGGCGGCGGGAGCAGCGGGACCAGGACCAGGACCAGCAGCGCGGCGAGGCCGCGGATCATCCCGCGGCCCGCGCCGGGGAGGTGGCGATGGAGGGCGCCTGCGCCGCCGCCTCGTCGGCGTCGAAATAGGCGGCGGGGCGGAAGCCGAAGCGGCCCGCCACCAGGGCGGAGGGGATCGTCTCCACCTTCGTGTTCAGCTCCCGCACCGTCGCGTTGTAGTAGCGGCGCGCGTGCTGGAGCTGGTCCTCGACCTCGACGAGGCTGCGCTGCAGGGCGAGGAAGCCCTGGTCGGCGGTGATCGCCGGATAGGCCTCCGCCACCGCCACCAGGTGGCCGATCGAGGCGCCGAGCTGCCGTTCCGCGGCGAGCCGCGCGGCCCGGTCGGGCGCGGCGGCGACCGCGCTGCGGCCCGCGGCGACCTCCTGGAACACGCCGCGCTCATGCGCCGCGTGGCTCCGCACCACCTCGACGAGCTGCGGCACCAGGTCGGCGCGGCGCTGCAGCTGCACCTCGATGCCGCTCCAGCCCTCCTCGACCAGGGCGCGGGCGCGCACCAGGCCGTTGAACAGCAGGATGCCGCCGGCCAGCACGCCGAGCGGGAGCAGGACGGCCAGAAGCCCGGCCACGATGCCCAGTGTCGCGCCCATCGCCATGTCCCCCGTTCCGCCCGGCAGGGTAGAAATCCCTCCCCCGCCCGTCCATCGCGGCGAGGGGCGCTTGACCGCCGCGGCGGGCCGTGGTGCGGGACGGGCTCGAGCCGAAGGGAGGATGGGGCATGGCCGAGGCGATCCGCGGGGCCGAGGTGCTGGCGCAGGGGCTGCGGCGCGCCGGCACGCGCACCCTCTTCTCCCTCTCCGGCAACCACATCATGCCGGTCTACGACGCGCTGCTCGGCACGGGGATCGGGCTGGTCCACACCCGCCACGAGGCCGCCGCCGTCCACATGGCCGATGCCTGGGGGCGGCTGACGGGCGAGGCCGGGATCGCGCTGGTCACCGGCGGGCAGGGCCACACCAACGCGGTCGCCGGCCTGTCGACCGCGCTGGCCGGCGAGGTGCCGCTGGTGCTGCTCTCCGGCCACGCGCCGCTCGCCGATCTCGGCAACGGGGCGTTCCAGGAGCTGGACAACGCCGCGCTGGCCGCGCCGGTCGCCAAGGCCTCCTTCGTCGCGCAATCGGCGGCGGGGCTGGCGGCGGAGCTGGCGCGCGCGGTGCGGATCGCGCGCAGCGGGCGGCCGGGGCCGGTGCACCTCTCGCTGCCGACCGACGTGCTGGAGGCGAAGCTCGACCCCGGCACGGTCGCCTGGCCGGAGGCGGCGGATTTCGCGCCGCTGCCGATGGCCCTGCCGCCCGGCCTCGCCGCCGCGGTGCTGGCCGAGCTCGGCGCGGCGAAGCGGCCGCTGGTGATCGCGCCCCCCGCGCTCTGCACACCGCGGGGGCGGGGGCTGCTGGCGGCGCTGCGCGGGGCGCTCGGCCTGCCGGTGATCGCCATGGAGAGCCCGCGCGGGCTGAACGACCCGGCCCTCGGCGCGCTGGCCGAGACCCTGGCGGAGGCCGACCTGGTCCTGCTGCTCGGCAAGGCCCTGGACTTCACGCTGCGCTTCGGCCGCCCGCCGGCGGTGGCGAAGGACGCGCGCTGGATCGTGCTGGACCCGGACCCGGCGCTGCTGGCCCGCGCGCAGCGCCTGCTGGGGCCGCGGCTGGCGATGGGGGCGCTCGCCGGCCCGGCGGCGGCGACGGCGGCGCTGGCCGAGGCGGCGCGCGGCTCGGCCGGGCCGCAGGCCGGATGGGCGGTGCAGGCGGAGGCCGCCTTCGCCCACCGCCCCGCCGCCTGGGCGGCGCTGCGCGAAGGGGGCGACGGCCCGGCCCACCCCGTCGCCTTCTGCGCCGCGATCGAGGCGGTGCTGGCGCAGGGCGGCCCGGATTCCGTGCTGGTCTGCGACGGCGGCGAGATCGGGCAATGGGCGCAGGCGCTGCTGGCCGCGCCGACGCGCATCATCAACGGCGTCGCCGGCGCGATCGGCGCGGGCATCCCCTTCGCCATCGCCGCCCGCGCCGCGCGGCCCGAGGGCGCGCCGGTGATCGCCGTGATGGGCGACGGGACCTTCGGCTTCCACATGGCCGAGTTCGACACCGCCGCGCGCCACGGCCTGCCCTTCGTCGCGGTCGTCGGCAACGACGCGAAGTGGAACGCCGAGTACCAGATCCAGCTGCGCGAATACGGCGCGCAGCGCGCGCATGGCTGCGAGCTGGCGCCGGGCACGCGCTACGACCTGATCGCGGCCGCGCTCGGCGGGCATGGGGAGTTCGTGGAGCGCGGCGCCGACCTTCCGGCGGCGCTGGCCCGCGCGCTGGCCTCGGGGAAGCCGGCCTGCGTGAACGTGCTGCTCGACGGGCAGGCGGCGCCGGTGGTGAAGCGGGGGAGCTAGCCCCCAGGCTTCGGCAGCCGGAACACCCCGCTCGCCCGCAGCGCCGGCTCGCCATCCGCGGTGAACAGGCCCTGGACGAACATCATCGTCCGGGTCCGCCGCAGCATCTCCGGCCGGCACTCCACCCAGGCGCCGAGCATCGCCGGGCCGAGGAAGTCGGTCTGCAGGCTGATGGTCACGAAGAAGCCGGGCGTCCCCGCCTGCTCCAGCCCGCCGATCCCGAGGACCACGTCGGCGAGCGTCGCCAGCATGCCGCCATGCGCCATGTCCTTGATGTTGCAGTGCGCGGGCAGCACGCGCAGCCCGTAGATGCCCGGCCCCCCGCCCGCATCCTGCCGGACGTAGAGCGGGCCGATGGGCTCGAGGAACCGGCCGTTCACCGTGCGGGGCGCGAAGCCCGGCGGGGGCGCCGCGTCCTGCAGGCTCTGCATCGTCGTCATGGTTCCCCCGGCCGGCGGTCGTGGCCCCGGGTTAGCGCCCCGCGCGCCGCCGCGAAACCACCGCCCACCATGAACGTTGTGCGAACATCAGGCGGCGCCGTCCGGTGCCGCCCGCAGCGGAAGGATGCCGACGGCATGGCCAGGCAGGACGCCCCCCAGCACGACCCGAACCCGAAGCGCGACCCCGATCCGGGGTCGAACACCGTCAAGGACCCCGATGACTGGACCACCGGCGACGAGGCGATGACCGGCGCCCAGGCCAGCTACCTCAAGACGCTCTGCGAGGAGGCGGGCGAGACGTTCGAGGCCGGCCTGAGCAAGGCCGAGGCCTCCCGCCGCATCGACGCGCTGCGCGAGCGGACCGGGCGCGGCGGATCCTGAACGGGCCCCGCCGCGTCGCGCGCCATCGGCCCGGATCGGATCTTCGCGTCCGGGCCGCGCCCGCGCGCCGCGGCGGCGTCAGGCGCGCGCCTCTGCCCCGCGCGCCTCTCCCCCGGTCTCCACCGCGTCCAGCATCACCTGCGAGATCGACTCGAAGGCATGCACCCAGGCCTCGCGCATCGCCGGCGTGAAGCGCGCGCCGAGGGTCTGGCCGAGCGCCCAGATCAGCGCCTGTCCGACCAGCGGATAATGCTCGGGCACCGCGCCGTAGCCGACATGCCGGCGCGCCATGTCGGCGAGCAGGGGGTTGAGGATGCCTTCGTCGTGCAGCTCCGCCACGACCGTCCCCAGCATGCTCATGAGCTTGCCGCATTGCGCCTGGATGTCGGCGGCGAAGAGCGGCCGGACCTCGGGCGCGATCTCGAACAGGCGATGGTAGAAGAGCATCCCGATCGCATCGAGCTGCCGCGCGGCCAGGCGCAGGCTGGCACGCACCAGGTCGATGTCCTCCTCGCTCAGGGGCACCCGAACACCGGCGCATAGCTCTCCCGCAGCCACGCCATGGTGGCCTGCACGCGCGGCATCTGGATGGTGTCCGGATGGGCATGGATGTGCACCATGCGGATGAGGTCGGGCGGCCCGTCGCCGACGCGGACCAGGGTGGGGTCCTCGGCGCCCAGGCACATCGGCAGCAGCCCCTTGCCGGTGCCGGCCCTGATCGC
>CAZMCV010000089.1:0-16994 GCA_964564645.1 uncultured Acetobacteraceae bacterium
GGCCTCGGCGGCGGCGGGCAGCGTGGCGCGGGCCGTGGCGGCCAGCGCGCCGCCGCTCTCGACGCGCAGCGCCAGGGCGCCGTCCGGCGCCTCCTCCGCATCCACCCGCACCTGCGCGCCATCATAGACCGGCTTGAGGAAGCGGCTCTCGATGGTCCCGCGCGCCAGCCAGCCGGCGCCCCAGCGCGCGACCGCCGGGTGGCAGGCATAGGCATGCACCTCGACGCCGGGGACGAGGGCGCCGGTGAAGCCGAAGCGCCGCGCCACCTCGTCGTCATGGATCCGGTTCTCGGAGGCACGGGAGAGGTTGTTCGCCCGCACCTCGTAGGTCGCCGCCGTGGTCGCGCCCATGGCTGTCCATTCCTCCCCATCCGCCGGGGGTGCAGCATCGCGCGCGCACCCTGCCGGGTCGAGGGGGAAAGGGCGCGCGGGATCGATGCATGGCTGGCTAAGCATTCCGCGCCGGCCTAAGCTCGGCCGATGGACCAGGGTATGCCGGCCGCCCCGGCGAATGCCGCGCTCAGCACGCTGCAATGGCGCCTCGGGCGCACCATCGGCCAGATCAGCCGCCGCTGGCGGGCGCAGCTCGACGCCCGCATGGCGGCCTATGGGCTGACCGAGGCGCGCTGGCTGCCCCTGCTGCACCTGGCCCGCGGCGGCGAGGGGCTGACCCAGACCGAGCTCGCCCAGCGCCTCGCCCTGCAGGGCCCGACCCTCGCGCGCACCCTCGAATGGCTGGAGCGCGAGGGCTTCGTCGAGCGCCGGCCGCTGCCGCAGGACCGCCGCGCCAAGACCGTCCATCTCGCGGCCCGCGCCCATGCGCTGCACCGCGAGCTCGAGGCCACGGCCGCCGGCGTCCGGGCCGAGATCCTGGACGGCATCCCGGAGGCCGAGCTGCGCGCCTGCCTTGCCGTGCTCGAGGGCGTGGCCGAGCGGCTCGGCGGCACCATGCCGCCCGGCTTCCCGCCGGATCCGCGCGAGGACGAGGAACGGGATGGACATCGGGCAGCCTAGCGGGGAGGCGCGCCGCCCGCCCGCCCCCGCGCCGCAACCGGCCGCGGCGCCGCTTGCCGAGGCCGCCCCGCCGCCGGCCCGGGCACGGCCTCGCCGCCCGCTGCGCCTCGTCCTGTCCGCCCTGCTGCTGCTCGGGCTGCTGGGGGGCGGCGCGGCCTGGATGCATGGGCTGCTCACGCGGGTCAGCATCGACGATGCCCGGGTCGCGGCCGACATGGTGGCCCTCTCCAGCCGCGTCCCCGGCTGGGTCAGCGAGGTGCGCGTCATCGCCGGCGACCATGCCGCCGCGGGCACCGTCATCATCCGGGTGGATGACCGCGATTCCGCGCTCGCGGTGCAGGAGCTGGAGGCGAAGCTGGCCGGCATCGCGGCGCGCGAGGCCGAGCTCGAGGCGCGGATCGCCCAGGTCGATGCCCAGACGGTGAGCCAGCAGGAGGCCGAGCGCGCCCGGCTCGATGCCGCCCGCGCCGCCCTCGCCTCGGCCGAGGCCGAGCGCGCCTTCGCCGAGGCCGAGCACCGCCGCGCCAACGAGCTGGTCTCGGGCGGCGGCGGCACCCGCCAGCGCCAGGAACAGACCCGCGCGCTGGTGGAGATCGCCCGCCAGAAGGTGCTGGCGACGGCGGCCGAGATCGCCACCGCCGAGGCCCGCCTGGCCGCCGCCGCCGCCGCGCGGCGCGAGGTGGCGGTGCTGCGGCTGCAGGCCGAGGCGCTCGGCCCGGTCGCGCGCGAGATCCGCGCCCAGCGCGACCGCGCCGCGCTCGACGTCGCCGACCGCACCATCGCCATGCCCTTCGACGGGGTGGTGAACCGGGTCTTCGTCGATGCCGGCGAATACGTGATCCCGGGCCAGCGCATCCTGCTGGTGCACGACCCGGCCAGGGTGCGGATCGAGGCCAATGTGAAGGAGACCGAGGCGCGCTTCTTCCGCCCCGGCACGCGCGTGCGGCTCGGCGTCGATGCCTGGCCCGGGCGCAGCTTCGAGGGCGTGGTGGAGCGTATCGGCGGCGCGGCGACCAGCGAGTTCGCCCTGCTGCCGAGCCCCAACCCGTCCGGCAATTTCACCAAGATCACCCAGCGCCTGCCGCTGCGCATCGCCCTCGACCCCGCCCCGCCGGAGGGGATGCTGCGGCCGGGGATGATGGTGGTGGTGGAGGCGCCGGCGCGCGAATGAGCGGCGCGGCGGGCGCCCTCGGCGGGCCGGTCGCGGGCACCCCGGCGGGGCCGCGCAGCATCGAGGCGCTGTTCGCCCGCCACGGGCCGAATTACCGCTGGCTGGTCACCTTCACGGCGATGATCGGCACCGTCGCCACCATCCTGTCCTCGACCATCGTCAACGTCGCGGTGCCCGACATCATGGGCGCCTTCGGCGTCGGCCAGGACCGCGCGCAGCTGCTGGCCGCCGGCTTCCTGGCGGCGACCACGGGCACCATGCTGCTGACCGCCTGGTGCGTCGAGGCCTTCGGCGCGCGCGCCACCTATCTCGGCGCGCTGCTGGCCTTCATCGCCGGCTCGGCGCTGGGCGGGCTGGCGACGGGGGAGCCTTCCGTGGTCGCGGGGCGGATCCTGCAGGGCGCGGCGGCGGGGCTGCTGCAGCCGCTCGGCATGCAGCTGGTCTTCCGCGTCTTCCCCCCCGAGCGTCGCGGAAGTGCGATGGGGATCTTCGCCGTCGGCGTGGTCATGGCCCCGGCCCTCGGCCCGGCGATCGGCGGGGTGATGACCGATGGCTTCGGCTGGCGCTCGGTCTTCCTGCTGGCGATCCCGCTGCCGCTGCTCGGCCTCGTCCTCGGCTGGCTCTACCTGCCGGGGCGGGCCGGCACGGGCAAGCGGCCGCGCTTCGACGCGCCGGGCGCGCTGCTGCTGGTCACCGCGATCGGGGCGCTGCTGACGGGCCTCTCGAGCGGGCAGCATGATGGCTGGGGGTCGGATGCGGTGGTGCTGGAGCTGACCCTGGCAGGCCTCGCCACCCTGGCCTTCATCGGCTGGGAGATGTGGACGCCGACGCCGCTGTTCGACCCGCGGATCATGGCGCATCGCGGCTTCTCGGCGGCGTTCTGCGTGGCGTTCCTCTATGGCGCGGCGCTGTTCGGCACGACCTACCTGGCGCCGCTCTTCGTCCAGCTGGTGCAGGGCTACACGGCGACGCGGGCGGGGATGATGCTGATCCCGGCCGGGCTGGTGATGGTCGTCTGCTTCCCCATCTCGGGGCGCATCGCCGACCGGGTGCCGCCGATCGGGCCGGTGACCATCGGCATGCTCCTGTTCGCGCTCTCGGCCTGGCTGATGGCCGGCGTCGACACCGATCTCGGCTTCTGGGCGCTGGCCGGATGGATCGCCATCGGCCGGTTCGGCCTGTCGCTGGCCATGCCGAGCATGAACACCGGCGCGCTGCGCGCCCTGCCGCCGCGCTTCCTCGGCCAGGGGGCGGGGGGGATCAATTTCGCCCGCCAGCTCGGCGGGGCGATCGGGGTGAACGGGCTGTCGATCGTGCTGGAGCAGCGGACCCAGGCGCATGCGGTGGCGCTGGCGGCGGGCCAGGACGGGGCCAACCCGGTGACCTTCGAGCTTCGCCGCATGGTCCAGGCGCTGCTGGAGCAGGAGGGCGTGCCGCGCACCCTCTGGGAGGCCGGGTTCCAGGAGGTTCTCGGGCGGATGATCCATGCGCAGGCGCTGATGCTGGGCTTCCGCGACAGCTTCCTGGTGGCGGCGGTCGGGTGCCTCGCGGCGGTGCTGCCGGCGCTGCTGATGTGGCGGCGGCGGGTTGCTGCCTGAAGCGTGGCTGCCGGCGGCGATCGCGCCGGGGCGGCCCGGGCGCGGTGCGGGAGGTCGCACAGCCCCTGCCGGCATGTGGGCTGGCGGCGGGGGGCGTGTGGCGCGCGGGCCGCCGCCACCCGAACACGCCCGGATCGCGCGCATCGCAGGGCGCCGATCCGCGTTCTCCACACTACCGGGAGTCCGTTCACCTGGTCAATGTTTGTCAAATCAACGTGACGCTGGAATGACAACAACCCTCAAACGGTGGTCCTGACGTGAAAATTGAGATGCCGTGGTTGCAAAGCCGAACATTTTGCATCTCGACACGTGTCGCATCCCCAGCGATATAGTGCGGCGTCATGAGGCTCCTACCTAATGGGGGTTGGCTGTGCAGGAACCACGGAAGATGCGGCGGGCCACCGGGCCGGGCGCCGGTACCGGCGCCGAGGATGAGTATGGCTACCGGAAGACGATCGACGTCGCGGGCGTCGAGGGTCATCTCCGCGACTTCCCCCGCAGCCCGATCGGGCGGTTCGGGATTATCGCGACGGCCGGCGTCGGCGGCCAGACCGGCCTCGGCAACCAGATGCAGTGCCCGATCCTGACGGTGGAGACTGGCACCTTCGGCACCTTCAAGACGCTGGTCGAGGAGTTCGCCGAGGTCGCGCTGAACACCATCCCGCTGGTCGCGGAGGCGAAGCAGCTCGCCCTGCTCGGCCCGAGCGGCGGCGGCTTCGTCGCGCTCTCGCTCGGCATGGCCTTCTCGCGGATCAAGCCGTCGCTGCCGGTGCGCGTGGTGGCGTTCAACCCGCCGACCAAGATCTGGCCGGTCGAGCCGACCCGCATGAACATGCCGCTCTACCGCGAGATGATCGAGAGCGCCGCGAACAACCCGGTGCAGCGGCAGCGGCTCGAGGAGCGGGGCGACGTCGCCAAGCTGATGCAGGCCTTCTGGAACGACGTCCCGAACGCCGATTTCCGCTGCTTCCTGCTCGGCTCGGCCTACCATGACCGCGATTCCTGGCATATCGGCCGGCTCGAGGGCATGCCGAACGTGCACACCCTGATGCTGGAGACGGACGCGCACACCATCCACCGGATGATGACGACGCCGCTCAACAACATCGAGGGCAAGTCGCAGTTCGCGAAGAACCTCTACAAGTTCGATCCCGACGGCATGCAGATCAAGGGATCGGTCAGCCCGGCCGAGGCGTCGGAGGCGATGCGCGTCACGGTCGAGCTCCGCGCGCGCTTCCCCAACGTCCGCTCGATGTTCGACTGGCTGGATCAGCAGCCGGCGACCAACCCGGCCCCGGCCGGCGCCGCCCTCTCGGCGGCGAACTAGGCAAACCCCACCGGGTTTGCGGCAAGGCGAAGCGCCGGGCTGCGCCGCGTACCCGGGGCTCGGGCCTTCCTGACGGGGGCCCGGCGCCGGGAAGGCGGATCCGCACCGCCGTGTGCCGGTGCCGGAAGCGGCATGGATGGGGGCCGTGTCCGGCCCGGGGCGCGGCCCACCCCCCCTCACCTGCCTCGATTCCCATCCTGCCGCTCGGGCGGCACGGCGCCCCGCCCTGCCCTCGGCGGATTGGACCGCAAGGTCCGGAGCGCGTCCGCCGCGGGCCGCGTCTATCCCCATGCCATCGGCGCGGGCCCGTCCCGTGTCGCTGGACCGGGAGGGACCCCCAGATGCATGCCGCCATGAACGCTGCCGCCCTCGACACCAGGGATGACGGCCCGGCCGGGGCCGGCACCGATGGTCCTGGCCGGCCCGCCACCTATGCGGACGAGCCTTCCCGCCTCGCCGCGGTGCGCGGCCGCGACCGCGCCGCCGATGGGCATTTCGTCTATGCCGTCGTCACCACGGGCGTGTTCTGCCGCCCCTCCTGCCCCGCCCGCCCGGCGCGCGCCGAGAACATCCGCTTCCATGCCGACCCCGCCGAGGCGGCGCGCGCCGGGTACCGCCCCTGCAAGCGCTGCCGCCCGACCGGCCCCGATTTCGCCGAGACCCAGGCCGCCCTGATCGCCCGCGCCTGCCGCATGATCGAGGCGGCGGAGGAGACCCCCGACCTCGCCGCCCTGGCCGCCGCCGCCGGGCTCAGCCGCTTCCACTTCCACCGCCTGTTCAAGGCGGTGACCGGCGTCACGCCGCGCGCCTGGGCCGCGGCGCGCCGCGCCGAGCGGATGCGCGCCGGCCTCGCCGAGGCGGCCACGGTGACCGAGGCGCTCTACGGCGCCGGCTACGGCTCCAACAGCCGCTACTACGAGCAGGCGGGCGCGATCCTCGGCATGACCGCCACCGCATGGCGCGATGGCGGCCGGGACGCGGAGATCCGTTTCGCCCTCGGTGCCTGCTCGCTCGGGCATGTCCTGGTGGCGGCGACGGCGCGGGGCGTCTGCGCCATCGCCTTCGGCGACGACCCGCAATCGCTGCTCGACGGGCTGCAGGACCGCTTCCCCAAGGCCCGCCTGATCGGCGGCGACGCGGCGTTCGAGGCGCTGGTCGCCCGTGTGGTCGGCCTGGTCGAGCGCCCGGGGGACGCCGCGCCGGCCCTGCCGCTCGACATCCGCGGCACCGCCTTCCAGCAGCGCGTCTGGCAGGCGCTACGCGCCATCCCGCCGGGCGAGACCGCGACCTATGCCGAGATCGCGGCACGCATCGGCGCGCCGCGCGCGGCGCGGGCCGTCGCCCGCGCCTGCACAACCAACGAGATCGCCGTCGCCATCCCCTGCCACCGGGTGGTGCGCACCGGCGGGGCGCTCGCCGGCTATCGCTGGGGCGTCGCCCGCAAGGAGGCGCTGCTGGCGCGCGAGGCCCAGCGCCCATGACCCCGCCGCTCGACCTCGGCGCGCGGGTCGCCGCGCTGGACTGGGCCTCGATCGGCGCGGCGCTCGAGGCGCGCGGCAGCGCGGCGACGGGCGTGCTGCTCGCCCCGGGGGAATGCGACGCCCTCGCCGCGCTCTACGATGCGCAGCCATCGCCCTTCCGCAGCCGCGTGGTCATGGCGCGGCACGGCTTCGGACGCGGCGAGTACCAGTATTTCGCGCAGCCCCTGCCGCCGGCGGTGGCAACCCTGCGGGAGGCGCTCTACGCGCGCCTCGTCCCGGTGGCCAATCGCTGGCAGGAGGCGCTGCGCCTGCCGGCGCGCTTCCCCGCCGCGCTCGGCGACTTCCTCGCGCGCTGCCACGCCGCCGGGCAGACGCGGCCGACCCCGCTGCTGCTGCGCTACGAGGCGGGCGACTACAATTGCCTGCACCAGGACCTCTATGGCGAGCATGTGTTCCCCCTGCAGGTGGCCTTCCTGCTCTCGGCGCCGGGGGAGGCGTTCGAGGGCGGCGAGTTCGTGCTGACCGAGCAGCGGCCGCGCATGCAGAGCCGGGCGGAGGTGGTGCCGCTGCGCCAGGGCGAGGGCGTGGTCTTCGCGGTGAACCAGCGCCCGGTGCGGGGGAGCCGCGGGACCTATCGGGTGGCGATGCGCCACGGCGTCAGCCGCATCCGCGCCGGGCGGCGGCACACCCTCGGCGTCATCTTCCACGACGCGGCATGACGGTCAGGGCGGCGGGATCTCGGCCACCAGGACGCGCCCGCTGCCGCTCTCGGTCATGAAGAGGGTGCGCCCGTCGGGGGCGAAGGCGCAATTGGTGACATGCCGCCCGAACCCGGTGCAATCGATGCGGGCCAGGATCACCCCGTGCGGATCGACCATCCAGACCTGGCCATGCCCGGGATTGGCAACGAACAGGCGCTCATGCGCGTCGACCGCCAACCCGTCGGGCCCGGAGGCGCCGGCGGGGATGCGGCAGAAGCACTGCGCCTTGCCCACCACCGCATCGCGCCGCAGGGCGAAGCGCCAGACCTCGCAGGAACGCGTCATCGCCACGTAGCAATGCGTGCCCGCATGGCTCAGCGCGATGCCGTTCGGGCTCGGCCCGTTGCCGATCAGCCGGTCGAGCCGCGCGCCGTCCGCCGAGAGGCGCCAGACGCGGCCCGCGGGATCCTGCAGCCCGGTCTGCCCCTGGTCGGTGAACAGCACTGCGCCGTCCGCCGCGACCACCAGGTCGTTCAGCCCCTTGAAGCCTTCGGACAGCACGGTCTCCAGCACCGGCGTCATCGCGCCCGTCGCGGGGTCGAGGCTGAGCAGCCCGTGGCGATAGTCGGTGACCAGCAGCGCCCCGCCCGGCGCCGGCGCGGCCGAGAAGGCCATGCCGTTCGGCCAGCCCTCGTATTCCGCCAGCAGATCCCAGCGCTTGCCCGCCGCATCGATGCGGAAGATCCGGCCATAGGGGATGTCGGTGACGTGCAGCGCGCCGGCGGCATCGAAGCAGGGCCCCTCGAGGAAGCTGTCGATCGCCGCGCCGCCGCGATTGGCATCGGCCCAGGCATTGGGCCGGGGCCGGCGGAGGCCCTCGGGCAGGGCGGCGAAGAGGCGGGCGGGGATGACCGCGGGCGGGGTGAACCACATGGCGCGGCAGCCTGCCGCCCCATGCGCGCGGGGGCAAGCTTGCTTGGGACGCATGGGCCGATCGGGCGGGTTGCACTGGTATCGCTCCTCGCCACGTGCGACAGCGTTCCGGGTCGAAGCCGCGCCACCGGGCGGCGCCGGACGACCTCACACGGGAAGAGCCCCCCCGCATGACGCGACGCTCCCTGCCCCTGCTTCTCGCGCTGCTGTGCGCCGTCGCCATGCCGGCCGCGGCGCAATTCGGCCCGCAGGGACCGCCCGCCGTCGGCGTGACCAAGGCCGAGCGCAAGCCGGTCACCGAGAGCACCGAGTTCGTCGGTCGCATCGAGGCGGTGAACCGCGTCGACATCCGCGCCCGCGTCACCGGCTTCCTCCAGGAACGCGCCTTCACCGAGGGGCAGGAGGTGAAGGCCGGGGAGGTGCTGTTCCGCATCGAGCGCGCGCCCTTCGAGGCGCAGCTCGACCAGGCGCAGGCGAATGTCGCCTCGGCCGAGGCGACGCTCGAGAATGCGCGCGTCGCGCTGGCCCGAGCGCGGGAATTGCGCTCGACCGGCGCCGGCACGCAGGTCGCGCTCGACAACGCCCAGGCGCAGGAGCGCACCGCCTCGGCCGGGCTGCTCGGCGCGCGGGCGCAGGTGCGGGTGGCGCAGATCAACCTCGACTACACCGTCATCGCCTCGCCCATCGCCGGCAAGATCGGCCGGGCCAACCTGACGCCGGGCAACGTCGTCTCCCCCACCCTGGCGGAGCCACTGGCCACCGTGGTCAGCCAGGATCCGATGCGCGTCGCCTTCCCCGTCAGCTCCCGCACCTCGGAGGAGCTGCGGCGGCGCTACGAGGATCGCGGCGGCATCAGCTCGGTCCGCGTGCGGATCCGCCTGTCGGACGGCACGCTCTATCCGCAGTTCGGCCGGATCGACTTCGTCGACACCCAGGTCGATCGCCTGACCGATTCGCTGCTGGTGCGGGCGGTGATCCCGAACCCGCTGCGCGAGGGCACGCGGGTCGGCGAGGTCGGCAACCGCCCGCTGATCGACGGCCAGTTCGTCTCCGTCTCGGTCGAGGGCGCGGAGCCGGTGCAGGCGATCGTGATCCCGCGCGCGGCGGTGCTGCAGGACCAGGGCGGCACCTTCGTCTTCATCGTCGGCGCCGAGAACAAGGCCGAGCGGCGCAATGTCCGCCTGGGCACCAGCACCGCCGAGCAGGCGGTGATCGAGCAGGGCCTGGCGGGCGGCGAGACGGTGATCACCGAGGGGCTGCAGCGCGTCCGTCCCGGCCAGCCGGTCAATCCGGGCCCCGCCGGCGCGCCCCCGCCCGGCCGTCCCGCGGCCGGCGGCGCCGCGCGCCAGGGCTGATCGACACCCCCCTCCTCCAGCGCAGGGCCGACCCCGCCATGATCTCCGGCGTCTTCGTGGACCGCCCGCGGCTTGCCATCGTCATCGCGATCGTGACGACGCTGGCGGGCCTGCTGGCCATGGCCGTCATCCCGGTCAGCCAGTTCCCCGACATCGTGCCGCCGCAGGTGCAGGTGACCACGCGCTACCCAGGCGCCTCGGCGGCGGTGGTGGAATCGACCGTGGCGCAGCCGATCGAATCGGCGGTGAACGGCGCCGACCGCATGCTCTACATGCGCTCGAACAGCGGCAATGACGGCAGCTACAGCCTGACCGTCACCTTCGCCCTCGGCACCAACCCCGACATCAACACGGTCAACGTGAACAACCGGGTGCAGAGCGCGCTCGCCCGGCTGCCGCAGGAGGTGCAGCGGCAGGGGGTGACGGTGACCAAGCGCTCCGCCGCCGTGCTGCAATTCCTCGCGGTCTACTCGGAGACCGGGGCGCAGGACCCGCTGTTCCTGTCGAACTACGTCACCATCAACATGCTGGACACGCTCAGGCGCGTGCCCGGGGTCGGCGACGTGTTCCTGTTCGGCGCCATGGACTACTCCATGCGCATCTGGTTCGAGATCGACCGGCTGACCAGCCTGAACCTGACGCCGCAGGACATCATCCAGGCGATCCAGGCGCAGAACGTGCAGGCGCCGGTGGGGCGCATCGGCGCCAGGCCGATCCCCGACAGCCAGCAATTCCAGATCAACCTCCAGACCCAGGGCCGCCTGACCAGCGCCGAGCAATTCGGCGACATCGTCATCCGCGCCAATCCGGACGGCAGCGTGCTGCGGGTGCGCGACGTCGCGCGGGTCGAGCTCGGCGCCGCGACCATGGACACCGAGAGCCGGCTGAACGGCCGCCCGACCGTGACCATGGGCATCTACCTGGCGCCGGGCGCGAACGCGGTCGCCGTCGCGCAATCCGTGCGCGACACGCTGAAGGGCCTGTCGGAGCGCTTCCCGGAGGGGGTGCGCACCCTCGTCGTCTACGACAGCTCGACCTTCGTCAGCGACACGATCTGGGAGGTGATCAAGACCCTGCTCGAGGCCTTCGTCCTCGTCGTCCTCGTGGTCTATCTCTTCCTCGGCTCCTTCCGCGCCACGATCGTCCCGACCGTCGCGGTGCCGGTCAGCCTGGTCGGCACCTTCGCGGTGCTGCTGGCGGTCGGCTATTCGGCCAACACCATCTCCCTCCTCGCCCTCGTGCTGGCGATCGGCATCGTCGTCGACGACGCGATCGTCGTGGTCGAGAATGTCGAGCGGGTGATGGAGGAACACCCGGAGATGCCGCCCAAGGACGCCGTGAAGAAGGCGATGGGCGAGATCACCGGGCCGATCATCGCGATCACCCTGGTCCTGCTGTCGGTCTTCGTCCCCGTCGCCTTCATCCCCGGCGTCTCGGGCGTGCTGTTCCGGCAATTCGCGGTGACGATCAGCGTGGCGATGATCATCTCCGCGATCAACGCGCTGACCCTCTCGCCCGCGCTCTGCGCCCTGTTCCTGCGCCCGAGCCATGGCAAGCGGCGGGGACCGATCAGGTACGTGCTGCGCGGGATCGACGCGGTGCGCGACGGCTATGCGGCGGTGGTGCGGCGGCTGGTCCGAGTCGCCGCGCTGTCGCTGCTGCTGACGGCGGCCTTCGGCTACGGGATCTACCATTTCGGCAAGCAGACGCCGTCGGGCTTCCTGCCGCAGGAGGATCAGGGCGCCTTCTTCATCCAGCTCCAGCTGCCCCAGGGCGCCAGCGTGGCGCGGACGCGGGACGCGGTGACGCAGGTGGAGGCCTTCCTCAAGCGCAACGAGGCGATCGAGAACGTGCTGGCGATCGTCGGCTTCTCGCTGATCGATGGCGGCGCGCAGTCGAACTCCGCCTTCATGGTGGCGCGGATGAAGCCCTTCGCGGACCGCACGAAGGCCGAGGATTCGGTCTTCGCCGGCATCCGCCAGGTCTTCGGGGCGGCGCAGGGGGTGCGGGTCGCCAATGTCTTCGCCTTCAACATCCCGCCCATCATCGGCCTCGGCACGGGCGGCGGCTTCGAGTACCAGCTGCAGGACTTCCAGGGCCGCGACCCGCAGCAGCTCGGCTCGGCCATGCTCGGGCTGGTGGTGGCGGCGAACCAGGATCCGCGCCTGACCGCGGTGTTCTCCACCTTCTCGGCGACCACGCCCTCGCTCTTCCTCGAGGTGGACCGCGACAAGGCGCAGGCGCTGGGCGTCAGGGTCAGCGATATCTTCACCGCGCTGCAGGCGACGCTCGGGGGCTTCTACGTCAACGACTTCAACCTGTTCGGCCGGGTCTGGCAGGTGAACATCCAGGCCGAGGCCGATGACCGGTCCGACATCCCGGACATCTGGCGCATCCGGGTGCGCAACAGCCGCGGCGAGATGGTGCCGCTGCGCGCCTTCGCCGATGTCCGCACCGTGATCGGCCCGCAGACCCTGCAGCGCTACAACAACACCCGCAGCCTGACGATCAACGGCGCGCCGGCCGCGGGCGTCTCCTCGGGCGCCGCGCTGGCGGCGATGGAGGAGATCTCCGCCCGCGCCCTGCCGCCCGGCTACGGCTTCGACTGGACCGGCACGGCCTACCAGGAGAAGCGCGCGGCGGGGCAGACGGGGACGCTGGTGGCGCTGGCGATCCTGTTCGCCTACCTCTTCCTCGTCGCCCTCTACGAGAGCTGGACGATCCCGATCCCGGTCCTGCTCTCGGTCGCGGTCGGCGGGCTCGGCTCCTTCCTGGCGATCAGGTTCGCCGGCCTCTCGCTCGACGTCTATGCGCAGATCGGGCTGGTCGTGCTGATCGCGCTGGCGGCCAAGAACGGCATCCTGATCATCGAGTTCGCCAAGGAGCGGCGCGAGCGCGACGGGCTGTCCATCCGCGACGCGGCGGTGGCCGGCGCGCGGCTGCGGTTCCGCGCGGTGATGATGACCTCGATCGCCTTCATCCTCGGCCTGGTGCCGCTGATCATCGCCACCGGCGCGGCCATGCTGTCCCGCCGCGCGGTCGGCACGCCGGTCTTCGGCGGCATGCTGGCGGCCTCGCTGATCGGCATCTTCCTGATCCCGATGCTCTACGTGGTGTTCCAGGGGGTGCGGGAGCAGGTGAAGGGCTGGTTCGGCGGGCGGCGCCCGGCCGAGGCCGCGCCGGCCGCGGGCGCCGTCGCCGGCCGCCCCGCCGAGTAGATGTGCCGCCTCCCTCCCCCGCTTTGCGGGGGAGGGCCGGGGTGGGGGTGCCAGGGAAGGGGGGGACCGACGCCGACGGCATCGACGCCCCCCCTTCACGCCGCCCCCTTCCGTCGCAGATGATGGGGGTGGAACCGCCGCCCATCGGGCCGAGAGGGAGAGATCGCATGGCCAAGTTCGGCCTCAGCCAGCCGCTGCGTCGCATCGAGGATCCCCGCCTGCTGAAGGGCGGCGGGCGCTACACCGACGACATCGCGATCGAGGGCGCCGCCCAGGCCCATGTCCTGCGCAGCCCCTACGCCGCCGCGACGATCAAGGGCATCGACACCGCCGCCGCCAAGGCCATGCCGGGGGTGCTCGCGGTCATCACGGCCGAGGATTGGAAGGCCGAGGGCCTCGGCGAGATCCCCTGCGTCATCCCCCTCAAGAACCGCGACGGCAGCAACCGCGCCCAGACCCCGCGCGGCGCGCTGGCGGATGGCCAGGTGCGCCATGTCGGCGACCCCGTCGCCTTCATCGTCGCCGAGACCAAGGAGCAGGCGCGCGACGCCGCCGAGGCGATCGTCGTGGACTATGAGGCGCTGCCCTCGGCGACCGACCTCGCCACGGCCCACCTGCCCGGCGCGCCGCTGGTCTGGGACAGCGTCCCCGGCAACATCGCCTTCGACTGGGAGGCCGGCGACGCCGCCAAGGCCGAGGCGCTGGTGAAGTCCGCCGCGCATGTCACCCGCCTGACGGTGGTGAACAACCGCGTGGTCGTCGCCTCCATGGAAGGGCGCGCGGCCGCGGCCAGCTACGACGCCGCCAGCGGCAAGTTCACCATCCATGCCGGCACCCAGGGCTCGCACCTGGTCAAGGGCTTGCTCGCCAACGTCGTCTTCAAGCTGCCCGAGGAGAAGTTCCGCGTCGTCACCCCGGATGTGGGCGGCGGCTTCGGCATGAAGCTCTACCTCTACGCCGAATACGCGCTGGTCTGCATGGCGGCCCGCCGCCTGGGCCGGCCGGTGAAGTGGACCAGCGAGCGGACCGAGGCCTTCCAGTCCGACACGCATGGCCGCGACAACATCACGCTCGGCGAGCTGGCGCTCGACAAGGACGGCAGGTTCCTCGCGCTGCGCACCCGCAACTACGCCAACATGGGCGCCTACCTGAACACCTTCGCGCCCTTCATCCCCACGGGGGCGGGCACCAAGGTGCTGGCCAGCGTCTACGGCTTCCAGGCGATCCACGCCCATGTCATCGGCGTCCTGACCAACACTGTCCCCGTCGACGCCTATCGCGGCGCCGGCCGGCCGGAGAGCAACTACCTGGTCGAGCGCATGATCGACGCCGCGGCGCGCGAGATGGGGATCGACCGCATCGAGATCCGCCGCCGCAACATGGTCGGGTCGGGCGCCATGCCCTACGTCTCGGCGATGGGGCAGCGCTACGACAGCGGCGAGTTCGGCACCGTGCTCGACGCGGCGCTGGCCAAGGCCGACTGGGCCGGCTTCCCGGCGCGCCGGGCGGCCTCCGCGGCCCGCGGCAAGCGGCGCGGCATCGGCGTCGCCTACTACCTGGAGGCGACCGGCGGCGGCCCGACCGAGCGCGCCGAGGTGCGCTTCGCGGCCGATGGCTTCGCCGAGGTGCTGGTCGGCACCCAGAGCACGGGCCAGGGCCATGAGACGGCCTATGCCATGCTGACCAGCCACGAGCTCGGCATCCCGATGGAGAAGATCCGCATCGTCCAGGGCGATTCGGACGACATCCCGACCGGCGGCGGGACGGGCGGCGCGCGCAGCCTCTACTCCGAGGGGCAGGCGATCCTGCTGACCACGGCGACGGTGATCGAGAAGGGCAAGCAGGCGGCCTCCGAGCATCTCGAGGCCTCGGTCGCCGATATCGAGTTCACCAGCGGCACCGGGCGCTTCGCGGTGGTCGGCACCGATCGCGGCGTCGACATCCTCGACCTCGCCCGCATCCAGAAGGCGCGCGCGGCGAAGGGCGAGCCGGCGACCCTGCTCGACGCGGCCGAGGTCGCGGAGATCAAGTCGCACACCTTCCCCAATGGCTGCCACATCGCCGAGGTCGAGGTCGATCCCGACACCGGCATGGTCGCGATCCCGCGCTACATCGTGGTCGACGACGTGGGCCATGCGATCAACCCGATGATCGTGCGCGGCCAGGTGCATGGCGGGGTCGCGCAGGGCTTCGGCCAGGCGGTGCTGGAGAAGACCGCCTACGACCCCGAGAGCGGGCAGCTGCTGTCGGCGTCCTTCATGGACTACGCCCTGCCGCGCGCCGAGGATCTGCCGGACATCGAGGTCGACCTGATCGAGGTGCCCTGCGAGACCAACCCGCTCGGCGTGAAGGGCGCGGGCGAGGCGGGGGCGGTGGGCTCGCCGCCGGCGGTGATGAACGCGCTGGTCGATGCGCTGTCGGCCGATGGCGTGCAGCATCTCGACATGCCGGCGACGCCGGAGGCGATCTGGAAGGCGATCGCCGGCGCGAAGGCTGCCTGACCGGGTGGGGGGCCCCGGAAGGGGCCCCTACCGCACGACGTAGTCGTTGATCGTGCAGGTGTTCACCCGCTTGCGCTCCTGCGCGTCGCCGGTCGCGAAGACGATGCGCACGTCGTACAGGCATTCGCCCGCCGGGAGGCGGATGGCCGCGCGCTGGCCCGGGTTCAGCACGGATTCGCCCAGCCGGTCATTGCCCCAGTTCGACTGGCTGGAGGGCGAGGCGTAGAATTCCTGGATCACCCGCCGGCTCTGGTTGACCAGGTTGAAGGAAGGATTGCTCGTCGCCTGCGCCGCGGTGCTCGGCGCGGAGCCGCCGAGGACATAGTTGGTGATGTTGCAGAGGTTGACGCCACGCCGTTCCTCGGCCTGGCCGCCCTGGTAGACGATGCGGACGTCGTAGACGCAATTGCCGTCGATCGGCAGCCGGATGATGTGGTTGGCGCCGGGGCGGATCACCTCCGACCCCAGCCGGTCATGGCCCCAGCCGCGCTGGTTGGACGGGGAGGCATAGACCTCGTTCACCGCGCTCCCGGTGTTATTCACGATCCGGAAGGAAGGATCGTTCGACTGCGCCAGCGCCGGACCTGCGAGACCGCCGAGAAGCGCGGCGAGAAGAGCGGTGCGACGGCGCATGGATTCGTTCCTCGGGGGTTGCGCGGTCGATTCTAGGCGCACGGGGTTACCGTTTCCATACGGTCAGGTTGCTTCCCCGCGCCCGCCCCCGGGCGCCGCCGGCGCGCTTGGCAGCGCCGGCGCCCCGGTGCATCTCTTCCCCGGACCGGGGCGCCGCCCCGACACGCACCGAGAGGGGAACGTCATGGCAAGCTTCGCCTCCACCAACGACATGGCCGACAAGGCCATCTCCTTCGACGAGCTGGGCCCCGGCCTCTACGCCTACACCGCGGAGGGCGATCCCAATTCCGGCGTCATCGTCGGGCCGGAGGGCGTGGTGGTGGTCGATGCGCAGGCGACGCCGGCCATGGCCGCCGATGTCCAGGCGCGCATCGCCACCGTCACGGACAGGCCGGTGACGCAGATCGTCCTCTCGCACTACCACGCGGTGCGTGTCCTCGGCGCCACCGGCTACCCCAGCGCGCAGGCCGCGATCATCTGCTCCGACGTGACGCGGGAGCTGATCGTCGAGCGCGGCCAGCAGGACATGGACAGCGAGATCGGCCGCTTCCCGCGCCTGTTCCGCGGCAAGGAGAGCATCCCGGGCCTGACCTGGCCGACCCACACCTTCGAGCGGAAGATGACGCTCTGGCTCGGGGAGCGCGAGGCGCAGGTGATCCATATCGGCCGCGCCCACACCATGGGCGACACGGTGGTGTGGCTGCCGAAGGAGCGCGTGATGTTCGCCGGCGACACGGTGGAGTTCGGCGCCACCCCCTATTGCGGCGACGCCCATTTCACCGACTGGCCGGCGACCCTCGCCGCGATCCGCGAGCTGGGGCCGGAGAAGCTGGTGCCCGGCCGCGGCCGCGCGCTGCTCAACAAGGCGGACGTGGCGCAGGGGCTGGCGGACACCGACGCCTTCACCTCGACGCTCTTCGCCCGCGTCCGCCAGGGCGTCGAGAAGGGCTGGGAGCTCGGCGACATCTACCGCGACACCATGGACCACATGCGCCCGACCTACGGCGCCTGGGTGATCTTCGAGCACTGCATGCCCTTCAACGTCTCCCGCGCCTTCGACGA
>CAZMCV010000090.1:0-16947 GCA_964564645.1 uncultured Acetobacteraceae bacterium
CCGAGGGCCGCATCCGCCGCACCCGCACGCCCGTCACCTTCCGCGGCGGCATGCGGGAGGAGGTGCTGCCCGCCCCGCGCCTCGGCCAGCAGACGCGCGCGATCCTGGCGGAGCTCGGCTTCGACACGGCCGCGATCGACGCCATGCTCGCCTCCGGCGCCGCCGAGGAGAACACGTGATGTCCCTGCCACGCTGGCGCTCGCTGATGTTCGTGCCCGCGACCGGGCGGCGCTTCGTCGAGAAGGCGCACACCCGCGGCGCGGACGGCATCATCCTCGACCTCGAGGACAGCATCCCGCCCGCCGAGAAGGCGGCCGCGCGCGCCGCGCTGGCCGAGGCCGCGGTGACCGTCGGCCAGGCCGGCGGCGACGTGCTGGTGCGCGTGAACCGCCCGCTCGAGCTCTGCATCCCGGACATCGAGGCGGCCGTGATGCCGCGGGTCGCGGCCCTTCTGCTGCCGAAGGTCATGGGCCCTGAGCACATCCGCCTGCTGAGCGAGGTCGTCGCGGTGCGCGAGGCGGCGATGGGCATGGCGGTCGGCCGGACGCGCTTCGTCGCGCTGGTGGAGACCCCCGATGCCATCCCGCATCTGCATGCGATCGCCGCCGCCGATCCGCGCATGGCCGCCATGGGGATCGGCGTCGAGGACCTGGCGATGGAGATCGAGGCGCAGCCCGGCGCCGACATGCTCTACCACTACGGCATGGCGCTGGTGACGGCCTGCCGCGCCGCGCGGATCCTGCCCATGGGCTCGATCGGCGCCTTCGCCGATTTTTCCGACCTCGAGGCCTACCGCGCCGGGCTGCGCCGCTCCCGCCGCCTCGGCTTCGCGGTCGCCGCCTGCATCCACCCCTCCCAGGTGCCGGTCATCAACGAGGAATACGGCGTCAGCGCGGAGGAGGCGGACCGCGCCCGCCGCCTCATCGCCGCCTTCGAATCGGCGGTGGGGGAGGGCAAGGCCGCGGTGGCGTTCGAAGGGGCGATGGTGGACATCCCGGTTGTCGAGCGCGCCCGGCTTCTGCTGAAACGTTTGCGCTAGGACCCTCTATTGCGCGCGAATCGGGCGTCGAGGACAGGACGTACCACCTCCGGACGATGAAACGACACCTTGCTGCCCCGTCCAGGCCCGGCGATTATTTGGTCGCGGTCGAATCATTTGCCATCCGGCACCGTTCTGGAACAGCATGCGCCTCGACAGGCACGCGAGCGCACCCCCATGGCACGCCCGAACCTTGGTCCGAGACCATCGCGCCCTGGCAGGAACCGATCCGCCCCGGGCATCGCGTCGATGGCCCGGCGGCTGCTGCTGCTTCTGATCGGGGCCGTGGCGGCCGGCCCGGCGGCCGCCGGCGAGGAGGCACGCCTGGCCGTCGGGGAAGCCGAGCCGATCGCCGTCGCCGTGCTGCTGGAGCGGCACGGGGGGACCGAGATCCCGATCCCCGCGGACCCGGCCCATGGTGGCCAGCCGCGGCGGTACCTCGCCGTCCCCCTCGCCCCCCTTGCGCGCGAGGCTGGCGTGACATCGGACGCCACCCTCCTGGCCCGCGCCAGCGACGGCTATGTCTCGCAGATCCCCGGCCGCCTCGCCCTGGCGGAGCATCCGGGCCAGCCGCGCGGCTGGATCGCGATCGAGCGGCCGGGCGAGACCTGGCCGAACCTGCCGGGGAAGGGTTTCTCCGCCGCGCCCTTCTACATCGTCTGGGAGCAGCCGACCGAGGAGCGGGTGATCAGCCGCTACTGGGTCTACCGCCTGGCCAGCCTGACCGCCGCCCGCACCCCGGCCGAGCGCTGGCCGCAATTGCGCGTCCAGGCCGCCCTGCCGGCCGACGCGCCGGAGCGGCGGGGCGAGGCGCTGTTCGTCACCGCCTGCCTCACCTGCCACCGCTTCGCCGGCGCCGGCGAAGCGGAGATCGGGCCGGAGCTCGCCCGGCCGATGAACCCCGTGCAGTACTGGAAGCGGGAGCCACTGCTGCGCTTCATCCGCGATCCCGCCTCGATCAAGCCGGGCTCGCGCATGCCGGCGACCTCGCCGGCCACGCTCTCCGACGCCGATATCGACCTGGTCGTGCGCTACCTGGAGCACCAGGCGGCGCGCTGAGCCGCATCGGCTGGCGGGGAGGGGGCGATCCGGGGCAATCTTGCGCCGTTCGCCGCGCCCCGGCCATCCGGACGCGGCCCAGAGGAGGACGCCATGACCCTCGTCTCCCGCCCCGCCGGCGCCGGTGTCGCGACCGATGCCGGCATGATGCCCGGCTTCGCCAACGAGTTCGCGACCGAGGCGCTGCCCGGCGCGCTGCCCCTCGGCATGAACAGCCCGCAGAAGGCGCCCTACGGCCTCTATGCCGAGCAGTTCTCCGGCACCGCCTTCACCGTGCCGCGGCACGAGGCGCGGCGCACCTGGCTCTACCGCATCCGCCCCTCCGCCGCGCACCATGCCTTCCGGCCGATCGACCAGGGCCTGCTCTGCGGCAAGCTGGCGGCGCCCAATCCGAACCGCCTGCGTTGGGACCCGCTGCCGATGCCCGACGCGCCCACGGATTTCGTGCAGGGCCTGGCGACGATCGGCGCCAACGCGCCGGGCGATGCGCTGTCGGGCGTCACCATCCATGTCTGGCGCGCCAACCGCTCCATGGAAGGCCGCGTCTTCATGGACAGCGACGGGGAGCTGCTGCTGGTGCCGCAGCAGGGCCGCTTGCGCCTCGCCACCGAATGCGGCCTGCTGGAGGTGGCACCCGGCGAGATCGCGACCATCCCCTGCGGCATGAAGTTCCGCGTGGAGCTGCCGGACGGCCCGTCCCGCGGCTATGTCGCGGAGAACCACGGCGCGGCGCTGCGCATCCCCGACCTCGGCCCGATCGGCGCGAACGGCTTGGCCAATCCGCGCGACTTCCTCACCCCCGTCGCCTGGTTCGAGGACCGCGACGAGCCGACCGAGCTCGTGCAGAAATTCCAGGGCACGCTCTGGGCGACGATGCTGGACCACTCGCCGCTCGACGTCGTGGCCTGGCACGGCAACAACGCGCCCTGCAAGTACGACACGGCGCGCTTCAACACGATCAACACCGTCAGCTACGACCACCCCGATCCGTCGATCTTCACCGTGCTGACCAGCCCGACCACCGCGCCGGGCCTGGCCAACATGGATTTCGTGATCTTCCCGCCGCGCTGGATGGTCGCCGAGAACACCTTCCGCCCCCCCTGGTTCCACCGCAACGTGATGAACGAGTGCATGGGCTTGGTGCATGGCGTCTATGACGCGAAGGCCGAGGGCTTCCTGCCCGGCGGGATCTCGCTGCATCCGCGCATGTCGGGGCATGGCCCGGATGCGGCGACGACGGAGAAGGCGATCGCCGCCGAGCTGGCGCCGCACCGGATCGGCGGGACGCTCGCCTTCATGTTCGAGACCAGCCAGGTGATCCGGCCGACCCGCTTCGCGATGGAATGCCCGCAGCTGCAGGGCGGCTACGATCATTGCTGGGACGGCATCCCGAAGGCCTTCACGGGGACACGCTGACCATGACCGACGCGACGCACGACCCGCAGCGCCGGTCCTGGGTGGAAAGCGCCAACGGCCATCCGGACTTCCCCATCCAGAACCTGCCGCTCGGCGTGTTCTCGCCGATGCATGACAGGCCGCGCGGCGGCGTCGCCATCGGGGAGATGATCCTCGACCTCGGCGCGCTCGCGCCCTCGCTCTCGGGCGAGGCGCGGATGGCGGCGGAAGCGGCTTCGGGCGGCACACTGAACCCGCTCTTCGCGCTGGGCGCCGGGCCGCGCCGGGCGCTGCGCGCGGTGCTGTCGGACCTGCTCTCGGACGCCGCCTACCGCGCCGCGGTGCAGCGGCACCTGCATCCGGCCGCGCAATGCGCCATGCACCTGCCCGCGCGCATCGGCGACTACACGGATTTCTTCGCCGGCATCCACCACGCGACCAACACCGGCCGCCTGTTCCGCCCCGAGAACCCGCTGCTGCCCAACTACAAGCACGTCCCCGTGGCCTATCACGGGCGCGCCTCCTCGGTCGTCGTCTCCGGCACGCCGGTGCGCCGCCCGGTCGGCCAGCGCAAGCCGCCGGCCGACGCCGCGCCGGGCTTCGGCCCCTGCCGCAACCTCGACTACGAGATGGAGCTCGGCATCTGGATCGGCGGGCCTGCGAACGCGCTGGGCGAGCCGGTGCCGATCGCCCGGGCCGCCGACCGCATCGCCGGATTCTGCCTGCTGAACGACTGGTCGGCGCGCGACATCCAGGCCTGGGAGTACCAGCCGCTCGGGCCGTTCCTGGCCAAGAATTTCTGCACCACCATCAGCCCCTGGGTCATCACGCCCGAGGCCATGGCCCCCTTCCGCGCCGCGCAGCCGCCGCGCCCCGAAGGCGATCCGCGCCCCTTCGACTATCTCTGGGACGAGGCGGACCAGGCGTCGGGCGCGATCGACCTCGCGCTCGAGGTGCTGATCGAGACGCCGAAGGGCGGCCCCTTCCGCCTCTCGCTCGGCAATGCGCGCAACCTCTACTGGACGGTCGCGCAGATGGTCGCGCACCACGCGGTCGGCGGCTGCAACCTGAATCCCGGCGACCTGTTCGGCAGCGGCACCATCTCCTCGCCCGAGGAGACCGGCTATGGCGCGCTGCTGGAGATCACCCAGGGCGGGCGCAAGCCGGTCGCGCTGCCGGATGGCGAGAGCCGCGCCTTCCTCGAGGATGGCGACACCATCCTGTTCCGGGCCCGCGCGGCGCGGGACGGCTTCGTGCCGATCGGCTTCGGGGAATGCCGCGGCACGATCCGGCCCGCGCCGGCCTGACCCCTGCCCCTACCCGCCGAGGGTGATGGAGAAGCCGAGCTGCGGCGCGGGCGCGGGGACCGCGCCGGGCCAGTAATGGCCGCCATAGTAGCGGGGCGGCGGCGGCGGCAGGTAGCGCGGCGCCGCGTAGTACGGCGCGCGCCAATGCGGCGGCGGCCGGTGCGCATGGCCGTGCCAGCCACGGTGGTGATGGGGGTGCCAGCCGCGATGGTGGTCGCCGCGCCAGCCGCCATGGCGCTGCCCGTCGCCGCGATGCTCGTGATGGTGCCCGCGGCCGCGGCCATGGTCCCGGTCATCGGCCAGGGCGGCCGGCGCGGCGAAGGCGAGGCCGAGCATCGCGGCAGCCGCGAGGATCGGTAGGCGGAAGCGTTGGGGCATCATGGGCGACCTCCTGCTCACCCCGGCAGCATCACGCCGCCGGGTGGCGGGCGAAGGGCCGCACCGTGATCTCTTTGCGTCGGGCCCGTCATGCTTCCGCCATGATCCGCGCCTGGGCGAAGCAGCGCTCCTTCGCCGCGCCGATGCGTGCCTGCACCGACGCGGTCGCGGCGGCGTCCCGCCGCAGCGCCTCGCGCCGCGCCGCCAGCATCTCCGCCATGCGCGCCGGCGCGGGGCCGCCCTGCACCGTCCGCCCGCCGATATTCGCCGCGGGGTCCAGGGCCTGGCGCACCGCCTCGGCGCGGATGCCGAGGGGGCGGCCGAACAGAGTCGCCGCCGCGAGGTCGAGATCGGCGGCCTCGATCGAATCCGCGTGCCGCCCGGCTTCCAGCGCGTCGCGCACCACCAGCGCCACCACGTTGTGCGCCATGCGGAAGGACAGCCCGGTTTCGCGCACGATCACGTCGGCGAGCTCGGTCGCGGTGCCGAAGCCCTCGGCGGCGGCGCGCGCCATGCGCTCGGGGCGGAGCGTGATCCCCTCGAGCACCTCGCGCATCAGGGCGAGGATGCGGCGGGTGCGCGTCGCGGCGTCCAGCACCGGCTCGTTGACCGCGGTGACCGCGTCGTTCACATCGGCGAAGCTGGTGTTCTTCGTGCAGGCGAGCGCCGCCGCCGCCGCGCCGCCGATCATCCCCGCCGCCGCGCGGATGTGCTCGAGCGCGGCCGGGTTCTTCTTCTGCGGCATGATCGAGGAGACGGCGGCGTGCCGGTCCGCGATCTCGAGGAAGCCGTACTCCCAGGTGCCCCAGGCCATCAGGTCGGTCGAGAGGCGCGAGAGGAAGGCAGCCAGCACGGCGCAGCCATGCGCCGCCTCCAGCCCGTCGTCGCGCGAGGAGACGGCGTCGTAGGCGATCTCGAGCAAGCCCGGGAAGCCGAGCATCTCCGCCGTCATCGCACGGTCGAGCGGGAAGGCCGTGGTGGTCAGCGCCCCGGCGCCGAGCGGGCAGAGATCCGTGTGCGCGAGCGCCCCGGCCAGCCGCGCCCGGTCGCGCGCCAGCACATCGGCCGCCGAGAGCAGCCAGTAGCCGAAGGTGACCGGCTGGGCGTGCTGGGTGTGGGTGTAGCCCGGCATCACCACCGCGGCGTGGCGCTCCGCGAGGTCCAGCACCGTGCCGCGCAGCGCGTCCAGCGCCTCCAGCACCGCGAGAAGCTGCGTGCGCAGCGCCATGCGCCAGGTGGTGACGTTCAGGTCGTTGCGGCTGCGCCCGGTATGCAGCCGCCCGCCGACATCCGGCCCCAGCGCCTGCACGATGCGGCGCTCGACATAGGAGTAGAGATCCTCCTGCCGGAAATCGACCGGCACGGAATCCGGCCCCTGCCCGGCCATCTCGAGGACGCAGCGCAGCAGGGCGGCGATGGCCGGCCGCGCGACGATCCCCTGGCGTTCCAGCATCAGCGCATGCGCCAGGTGCGCCCACATCTCGTGGTCGAAGACCGCGGCTTGCGCGCGCGCGACGGCGGGGCGGTAGTAGCTCTCGACCAGCAGCGCCGAGGGCGGCTCCTTCACCCTCTCGCGCAGGCTCACCTCCTCGGCCATCGCCCCCTCCCTTGCCCGTCACGCGGTTCGGGGAGAGGCTAGCCCGCAGGGAGGACCACCGCCATGCGCATCGACAGCGTCGAGGCCATCGCCCTCGAGATCCCGCTGCCGCGGAAATTCGCCGGCAGCGTCTACGCCATGACCACGCGCTGCGCCGTCATCACCCGCATCCGCACCTCGGACGGCCTCGCCAGCGAGGTCTACAACGGCGACAACCGCGAGCACGGCGCGGAGATCGTCCGCCTGATCACCGAGGAGATCGCGCCGCTGATCAAGGGCGAGGATGCGACGGCGATCGAGCGCGTCTGGGAGAAGGCGCACCGGATCACCATCCCGAACCGCGACCGCAAGCTGGCGATGGAGGCGGTGGCCTGCGTTGACACCGCGCTCTGGGATCTGCTCGGCAAGCGCGCGGGGCTGTCGGTGCGCCAGCTTCTCGGCGGCTACCGCAGCGAGCTGCCGATCATCTCCATCGGCGGCTACTACTTGGAAGGGAAGACGCTGCTGGATCTGGCGAAGGAGATGGAGCAGCTCCGCGCCTGGGGAATGGGCGGCTGCAAGGTGAAGGTCGGCGGCCTCTCGCCCGAGCAGGATGCAGAGCGCGTGAAGGCCGCGCTGGACGGCGCCGGCCCCGGTTTCCTGATCGCGGTCGACGCCAATCGCGGCTGGTCCACCCATGACGCGATCCGCTTCGCGCGGCTGATCGAGCACCTGCCGATCGCCTGGTTCGAGGAGCCCTGCCACTGGATGGACGAGGCCCGCGCCATGGCCGAGGTCCGCCGCGCCACCCGGATCCCCGTGAATGCCGGGCAGAGCGAGTACAGCGCCCAGGGCGTGCGCCGCCTGGTCGCCGCCGGCGCCGTGGACATCGTGAACTTCGACGCCTCCGAGGCCGGCGGGATCACCGAATGGCGGCGCGCCGCGGCGCTCTGCGCGCTGCACGACATCCGCATGGCGCATCACGAGGAGCCGCAGATCGCCGCCCACATGCTGGCCGCGATCCCGCACGGGATCTGCGTCGAATGCTTCGCCGACCCGGCGCGCGACCCGCTCTGGCCGCACCTGCTGCCGGATGCGCCGCGCCCGAAGGACGGGAAGCTGGCGGTGCCGGATCGGCCGGGCTTCGGCATCACGCTCGATGCGGAGGCCGTCGCGCGCTTCACGATCGCCGCGGCGCGCGCCTAGGGACCCGCGGCGCGCCCCCCACCCCGGCCGGCCCCGGCGCCGGGGGGCGGGAGAGACACGGCGACGGGCAGGCTTCGCGGGAACGGGGCCGCGCCCTCCGAAGGCGCGGTTCAGCCCGGCCGGGTCTCGGCCAGCGCGGCATCGATCCGATCGACATCCGCCAGGCCGTTGTAGCCGTGGAAGCTGAAGCGCACGCGGCCGCGGCCGTTCCAGGCCCAGACGCCGCGCGCCTGCAGCGCCTCGGCCAGCGCCGCCGCCTGCGGGTGCGCGATGCAGACGCTCGCGCCATGCTGCGCCGGGTCGGTAGGCGTCGTCGTCGGGATGCCGCGGCGGCGCAGCCGGTCCAGCAGCGCCACCGTCAGCGCCTGCACATGCCGCTGCACCGCCTCGGCCTCGTACGCCCCGAGGAATTCCTGCGCGGAGACCAGGACATAGAGCGACGCATGCGCCGGGTTGCCCCGGGCGAAGCGCATCGCGTCCGGCACCAGGGCCGGCACCTCGCCCGCCGCCCAGTCCGGACGCGCCGTGCCGGCGGCCAGCGAATGCCACCCCGCGCTCGCCGGCATCCATCCCGGCTGGCGGGCGCGGTTCCAGTACGCCACCGCCGTGCCCGTCATGCCCAGCAGCCATTTGTAGGTCGCGGCGAAGGCGAAATCGGCCAGCGACGCCTCGATCGGCAGATTGCCGGCGGCCTGGGTGTGGTCGACGACCAGCATCGCCCCCGCCGCATCCGCCACCTGGCGCAGCGCGGCCAGTGGGTAGCGCCGCCCGGTCAGGTAGGAGACGTGTGAGACCGCGATCATCCGCACCCGACCGTCCGCGGCGGCGGCGGCCACTGCCTCCGGATCCTCCATGCGAGCGAAGCGCAGCGCGACGCGCGGATGCCGCCGCAGCGCCACGGGCGCCAGCACCGAAGGGTACTCGTCCGGGTCGAGCAGGACCGCATCGCCGTCCCGCCAGTCCAGGCTCTCGACCACCATCGCGACACCCTCGGCGACGTGCGCGCAGAAGCCGATCTCCTCCCGCGCCACGCCCCAGGACGCGGCCATCCGCTCGCGCGCGCGCAGCACCGTCGCGTCCTGCGCGTCGCGGCCCGGGGCGCCCGCGCTCTTGTCCGCGGCGTAGGCGAGGAGCGCCGCGTCGTGGCGGCGCAGGAAGGGCGTCTCCCCGCCGGCGCAGACATGGGCGACGCCGGGCGGGATGCGGAACAGGGCGGGGTCGAAGAGCGGGTCCATCGGGGAAGGCCAGCCCCGCTTCGCCCCCTTGTCAAACCCCGCCCGCGCAAGGCCATGCTGCGCCGCCGCAGGGCCGCGACCCACGCCGTGCGGAACCACCCCCCTGCCGAGGAGGAGCCCCGCCATGCCCGGCCCGACCATCGCGATCATCGCCCAGGGTGCCATGGGCGCTGGTGTCGCCCGCCGCCTGACGGAGCACGGCGTGACGGTGCTGACCTCGCTCGCCGGCCGCAGCCCGAGGAGCGCGGAGCGGGCGGCGGCGGCGGGGATGCGCGCCGTGGCCGATTCCGCGATCGCGGGGGAGGCGGCGATGATCCTCTCCATCTGCCCGCCCGCCGAGGCGCGCGCGCTGGCCGAGCGCCTGGCCCCCCACCTGGCGGCGGCGGCGCGGAAGCCCCTCTACGCCGACTGCAACGCGGTCAGCCCGGAGACCGTGCAGGGCATCGCCGCGGTGGTCGCCGCGACGGGATGCCCCTTCGCCGATGCCGGGATCATCGGCGGCCCGCCGCGGCCGGACGGCTACAACCCGAAATTCTACGCCTCCGGCCCCGGCGCCGAGGTGCTGGCCGGGCTGGTCCCGCACGGCCTGGACGTGCGCGTGATCGCCGGTGCGCCGGTCGGCGCCGCCTCGGCCCTGAAGATGTCCTATGCCGGCATCACCAAGGGGCTGGTGGCCCTGGCCTCCGCCATGATGCTCGCCTCGACGCGGGCCGGTGCGGCGGAGGGGCTGTTCCGCGAGCTCGAGCAGAGCCAGCCGGCGCTGCTGGCCTGGTTCCGCCGCATGGTCCCGCCGAGCTTCGACAAGGCCTATCGCTGGAACGGCGAGATGGAGGAGATCGCCGATTTCGTGGGCGAGGACCGCGCCGAGGCCGCCATCTACCGCGCCATCGCCGGCTTCTACACCCAGATGGCCGCCAACCATGCCGGCCCGGGCACCGACCCCGCCGCCATCACCGCCTTCCTCGCGACGGAGCCCGCCAAGCCGTGAGCGCCCTCGGCCGCTTCGCCTATGACGCGATGCCGCGCTACCCCTTCCGCGCCCCGCCCGAGATGCGTGGCGAGGAGGTGCGCCACAAGGTGGCGATCCTGGGCGCCGGCCCGGTCGGGCTGACCCTGGCCGCCGGCCTCGCCCGCCACGGCATCCCCTGCGTGCTGGTCGAGCCGCGCGAGCAGGCGAGCTTCGGCAGCCGCGCCATCTGCATCTCCCGTCGCTCGCTCGAGATCCTGGAGGGCTTCGGCGTCGCCGACCGGATCCTGGCGCAGGCCCTGCCCTGGACGGACGGCACAAGCTTCTGGCGCGGGCACGAGGTGCTGCGCTTCGCCATGCCGCACGACACGGACCAGAAGCACCCGCCGATGGTCAACCTGCAGCAATGCTTTACCGAGCAGGCGCTGATCGACGCGCTGGCCGGGCGCCCGGAGGCCGAGATCCGCTGGCGGAGCGAGATGCGCGCGATCGAGCCCGGGCCCGACGGCGTGCTGCTGCACATCGGCACGCCGGAGGGCGCCTACGATCTGGCCGCCGACTGGGTGGTGGCGACGGATGGCGCGCGCAGCCCCGCGCGCCAGGCGCTCGGCCTCCGGCTCGAGGGTGAGAGCCATGAGGGGCGCTACCTGATTGCCGACATCCGCCTGCGCTCCGACCATCCGACCGAGCGGCGCGCCTGGTTCGACCCGCCGTCGAATCCCGGCTCGACCCTGCTCATGCACCGCCAGCCCGGCGACATCTGGCGCATCGACTACCAGCTCCGCCCCGGGGAGGACGAGGCGGCGGCGCAGCGCGAGGAGGCGGTGCGGGCGCGGATCGACGCCCATCTCGCCCATCTCGGCGAGCCGGCGGAATACGAGCTGATCCTGGTCAGCCTCTACCGCGCGCATGGGCGGACCCTGCCGTCCTACCGGCAGGGGCGGGTGCTGTTCGCCGGTGACGCGGCGCATCTGCTGCCGATCTTCGGGGTGCGCGGGATGAATTCCGGCATCGAGGATGCGGGCAACCTCGCCTGGAAGCTCGCCGCGGTGGCGGCGGGGGAGGGGGGCGAGGCGCTGCTCGACAGCTACTCCACCGAGCGGGTGCATGCGGCGCGGCGCAACATCGCCGAATCGCGGAAATCGACGCTGTTCATGACGCCGCCGACGCGCGGCCATGCGCTGATGCGGGATGCGGCGTTGTCGCTCGCCGTCGGCGAGGCCTGGGCGCGGAGCCTGGTCGACCCGCGCCAGAGCACGGCCATCGCCCAGCCCGGCTCCCCGCTCTCGACGCCGGAGCAGGGCGCGTGGCCGGCCGGCACGCCGGGGCCCGGGGATCTGCTGCCGAATCTCGGGCTGGCCCGGCCGGACGGAAGCGCGGGCCATCTGCTCGATCTCCTCGGGCCGCTTCCGACGGCGCTGGTCGCTTCCGGCGATGCGGCCGCGGAGGCGGCGCTGGCGGCGGCGCGGCCCGGCCTCGCCGTGCTGCGGCTCGCCACGACCGAGCCGCTCGTGGCCGGGCGGCTCGGCCTCGATGTGCCCGGCGCGGGCTACCTGGTGCGGCCGGACGGGCATGTGGCCTGGCGCTGGCGGAGCCTGGATCCGGCCGCGCTCGGGCGGGCGCTGGCGCGGCTCCTCGGTCGGGAGGGCTGAGCATGGCGCATCGGGACCGTGCCCCGCTCGACGCCGCGGCGCTGGACCAGGCCTGGGAGCGCCTGGCGGAGGCGCTGGACGCGGCCGGCGGGCCGGAGAAGGAAAGGCTGCTCCTGGCCAAGCTCGCCCTGCTCATGGCGCGCGAGATCGGCGACCTGGCGCGGATCGACGCGCTGATCGCCACGGCGGCGCGGGATCTCGACTGACACTGGGCGGGCGTCCGGCCGCCGTTGCATCGCCGCGTCGCCCGGCCTCCTGCGAGGCCGGCCGGTCAGGCCCCGGCGACCAGCCGCTCCCGCGGCAGGATCAGCCAGGCGCGGGCGCCGACATCGCGCAGCGCCTCCAGCCGGAGCTCGCCGCCATGGGCCTCGAGCAGGGCGCGGGCGATGGCGAGGCCGAAATCGAGGCCGCGGGTGCGCGCCTCGCCCCCCGGGCCGCGCGCCTGCGCCAGATCCTCCGCCCCGAGGCCGCGGCCATCATCCTCGACCACCAGGGAAATCGTCTCGCCGGCCAGCACGGGGCGGAGATTGATCCAGTCCCCGTCACGGGTGAGGCGGACGGCGCGGAGCAGGACCTGGACCAGCGCGCCGCGCAGGGCGCGCCGGTCGGCCTGCACGACCATCGCGCCGAGATCCTCGGCGATCCGCCATTGCCGGCGCCCGGGGGCGAGCAGCGCGGCGACGCTGGCCACCGCGTCCTCGACCAGCGGCATCACCGCCATCGGCTCGGTCTTGAGCATGCGCGGCCCGGCCCAGATCGCCCGCCATTCGGTCAGGTCGTCGGCCAGGGCGAGGATGTGCCGCGCCTCGACCTCCAGGGCCTTGGATGTCGCTTCCGGGGGATCGCTCGCCAGGCCGAGCAGGGCCAGGCCGCGCGCCTGGATGTCCTGCCCGAGCAGGCCGAGCATCCGGTCGAGGGCCACGGCCTCCTGCCGGTAATGCTCGATGACCTGGGTGTTGCCGCCGCGGCGGCCGCGCCAATGCAGGCCGATCGCCGCGCAGGCGAGACCCGCCAGGGCCAGGGTCAGGATGATGGCGGTGTCGTTCGCGTCCACACCCGCCCGATACCGGGGCCGGATGAAGGAAGTGTTGACCGCCCCGGCGCCGGGGCGGGGGCCGTCAGGCCGCCGCGGTGGCCTCGGCGCCGTCCTTCTTCGCCTTGGCGCGGACGATCCGGCGCTTCAGGTCGCGCGCCTCCTCCGGCAGCTTCCGGTCGGGCGTGCCGAGCAGGAAGGCATCGATGCCGCCATTGTGCTCGATGGTGCGGATGCCGTTCGTGGACAGGCGGAGGCGGATGCTGGTCGCCAGCACGTCCGAGAAGAACGAACTCTCCTGCAGGTTGGGCAGGAAGCGGCGACGGGTCTTGTTGTTGGCGTGGCTGACATTGTTACCGGTCAGCACGCCCTTGCCGGTGATGCCGCAGCGGCGGGCCATGATGCGCGTCCCAAACGAGAAAGGGCGCCTCGACATCGGCCGGCATGATGCCGACCGCGACGGGGCGCCGCGGTTGTCCAAGAGCCGCGGGCTATGGCCCGCGGGTCCGCTCGCGTCAAGCGGGCCGGGGCGCGGTCAGCCCCCGCCGGGGCCGCCCTGGCCCCGCATCATCCGCAGCTCGCCCGACTCGACCGAGGCCAGGGCGTTGCGCAGCACCGCCGCGATCGCGCGATCGTCCATGCTGCGGGCCAGCAGGCCGAGGGCGCCGCCGAGCAGGGCCGAGGCCACCGAGATCGGCGCGATGTCCTGTCCCATCATGTACTCGATGGCCTTGTCCACCACCGAGCCGGCGTGGCTGAGGTCCTCGGGGGCGACGCCCTGGGGGTCCAGTTGCATGCGCAGCGTTCTCCTTGTCGGCGGCAGATGGGTCGGGTGGTTGGCATTCGGAACCCCCGCGGCGGGTGCGAGCTGCGCGCCGTTCCGCGATCGCCCCCGGGCGTGGCGGATGCGCCGCGCCCCGGGCGGGGTCCGCGGGGCCGGTCCGGTCACGGAGCGGCCTGCATGCCCTCGCCCCGCCGCGCCGTCCGCGGCGCATCGAGCTCGGCGGCCGCCTGCGCCGCCGCCGCCGCCTCGGCCGCCGCCACGGCCTGCGCCTGGCGCTGCCACATCGCCGCGTAGAGGCCCCCCGAGGCGATCAGCGCCGCATGCGACCCGCGCTCGGCCACCTGTCCGTCCTGGAGCACCAGGATCTCGTCCGCCTCCACCACCGTCGAGAGCCGGTGCGCGATGACGAGGGTGGTGCGGTCGCGCGAGACCTGGCGGAGCGCCGCCTGGATCTCCTGCTCGGTCCGCGAATCCAGCGCGCTCGTCGCCTCGTCGAGGATCAGGATGCGCGGATCCTTGAGGATGGTGCGCGCGATCGCGACCCGCTGCTTCTCGCCGCCCGAGAGCTTGAGCCCCCGCTCGCCGACCATGGTGCGGTAGCCATCGGGCAGGCGGAGGACGAAATCATGCACCTGGGCGAGCCGCGCGGCGTGCTCGATCTCGGCATCCGTCGCGCCGGGCCGGCCATAGGCGATGTTGTAGCGGATGGTGTCGTTGAACAGCACCGTGTCCTGCGGCACCACGCCGATCGCGGCGCGCAGGCTGTGCTGCGTGATGTCGCGGATGTCCTGCCCGTCGACCAGGATCCGCCCGCCCTCCGCGTCGTAGAAGCGGAAGAGCAGCCGCGAGATGGTGGACTTGCCCGCCCCCGTCGGCCCGACGATCGCCAGCATCCGCCCCGGCGGCACCGCGAAGGAGACGCCCTTGAGGATCGTCCGGTCGGGGCGATAGCCGAAGCGCACCGCCTCGAAGGCGACGGCGCCGGGGCCGGGGGCCAGGGGGACCGCGCCCGGCGCGTCCGCGACCTCCTGGCCCTCCGCCAGCAGGTCGAACATCGCCTCCGTGTCGGTCAGCCCCTGGCGGATCTCGCGGTAGGCGAAGCCGAGGATGTTCAGCGGCATGTAGAGCTGGATCAGGTAGGTGTTCACCAGCACGAAATCGCCGACGGTCATCCCCCCGGACGCGACGCCGCGCGCGGCGAGCAGCATCACCGCGGTCAGCCCGATCGCGATGATCGCCGCCTGGCCCGCATTCAGCATGTTCAGCGTGGTCTCGGACCGCACATAGGCGTTCTCGTAGCGGGTGAGCGAGCCGTCGTAGCGGCGCGCCTCATGCGCCTCGTTGCCGAAATACTTCACCGTCTCGTAGTTCAGCAGGCTGTCGATCGCCTTGGTGTTGGCGTCCTGGTCCTGCGCGTTCATCTCCCGCCGGAAGCGCAGCCGCCAGTTGGTGAACAGCAGCGTGAAGGCGATGTAGAGCGCGATGGTGCCGAGGGTCACCGCGGCGAAGGAGAAGGAGAACATTCCCCACAGGATCACCGCGACCAGCAGGATCTCGAGGATCGTCGGGATGATGTTGAACAGCAGGAAGTTCAGCACGAAGGAGATGCCGCGCGTGCCGCGCTCGATCACCCGCGACAGGCCGCCGGTCTGGCGGTCCAGGTGGTAGCGCAGCGAGAGCGCGTGCAGGTGGCGGAAGACCGACAGCGCGATGCGCCGGGCCGCGCGCGCCTGCACGCGGGAGAAGAGGGCGCTGCGCAGCTCTCCGAACAGCGAGCTGGCGATGCGGAGCAGGCCGTAGGCGACCACCAGCGCGACCGGGATGGCCAGCAGCGCCGCCGCGCCGTCGGCCGTGCCGGCGCCCTTCGGCGCCAGCGCGTCCACCGCCCGCGCATAGGCCAGCGGCACCAGGACGTTGGCGCATTTCGCCAGCACCAGGCAGAGGATCGAGGCGACGACCCGCAGCCGCAGCCCCGGCTCCTCGCGCGGCCACAGCCAGGGCAGCAATCGGCGCATGGTGCCGAAATGGCTTTCGCGGTCGGCGCGCGGCGCCGCCTGGGTCCGTTGCGGTTGGTCCAAGGCGCGATCTCTCCCGGGGGCGGCTCTATGGGCCGGGGCGGCGGGATCCGTCCATCGGGGCCGGATGGCGGGGGCGCGCGCTTCCGCCCCGCCCCGCCCGGGTCTAGCCTGGGCGCGTGCCGCCGCTTCACCCCCCCTTCGGCGATCCCGCCCCGGTGGATCGGGCGCTGAGGCCCATGGCATGACCGATCCCTTCGCGCGGCACATCGCCGCCTGCCACAACCTGCCCTCCTTCGCGGGCCTGCATCCCTTCCGCTTGGCGGGCGCGCAGGTCGGCTGGCTGACCCCGGAGGTCGCCGGGGCGCTGGCCCGCTTCCCCGGCGCCCTGCGGCCCGGGCCGGGGGGTGGCGTCGCGCTGGACCCGGGCCTCGCGACGCCCGAGGCGCGGAGTGCGGCGCTCGCCGAGGCGGCGGCGGCCCTGGCCGCGCGGGGCCTGGCCCGCCTGCGCGGCGAGGCCTTCGACGTCCGGGCGGGCGCGGCGGGGCCGGTGCTGGCCAGGCTCGACCGCGGGGCGATCCCGGCCTTCGGGATCATCGCCCAGGGCGTGCATGTGAACGGGCTGGTGCGCCGGCCGGACGGGCTGCATGTCTGGGTCGGCTGGCGGGCGAAGGACAAGTCGGTGGCGCCCGGGCAGCTCGACCACCTGGTCGCGGGCGGCATCCCGGCCGGGCTCACGGCCGAGGAGACGCTGGTGAAGGAGGCGGGGGAGGAGGCGAGCGTGCCGCCCGATCTCGCCCGGCAGGCGCGCCGCGTCGGCCGCCTGTCCTACCATCTGCGCCAGGCCGAGGGGGTGCGGCGCGACGTGCTGCATTGCTACGACCTCGACCTGCCGGAGGGCTTCGTGCCGCAACCGAACGACGACGAGGTGGAGCGCTTCGAGCTCTGGCCCGCGCGCCGCGTGCTGGAGGCGGTGCGGGACACCGATCAGGTGAAGTTCAACGTGAACCTGGTGCTGATCGACCTCTTTCTGCGGGAGGGGCTGATCGACCCGGCGAGCGAGGAGGGCAGGCGCCTGCGCGCCGGGCTCGACCAGGGGCCGCGGTGAGAGTTTGTGGAAGGATGCCCGCCAGCTCCGATGCTGGCGGATATTCCGCAATGATTCCAAGGGGCACCCTTCCGCAGGTTCGATGCCTTCGCGAACTCTGAGGCGCCGCGTCACTCGGCGAAGCCCGGCTCCTCCCGTGCCAGGATCCGCTTGATGCTCTCGAGGTGCAGCCGCGCGCTCTCGCGGTCCGGCC
>CAZMCV010000091.1:0-16869 GCA_964564645.1 uncultured Acetobacteraceae bacterium
TAGGCGCTGCCGCCGGCGATGATCAGCTTCGGCCGGGCCTCGCGCGCGATGCGCGCCACCTCCTCCATGTCGATCCGCTGGTCCTCGCGCCGGACCGTGTAGGGCACGGGGCGGAACCACTTGCCGGAGAGGTTCGCCGGCGAGCCATGCGTCAGGTGCCCGCCAGCCGCGAGGTCGAGGCCCATGAAGGCATCGCCCGGCTGCAGCAGGGCCAGGAACACCGCCTGGTTGGCCTGCGCGCCGCTGTGCGGCTGGACGTTGGCGAAGCCGCAGCCGAACAGCCGCGTCGCCCGCTCGATCGCCAGCCGCTCGGCGACATCGACCGCCTCGCAGCCGCCATAGTAGCGGCGGCCGGGATAGCCTTCGGCGTACTTGTTGGTCATCACCGAGCCCTGCGCCTCGAGCACGGCGCGGGAGACGATGTTCTCGGAGGCGATCAGCTCGATCCCGTCCTGCTGGCGGCGCAGCTCGGCCTCGATGGACGCGGCCAGCTCGGGATCGGCCTCGGCGAGCGGGGCGGCGAAGAAGCGGTCGGGGATGCGATGGGCGGCGGTGGTCTCGTTCACGGCGTCTGTCCCTGCGGAGGCGGCGCGAGCTTGGCCAGGCGCCGGTCGTGGCGCCCGCCCTCATAGGGGGTGGCGAGGAAGGTCCGGAGCGCGTCCTGCGCCACCTCCGGCCCGACCAGGCGGGCGCCGAAGGCCGCGATATTGGCGTCGTTGTGCGCGCGCGCCAGCCTTGCCTCGGTCGTGCCGTGCAGCACCGCGGCGCGGATGCCCGCATGCCGGTTGGCGGCGATCGCCATGCCGATCCCCGACCCGCAGACCAGCACCCCGAAGCGGGCGCGGCCCGATTCGACGGCGCCGCAGACCGCGTGCGCGAAATCGGGATAGTCGACGCTCGCCTCCTCGACGGTGCCGAAATCCAGCACCGCATGCCCCGCGGCCGAGAGCGCCTGGTGCAGGACGCGCTTCAGCGGCAAGCCGGCATGGTCGGCGCCGATGGCGAGGGTGGGATTTTCCTGGTCTTCCGTGTCCATGGGGGTTGACTACCACGGACTGTGGTCGGCCGGAACGTCGGACACCACGGATTGCGCCCGCCCGCCCGGCATGGCTGCCGCGCGCCGTGCTCGGCCGGGCCGCGCGCGACGCGGAGGGTCCGAGTTCGCGGGGCGCGCGCAACCTGGATGTTGCCCCTGTGGCGTCGCTCGGCCACCATCCCGCGTGCCATCCGCTGCCGACGAGCATCGCAGGGGCCGGCGCCATTGGGGAGGAAAGACGCATGCACGGATTGTCCCGCCGCGAGGTGTTCGGCGCCTCCTGCGCCGGCTGCCTGGCCATCCAGCAGGGCTTTCGCGCCACTCCGGTCCAGGCCCAGACCGCCGGCGCCGCCGCCGCCGCGGGCCCGGTCCGGACCTCGCGCTTCGGGCCGAACGACACCATCGGCAACATGAACCTGGTGACGCCGCAGAAGGCGCAGGAAGCGGCGCGCCTGGTCACCACGGGCAAGACCTACCCGATGGGCATCGTGGTCGACCGCTCGACCCCGGCCTTCCCGCCGCGCAGCATCGGCGTGACCATCCTGATGCCCGGCCAGGAGGGCGGCACGACCTTCGGCAGCAACAAGATGTCCTATGTCGACGACATGATCACCGGCTGGCTCGGCGTCGGGACCCAGCTCGACACCTTCGCCCATCTCGGCGTCGACTACACCTTCTACAACGGCAACCGCGCCCAGGACTTCGTGAAGACCACGGGCGTCACCAAGCTCGGCGTCGAGAACGTGCCGCCGATGGTCACCCGCGGCGTCCTGGTCGACCTCGCCAAGGCCAAGGGCAAGCCGCGCCTCGATGGCGGGGAGCTGGTCACGGCCGATGAGCTGCGCGCGGCGATGCAGGCGCAGAACGTGCGGGTCACGCCGGGCGACGTGGTGGTGCTGCACACGGGCTGGCTGCCGATGATCAACCAGGACCCGCAGAAATTCGGCGCCGAGGAGCCGGGCATCGACGGCGCGGGGGCCGAGTTCCTCGCCTCGCTGCAGCCCTGCGCGGTCGGCGCCGACACCTGGGGCGTGGAATGCGTGCCCTTCAAGGACGCGAACGTGCTCTGGCAGGGCCACCAGATCCTGCTGGCGCAGAACGGCATCCACATCCTCGAGAACCTCGACACCTCCGGCCTGGTCCGCGACGGGGTCAGCGAGTTCATGTTCGTCCTCGGCCAGCCGCGCTACAAGGGCGCGGTGCAGGCGATCATCAACCCGATCGCGATCCGCTGAGAGTGCGTGGAAGAATGCCCGCCAGCCCCGATCTTGGAGAGAATTCTCCAATAATTTCAAAGGGCATTCTCTCGCAGGTTCGATTTCCTCACGAACCCTGAGCCTTGCCGGGGGAATGCCCGTCCGCCCCGGTCCGGGGGAGATCCCCGATGATCTCCGCGGGCATTCCCTCGCCGGCCCGGGTCGTTCACCAGCCCTGGGCCGGCCGCGGGGGCGGGCATCCGGTTTCCCCGCCCGCGCCCCTTCCCGCGGGACGCGATGGCGCCGTCCCGCCGGACCGCCGCCCCGCCCGGCGCGGAGGCCGGGCGGCGACGCATTCCTGCCTTGCCTGCATAACAGGGTGTCAACGGCGGCTGAATGTGCCTATATAGCAGACCGCCCGCGCGGCGCTCCAACCCTGTTCCGGCCTGATCGGCCCCGCTGCCCAGCGCCTCAGGCGCGCGGCGGCGCGTGCCGTATCCACGGAGGACGGGATATTGGGGCCGCTGGCGCGGAAAGGTGATGGATGGTCTTGCGTTGGGCATCCGGCAGAACGCGACGGAGCCCCGTGAACACCGATGCATAGCGAGCGAGCGGGTCGAGACATGGATGGAATGGTCGGGTACCGGGAGGCGGCGGTTCGCGGCGAGGCGGAGGACGGCATGCCGTTCGACGCCCGATCGAGGGCGCTCGCCGAGCTGCTGAGCCGGGGCCACGCCCGCGGGCAGGTGACCCGCTCCGAATTCGACCAATTGCTGCCACCGGGCTCCACCCCGGCCGAGGAGCTCGAGGAGGCCGAGGCCGTCCTCGAGGATGCCGGCATCCCGCTCGTCGAGGATGTGGCGCTCGGCGAGGATGGGGAGCCGCTTCCGGGCGGCGTCGCCCCCTCCCCCGCCCAGGCGCCGGGCACCGCCGCGGCCGCCGGCACCGCCGACCCCGACGAGGTCGAGACGGTGCGCACGGACGACCCGGTGCGCATGTTCCTGCGCGACATGGGCGCCGCCGAGCCGCTCTCGCGCGAGGGCGAGATCGCGGTCGCCAAGCGCATCGAGGCGGGGCGGGAAGCCATGCTCGCCGGCCTCTGCGAGAGCCCGGCGACCTTCGAGACGCTGCGCCGCTGGCGCGAGGGCGTCTCGGCCGGCCGCCTGCCGCTGCGCGAGCTGATCGAGATCGAGGCCGCCGCCGCCGCCGCCGATTCGGCCCCGAGCGCCGCCCCCTCCGCCCCGCTGCCCGCCGCCGAGGAGCTGGTCGAGAGCGGCGAGGCGCCGGGGCACACCTCCCTCGAGGAGCGGCTGAAGCCCGAGACCCTGGCCGGGCTCGATGCGGTGCTCGAGGTCGGGGACCGGCTCTCCGCCATCCCGGCGGGGACCGATACGCGGGCCGAGCGGCGCATCACCGCCGAGCTGATCCGCGGCCTCCGCCTGCGCGAGGCCCGGATCGACGAGCTCGTGGCGACGCTGCGCGACGCGAACCGCAAGCTGACCCCGCTCGAGGGCAAGGTGATGCGGCTGGCGATGGCCGCGGGTGTCAGCCGCGAATCCTTCCTCGGCGTCTGGAACGGCAGCGAGGCCGGCGCGGCGCGGGTGCTCGCCGCCGCCAAGGGGGTGAAGCCTTCCGGGCGCGGCGGCGTGGCCCGCCAGGCCGATGCGCTGCTGGCGCTCGCCGCCGGGCTCGAGGACATCCAGGCCGAGGCCGACCGGCTGGCCGGCGCGACCGGCCTGCCGGCCGTCGAGCTGAAGCGCGTCTATGCCGATGTGGTCCGCGGCGACCGCGAGATGCGCCGCGCCAAGGAGGAGCTGACCCGCGCCAATCTCCGCCTGGTCGTCCATATCGCCAAGCGCTACCGCAACCGCGGCCTGATGTTCGGCGACCTGATCCAGGAGGGCAACATCGGGCTGATGCGCGCGGTCGACAAGTTCGACTGGCGCCGCGGCTTCAAGTTCGCGACCTACGCCACCTGGTGGGTCCGCCAGGCGATCACCCGCGCCATCGCCGACCAGGCGCGGACCATCCGCGTGCCGGTCCACATGGCCGAGACCGCGGGCAAGATCGCCCGGGTCGGCCGACGCCTGGCCCAGGAATCGGGGCGCGAGCCGACGCCCGAGGAGCTGTCCAACCGCCTCGGCATGCCGCTCGAGAAGGTGCGCGCGGTGCAGCGCCTGGCGCGCGAGCCGGTCTCGCTCGAGACCCCGATCGGCGAGGATGGCGATGCCGAGCTCGGCGACCTGATCGAGGACCGCGACGCGGTGCTGCCCTTCGACGCCGTCGCGCGCTCCTCGCTGCGCGAGGCGGCGGCGCGGATGCTGTCGGGCCTCTCGCCGCGCGAGGAGCGGATCCTGCGCATGCGCTTCGGCATCGGCATGCCCAGCGACCACACGCTCGAGGAGGTCGGCCGCACCTTCGGCGTGACGCGCGAGCGCATCCGCCAGATCGAGGCGAAGGCGCTGCGCAAGCTCCAGGCCGGCAGCCGCGGCCGCGCGCTGCGGAGCTTCCTGCAGGACTGAGCGGCGGGTGCCGCGGGCGGCCGGCGCGCCGCCCTCCCGGCCCGCTTTGCAGCCCCGTCGACACGACCTATAGAGCCGGCGCGGCGGTCGCCGCGCCCGCCCCGGGGGCTACGGGGGCGACGGCGCGGCCATCGCCGCAGCGCGTCGGCTCCGAGGGGGACCGGGATCCGCTGCGCCGGCGCGCATGGGGCGCCGAACCGCCTCCGGTCCATCATCCGCGCCCGGCGTGCCGACAGGGGCCCGCTTCGGCGCGCCGGAAGGGGTCGGCATGGCGGCCAGCAGCGAGCGCACCGCCGTCCTGCATATCGGGACGGAGAAGACCGGCACCACCACCATCCAGGCCGTCCTCGCCGAGCAGCGCGCGGCGCTGCTGCGTGCCGGCGCTTGCTACCCGGTCGAGCCCGGGCGCGGCTGGGGCCAGGATGCCACCAACCACCACGCCCTCGCCCTGCTCGCGGTCGGCGAGCGCAACCCGCGGACCCGCGAATTCCTGGCCCTGCTCGGCGGGGCGGAGCAGCCGCAGCGGACCATCGCCGAGGCCGCGCGGCGCGTGACGGAGGAGCTGGAGGCGCTGCCCGACAGCGTGCGGACGGTCGTCTTCTCCTCGGAATTCCTGCACAGCCGCGTCGCCCGCGCCGACCAGGTGGAGCGCCTGAGGACCCTGCTCGCGCCGCATTTCGGCGCCTTCCGGGTCGTCGTCTACATCCGCCGCCAGGACCAGCTCGCGGTCAGCCATGCCAGCACCCTGCTGCGGACCGGCAAGGTCGCGCCGATGGTCCCCGATCCGGAGCGGGTCGACCGGCTCTACTATGATTTCGAGGCGCTGATCGGCCGCTGGGCCAAGGTCTTCGGACGTGACGCGATGCGCCCGCGCCTGTTCGAGCGGCGGCTGCTGAAGGATGGCGATGTCGTCCTCGACTTCCTGCAGGTGGCGGGAATCGACGCGCCGCTGGCGATCGGCGCAGGGCGGCAGGAGAATGCCAGCCTGTCGCGCCTCGCCCAGACCGTGCTGCGCCGCATCATCGCCGCCCAGGGGGAGCAGGAGCCGGCGCTGAGCGAGGTCGAGATGCGGCGCTTCTGCAACCGGCTGAGCGCGCAGCTCGAGCGGCTCTGCCCGGGCCCCGGCGAGAAGCCCTCGCGCGAGGCGGCGCGCCGGTTCCTCGATGCCTTCGCGGATTCGAACGAGGCGGTGCGGCGCGCCTGGTTCCCGGAACGCGCCACCCTGTTCTCCGACATGCTCGACGAGCTGCCGCCGGAGGGCGCGCTGGAGCCGATCCCCGAGGCGGAGGTGGAGCGGACGCTGATGCGGCTGCTCTACGCCCAGGGACGCGGCACCGGCAGCACGCCGCGACGCGGGGCCTAGCGGTGGGTGCCGGGCGGGCGGCGATCGGGGGGCACCCTCCGGGGGCGCCCAGCGGCCCTGAGATCAACGGCCTGGACGAGGTTGCGTGAAGGCCGCCTGATCCCGGGCGATCCCCGCGAAGCGTATCGCGGATCGAGCTCCAACGCCTTGTTTTCCGACGAGTCCTGCCGGGGTGCCTGCCCCCCGGCGCGCGCGCGCTCCGCGAGGCGGGGGGCCGCCCTTCGCCACCGGGCCCGCCCGCCGCGGAGAGGCGCCGCCCAAGCTTCGCGTGGAAGACGGATCCGCGACCGCATGCCCTTTGGAATCACGGGGAAATCCCACCAGGATCCGGATCCGGGGGGCCTTCCTCCACAGGCTCTCACCCCTCCCCCGCCTCCTGCTTCGCCCCCCGGCGCTCCTTCGCCTGGAGCAGCCGCTCCATCCGCTCCACCCAGCGCCGCGAGGCCTCGTCGGCCGGCGCCCGCGCCAGGGCCGCGCGCCCCGCCTCCGCCGCCTCCTCCAGCCGGTCGAGCCGCGCCAGCAGGCGGCTGCGCAGCCGGAGCAGCACCGCATCCTGCGGGAAGCGCGCGAGCTCGGCCTCGATCACCGCCTCGGCTTCCTCCGTCTCCCCCGCCTTCAGCAGCATGTCGGCGAGCAGCGAGCGGTAGCGCAGCTCCTCGGGCGCGGCGGCCTCGGCGAGCCGGGCCTCCTCCAGCGCCGCCTCGTGCTGGCCGTCCCGCGACAGGGTACGGGCGTTCATCGCGTGCTGGCCGGCCAGGTAGACCTGGGCGGGTGGCTTGCGCGCCGCCTCCGTCGCGCGCGGCATGGCGCGATGCAGCGCCAGGATCTCGCCGCGCAGCGCGGGCGGCAGGCGCTCGGCCAGGTTGCGGATGCGCGCCGTGTGCTGGGAGGCGAGCGCCGGATCGAGCCGCGCCATCCGCCCCATGAAGCCGGCGAGCAGCGGGACGGTGGCGGCGAGCGTCGGGCTCTCCGCCGTGTCCCAGCCGGCCAGGGTGCCCGCGGCCCATTTCCAGCCGAAGTCGAGCAGATCCTCCCGCCCCGCGGCATGCGCCTCGACCCAGTCGCCGAGGTAGCGGGCGGTCGGCGCGAAGGCCGCGGCGACGAAGCCGCGCAGCGTCTCCCGCACCGCGTCGAGCGTGGCGAAGCCCTCGCTGGTCATCCGCGCATCGAGGTCCGGCGCCCCGATCTCGCGCAGCAGCGCGTCATGCGGGCCATCGGCGGGCGCCGCCCGCCCGCCGCCGGCGCGTCCGCGCCCGCCCGAGCCCGGCGAGGCATTGAACATCTCGCCCCGGAAGCGGTCCATCACGCCGGCGGAGGGCTCGCCATCGGCGACGTAGCGATAGGTCGCCTCGGCGAAATCGGGGGATTCGAAGAACAGCGCGCGATAGTCGATGATCCGCACCGCCTGCCGCGCCTCGACCAGGCGGGAGAGCAGCAGCAGCCAGCTGACGATGCCGTAGAGGCCGACGCGGCCGCTCGGCCAGGCGGCGTCGCGCGGGTTGACGGCGCGGCGTTCCCAGCTGTCGGCGATGGCGGCGGGGCCGCGATAGATGCAGAGGTTCCGCAGCCCCGGCATCGCCTCGTTCACCGCATCCATCACCAGGGTGTAGCTCGGATGCTTGTTGCCATAGGCGCGGACCGGACCGGCCGCGAGCTTGCCGCGCAGCATCTCGCGGGAGTTGCGGGTGTTCTGCGGGGTCGTCGCGCGCCAGGCCTCGTCGAAGAAGGCGTCGGGCATGCGCAGGCGCGCGAAGTCGGCGCGCGGCATCTCGTGGAAATACTCGATGGCGCAGAAGATCGCGGGATCGAGGTTGAGCGCCCGGGCGAGGGCGGTGGTGCCGGAACGGCCGACGCCGAGCACGATGTAGTCGAGGCCCCCCGCGGCGCCCTCCGGCCGCGCGGCCTGCCCGCCGCCCGCATCGCCGCCCCGGGCGTCCGCAAGCTCCATCATCGTCCCGCCATCCCCTGCCCCGCCGCGCGACCCGCGCCCCCCTCGCCGCGCGGCGAAAGGCCCGGCGGCGTCGGGCGGGGCGGGTGTGCCCCATTCCCCGCGGCATGGCCATACCTGCCGCGGCCGGGTGAAGGCTCCGCAAAGGCCGGGACGTCGCGGCCGGAAGATCGCTGTCAGAAGATGCCGAGGGCGAGCCCGGCCGCGAGGGCGGCCCCGGTTTCCTCGCAGCGCGCCAGGTCCGGCGCGCCGACCTGCTTGGGGGCGAGGATCGCGGCCGGCGTGTCCGCGCCGGTGCGGAGGATGATCGGCGCCGCCACCGCGCGCAGGCGCCACCCCGCGGCGATCCGCTCGATCTGGCGCAGCGCGCCGGTCCCGTCCGTGCCGGCCGCGATCAGCGCGGCATAGGGCCGCCCCTCGATCCGCCCCAGCGCCGGATAGTAGCAGCGGTCGAAGAAATCCTTCATCAGCCCGGCCATGCTGGCCAGCGTCTCGGGCGTGGCGAACAGGTAACCATCGGCGGCCAGCAACGCCTCGGGCCCCGCCGCGGCGGCGGGGAGAAGGCTTGTCTCCACCGCCGGTTCCGCGGCGATGGCGCCGCGCGCCGCCGCCTCGGCCATCTGCCGCGCCGTGCCGGTCAGCGAGTGCTGGACGATCAGCAGGCGGCGGCGCGGGGCGTGTGTCATCCGCGCGGGCGGGCCGGTCGCGGCGGGGCGGCGCCCGGCGCGCGTGCCGTCAACGGGCCCGCGAGGGATCGCCTTGCGCGGTCGCCGGGCGGATATCCAGGCGGTCCCGCGTGGCGGGCCTCCCTGGTCGCCCGTTCAGGGGTCGGCCGTTCAGGCCTGGAACGCGCCATCCGGCACCGGGATGCGCGGGACGGGCGCCGGGGGCGTCGGCGACAGCCAGGGCGGCCGCGTCTCGGAGGGGGGGCTGAAGCTCCGGCTCGGCCAGAGGGGCAAGCCCCAGGACGGGCCGGCATTGGTCCCGCCATCGCCGGCACAGCCGGTCCCGGCGAGCAGCAGGGCGGAGGACAGCGCCGCCGCGACGGATCGGCTCCGTCGCCGCGGTCGGACAGGCGGCAAGGCGGCGGGCATGGCCCAGAACGGCACGCGGATCCTCCCTGCTGCCTGGCGCGTCGACCCGACCGGCCGACCCGCCTTCGCCCGGCCCTTGCCGCGGGTTTACGGAGCGGCGGGGGCCATCGGGACATGATGGCACAGGCGTGACGGCCCGTCGCGGGTCTGGCCGCTTCGTGTCGTTCCGGTGGTGGGGGGCCGGCATTCCGCCATGGCCGCGACCGATGGGCCCGGGATCACCTTGCTGGCCCGGCGCGCAATGGGTCCGGAGCGGCCCGCGCCCGGGCGGATGCCGCCTTCAGGGCGGGGCGCCTGGGGCCGCCCGGGCCGTTTCCCCATCGATCCCCGCCAGCGCCCGCTTCGCCACCTCCGCCAGGTACCGGCTCGCCACCGGCAGCACCTCGTCGTTGAAATCGTAGTGCGGGCTGTGCAGCTCCCGCCCCGGCTCCGTTGCGCCGTTGCCGATCCACACGAACGCCCCCGGCACCTCGGCCAGGAACCAGGAGAAATCCTCCCCCGTCATCGCCGGCGGCAGGTCGCGCCGCACCTCCGTCACCGCCCCGGCCGCCGACGCCGCCAGCTCCCGCTCCGCCGGCGTGTTGGCGGTGACGCGGACGCCGCGCCGCACGCTCACCTCCGCCGCCAGGCCATAGGCGGCGGCGATGCCGGCGCAGACGCGGCGCATCCCCTCCTCCAGCGAATCGCCGACCGGGTCGCGCAGCCAGCGCATCGTGCCGCGCAGCACGGCCCGGCGCGGCACCTGGTTCACCGCCTCCCCCGCCTCGGCGACGGTCACGCTGACCACCCCCGAATCGAGCGGGTCCAGCCCGCGCGCGACCAGCCCCTGCAGGGCGACGATGGCGTGGCCGGCGCCCAGCATCGGATCGCGCGTCAGGTGCGGCAGCGCCGCGTGGCCGGCATGGCCCTCGAAGGCGATGTCGAAGCGCGCCCCGGCCGCCATCACGGAACTGTCATGGACGGCGACCGTGCCGGCTTCCAGTCCGGGCCAATTGTGCCATCCGAAGATCCGCTCCATGGGAAAGCGCTGGAACAGACCATCGGCGATCATGGACCGCGCCCCGCCACCCCCCTCCTCGGCCGGCTGGAACACCAGCCGGATCGTGCCGGACCAGCCCGTATCCGCGGCCAGCAGCGCCGCGGCGCCCAGCAGCGCCGCCGTATGGCCGTCATGACCGCAGGCATGCATCACGCCCGGCACCGTGGAGCGGTGCGGCAGCAGCGGGTTCAGCTCCTGGATCGGCAGCGCGTCCATGTCGGCGCGCAGCCCGACCGACCGGTTCCCGCCCGCCCCGTCGCCGCGCCGCAGGGTGCCGACCACGCCATGACCGCCGATGCCGGTGGTGCATTCGATGCCCAGCTCGCGCAGGCGTTCGGCAACGAAGGCGGCCGTCGGGGCTTCCTGCAGCGTGACGGCGGGGTGGGCATGCAGGTGACGGCGCCAGGCGGTCAGGCGATCGGCCAGGGAAGCATCCATGGGAACCGGTGTAGGATGGCCGCCGGGGCCGGACCACCCCAAAGCGCGCGACGGGATCCCCGGGCCTCGCCATGAACCGTCCCGCGCCCGCCCTGCCGCCACGGCCTTCCGCACCGGTCCGGCTGGCCGCCTTCATGCTCGCCGCCCTGGTGCTGGCCGCGCTGCTGGCGCGCCCGGCGGGCGCCCAGTTCTGGCGGAACTGGTTCGGCGGCAGCGACAGGGATGGCGCGGCGGAGGAGCAGGCCGCCGAGATGCCGCCCGATCCGGCCAACCGGCCCTACACGGTCGCCATCGCGCCGACCGGCAATGCTTCGCTCGACACCGCCTTGGGCGAGGCCTCGCGGCTCGTGCAGCTGCGCGAGCAGGCGCCGACGACCCCCTTCGGCCTCGTCGCCCGCGCCGCGGAGGACCGCGAGCGGATGGCGCGGGCGCTGCACTCCGAGGGCTATTGGGGCGGCGCCGTCGACATCCGCATCGGCGGCACGCCGCTCGGCACGCCCGGCCTCGCCGACCGGCTCGAATCGCTGCCGCGCGATGCGCCGATCCCGGTCGAGATCGCGGCGGAGCCGGGCCCGCTCTACACGATCGGCCAGGTCGAGGTCCGGGCCGACCGGGCCGCCGCGGCCCCGGCCGTCGCGGCCGCGACCGAGGGTGGCTTCGGCCTGGCCCCCGGCGACCCCGCCGCCGCCGCGCCGGTGCTGGCGGCGGAGGCGCGGCTGCGCCAGGCGCTGTTCGACGCCGGGTATCCGCTCGCCCGCGTGGAAGGGCGACGGGCGGTGGTGGATTACGACCGGCGCAGCATGGACGTGACCTGGACCCTCGCCCCGGGCCCGCGCGCGCATTTCGCGCCGCCCGCGGTCGCCGGGACCGAGCGCGTGGACCCCGCCTTCCTGGCCCGCTTCGCCCGCCAGCAGCTCGGCGCGGGCGTCTACAGCCCAAAGCGGCTGGAGGACACGCGGCGGCGGATCCTCGCCCTCGGCCCCTTCGGCTCTGTCCGCGCCGTGGTGCCCGACCGGCTGAACGATGCGGGCGAGCTGCCCGTGACCTTCGAGGTGACCGAGCGCCCGCGCCGCGCCTTCGGCGCCACCCTCGCCTACGAGACGAATTACGGCCCCTCCGTCCGCGTCTTCTGGGAACACCGGAACCTGTTCGGCCAGGCCGAGAGGCTGCGGCTGGAAGGCGAGGTCGCGCGCCTCGGCAGCGGCGGCAACGTGTCGACGGACAGCCTCTACCGCGCCTTCGCCACCCTCCGGGTCCCCGGCCTCTGGGGCCGCGACCTGTCCCTGGTCAACACGCTCGGCGCGCTGCGCGAGCGGCTGGAGGCCTATGACCGCGACGGCATCGTCGCCTCGGCGATCCTCGAGCAGCGGCATTCGGAGCGGCTGACCTATGGCGCGGGCCCGCTGGTCGATATCGGCCGCGACGGCCCCTCGGGCGGGCCGTTGACCGACTACCAGGTGCTCGGCGTCGCGCTGAACCTGCGCTGGGACGACAGCAACAGCCTGCTCGACCCGACGCGCGGCCTGCGCATCATCGCCACCCTGACGCCGAGCTACAGCGTCCAGGACGCGACGCCCTTCGCGCCGACCCGCGTCACCGCCAGCACCTACTGGGACGCCACGGGCGACGGGCGCGGCGTGCTGGCGCTGCGCGGAAGCATCGGCTCGCTGCTCGGGGCGAGCACGACGGAGGTGCCGCAGCACCTGCGCTATTTCGCCGGCGGCGGCGGCTCGGTCCGCGGCTACGACTACCTCTCGATCGGGCCGCGCGACGCGCAGGGGCGGCTGCTCGGCGGCGGCGGCGTGTTCGAGACGAGCGTGGAGTGGCGCCAGCGCTTCCTGCAGAGCTGGGGGGTGGTGGGCTTCGTCGACACCGGCTCGGTCTCCAGCAACTCCGTCCCCGATACGCAGAATTTCCGCGTCGGCGTCGGGCTCGGCGTGCGCTACTACACGGCGATCGGGCCGATCCGGCTGGATGCGGCGCTGCCGCTGATCCGCCAGGTGGGCTCCTCCGGCTACGGCATCTATGTCGGCATCGGCCAGGCCTTCTGACCCGTGAGGGCTTCCGACCCATGACGGCGCCCCGCCCACCCCGCCGTCCCCTCGCCCGGCGCCCCCTCGGGCTCCTGCTGGCGCTCTGCCTCGCGCTCGGCCTCGGCGCGGCGCTGGCGCAGACGGACCGGGCCGAGCCGGCCTCCTTCCTCGAGCGGCAATTGCAGAACCTCGTCCCCGGCCTGCAGGTGGAGGGGCTGGAGGGCGCCTGGCGGGCCGCGCCGCGCGCCGAGCGCATCACCCTCTCGGACAGCCAGGGCGTGTGGCTGGTGCTGCGCGACGTCCGGCTGAACATCGCGCCGACCTCGCTGCTGCGCGGGATCCTGCGGCTGGAGGCGCTGGAGGCCTCGGTCCTGCGGATCGATCGCCTGCCCGTCCCGGACCCCAACGCGCCCCCGCCCGACCCCTCCGCCGGCCTCATCCCGCGCCTGCCGAGCCTGCCCGTGGACCTCGCCCTCGACCGGCTGGCGATCGCGCGGCTCGAGCTTGCCCCGGCCGTCGCCGGCCAGGCGGCCGATTTCGCGCTGGACGGGCGGGCGAGCCTGAACGACCAGGGCCTGACCGCCGCGCTGGCCCTCCGCCGCCTGGACCGGGAGGGCAGCGCCACGGTGGACCTCGCCCTGGCCCCCGCCTCCGACCGGCTGCGCGCCCGGGTGGAGGTGCGCGAGCCGGAGGGCGGGCTCGTCGCCGGGCTGATCGGGCGGCCGGATTCGCCGCTCTCGCTCGATCTCGGGCTGGACGGACCGGCGGCCGCCGGCGCGGCCCTGACCCTGCGCGCCGCGCTCGGCCCGGACACCACCCTGGCCGCGTCGGGCACGGTGCGCGCGCCGCCCGAGGGCGGCTTCGGCGCGATGCTGGAGGGCGAGGCGAGCGCCGCCCCCCTGCTGCCCTCGCCCGCGCTCGCCGATCTCGCCTTCCCCGCCCGCTTCGCCGTGGACGCGACCCTGCCCGCCGCCGGCCCGCTCCGGCTCGATCGGCTGGCGCTGACGATCCCCGCCGGGGAGGCCGGCATCACCGGCACCCTCAACCTCGAGACCGAGGCGGCCGACCTGACGCTCCGCCTCTCGGCCGCCGGCTCGACGCGCTTCACCGCCCTGCTGCCGCCCGAGCCGGCCCTCGCCTGGCAGGGGATCGGGGCGGAAGCGCACCTGACCGGCACCCTGGCCGCGCCCCGCCTGGCCTTCCGCGCGCAGCCCGAGGGGCTGGCGACCGGCATCCCGCAGGCCGATGCGGTGCTCGGCCCCACCCCGACCCTGGCCGGCACCGCCGCCCTGCCCGGCCCGACGCTCGACGTCACGATCGAGGGGGCGGAGGGGCGGCTCCTGCTCGCCGGCTCGGCGGCCGACCCGCTGGATCTGACCGCCCGCCTCTCCCTGCCGCGGCTCGAGGTGCTCGGCGCCGGATCCGAGGGCGCGCTGGAGGCGGTGGCGCAGACGCGGGGAAGCCGGGCCGATCCGACCGTGACCCTGACCGCCCGCTCCGGCCGCATCGTCACCGCGGGGCGGGTGCTGGCGGGGCTCAGCCTGGATGCGCGGGTCGAATCTCCCGCCACCGCGCCGCGCGCCGAGGCCAGCCTCGAGGCGAGGCTGGACGGCCTGCCCGTCACGCTCGCGCTGCGCGGCCAGCCGGAGGGCGATGCGCCGGGCGGCGGGCCGGCGCGGGTCCGGCTGGAGCAGGCGCGCGCCGCCCTCGGTCCCGCGGTGCTGACCGCTTCCGGCGCGCTCGACCTGGCCACCACCCTCTTCGACGGCCGCGTCCGGCTGGAAGCCGCCGACCTCGCCCCGCTCGCCCGCCTCGCCGGCGTCGCGGGGCTCGAGGGCCGGCTCTCCGCCGAGGCGGCGCTCGCCCCCCGCGACAGCCAGCAGGGGTTCGACGCCACGGTGGAGGCGCCGCGCCTGGTCTTCGGCGGCACCGCGGCGCGCCTGCGCCTCGCCGCCGAGGGCACGCCGCAATCCCTCGGCTGGTCGGTGGAGGGGAGCGCCGAGCCGGGGCGCGTCGCCGGCCGCGGCAGGCTGTCCCGCCTCGCAGGCGATGCCGGCTGGCGGGCGGAGCTGGCCGCGCTGCAGGCCGAGGCGTTCGGCGAGACCGTCCGCCTCGCCGCGCCGGCCAGCGTGACGATCGGGGCGGATGGCGGCATCGCCCTCGGGAATGGCGGCCTGGCGCTCGGCCTGCCGCGCGGCGGGCGGCTGGCGGCGAGCGGGCGCTGGGGGCCGGAGCGGGCGGATGTGACGGCGACGCTCACCGGCCTTTCGGCGGCGCTCGCCGCGCGCTTCCTGCCCGAGATGACGCCTTCGGGCACCCTCTCGGGCGATGTCCGGCTGACCGGCCCCGTGGCGCAGCCCGAGTTCCGCGCCAACCTGCGCGGCGAGGCGCTGCAGGCCGGCGCCGCCTGGTCGCAGGGCCTGCCGCCCCTCGGCCTGCGCGCCGAGGCGAGCGGGCGGCTCGACGGGCCGGCGCGGCTGCGGGCGGTGCTGGAGGCGGGCCGGATCGGGCAGGTGACCCTCGTCGCCGCCCTGCCCCGCGCCGGCGCCGGATTCGGGCCGGCGGCGCCGCTCGAGGCGAGCCTGGACGGCGCGCTCGCCCTCCAGCCCCTCACCGCCCCCTTCCTGGCGGCCGGCGCCGACCGGGTGGATGGGCGGGTGCAGCTCGCGCTGCGGGCCGGCGGGACGCTCGGCGCGCCGCAGCTCGGCGGTCGCGCGACGCTCGCCGGCGGCTCCTACCGCAACCCGGTGACCGGCGTGCGGGTGACCGACCTCAACGGCAGCATCACCGGCCAGGGGACGCGGCTGGTCGTGGAGCGGCTGCAGGGCGTGACCGCCGGGGGCGGGACCATCGCGCTGTCGGGCGGGATCGATCTCGGCGCGCCGGGCTTCCCGGCCGATCTCCGCCTGGTGGCGCGCCAGGCCAGGCCGGTGGTCTCCGACCTGGGCACCGCGACCCTGGATGCGGATCTGCGGCTGACCGGCCCCGTCCTGGCGGCCGGCGGGCGGCTGGGCGGGGAGGTGCGGATCCAGCGCGCCGAGATCCGCATCCCGAACAACCTGCCTTCCAGCATCCCGGTGATCGAGCCGGTGCAGGTGCGCGGCCGCAAGCCGCCCGGCGCGATCCTGCCGCCTTCGGCCCAGCCTGGGCCCGCGGCGGGATCCGCGCCCTCGGGCCTGCCGCCGATCGCGCTCGACATCGCGATCCGCTCGCCGGGGCAGATCTACATCCGCGGGCGGGGCGTGAACGTCGAGCTCGGCGGGGATGTCCGGGTGGGCGGCACGCTGGCGCAGCCCATGCCCTCGGGCGGGCTCACCCTGCGGCGGGGCACGCTCGACGTGCTGGCGCGGCGGCTGACCTTCGACCGCGGGCGCATCGACTTCGCCGCGGGCACGCTGATCCCGCAGCTCGACCTGACGGCGCGGGCGCAGGCGCGCAACACCAGCATCACCATCCAGATCCAGGGACCGCCGACCGCGCCGGAGATCACCTTCAGCTCCTCGCCCGAGCTGCCGCAGGACGAGATCCTGGCGCGGCTGCTGTTCGACCGGGCGACCAGCAACCTCTCGCCCTTCGAGATCGCGCAGATCGCCGAGGCGCTGGCGCAGCTCACCGGGGCGGGCAGCGGCGGGGCGGCGGTGCTCGACAAGGTGCGCAGCGCGCTCGGGCTCGACCGCCTCGGCGTCGCCGGCGCGCCCGAAGGCGGCGAATCGGGCAGCGGGCGCGGCAGCGGGCCCTCGGTCGAGGCGGGACGCTATGTCGCGCCCGGGGTCTATGTCGGGCTGCGGCAGGGGGTGCAGGGCGGGCAGACGGGCGTGGGCGTGGAGGTGGAGCTGACGCCGCGCCTGCGGCTGGAGGGGCAGACGGCGACCGGGCCGGCGGGGGATCGGATCGGGCTGACCTATCAGTTCGAGTATTGAGCAGGTCGGGGGGAAGAAGACGCTTCTTCCCCCCAACGCCCCCCATCATCGTCTTCTGGCACCTGGTGCGGGTGGAGGGCGATGCGTGCGGCAACACGCCGGGCCGGGGCTGGCCTGCCTGGCGGGGCAGCCGGGCGAATGGCGTCGCGGCGGCCAAGGCAAGGCCGGGGAGAAAGTATTCTCCCGTCGCCGTATGCGGCGACCCCTCCTCTCTTTCTGGTCCCTGTCGTGCGGCAGCGAGGTCCGTGCGTCGGCGCTTCAGCCTCGGCGCGCGGGAAAG